>JBDGTY010000034.1:25466-32250 GCA_042216335.1 Candidatus Nanohalobium sp.
TCCTCATTCGATAGTTCCGACTTCATCCCTGTACACCTCCTTGATCTCCTCTACTGTTTCATAGTCTTTCCCGGCTATCAGCGCCGGGAATTCCCTGAAATCACCTTCAAACATCTCTACTTCGCCTCCTGCCTCCTCTACTATCAGGTTGGCCGCGTCCACATCGTAGCCGTGGATTGCTCCCTGGAAGACTCCGGCGGCCGATCCCTCGGCGAGCTCGGCCAGTTCGACGGTTGCGGCGCCTAGGCTGTTTACCCTGTTACCTTCAAGCGATTTAAGGCCGTTGAACACAGGGGATTCGACATCCTGTCTTAGTTCCCTGTTCCTGTCGCTGACCTTCGCATAGAAACCCTCACCATCACCTGTCTCGAGCGGCCGACCCCGCAGAAAGGCTCCCTGGCCTTCCGCAGCAGCATAGAGCTTCCGACCGTCCTCCAGATCGTGTCTGCGTGGAGTTGAGACAGCCGAGGCCCTGGTCTCGCCATCTTCTATGTAGGAGATAGCAAACGCATAATTATTTCCACCGTCGCTGAAGTTGCCTGAACCATCGACAGGGTCGACGAGGAAGTAACCGTCCGACGCTTCCCCACCGGTTTCCTCACCGACCACATCATAACCCTCTTCACCCAGATAGTCGGCGACAAGCCGCTCAAGCTCCTCCTCGGCCTTGGTGACAACCTCGCTGCCTCCCTTGGACTCCGACTCTATAGCATCTCTCTGAGACTCGAGTAGATGATCTCCTGCCTTCGAGGCAAGATACACAGCAGCCATGAACTCTCCATAGTGCTCAAAATCAGTATCAAGCTCAGTATAACTTCCTTCGTGAAACCCGGCGTATTCACCACTGTCGCCGGCTTCGAGCCCCGGCCCAGGATGCATTGTAGCGAGTTCAGGCATCAGAAATCACCTCTCTGTTCTACAGCAATCTCGAGTTTATCGCTTACAGGTTCAGGCCGTAGAAAAACCGTTAGAGTACTGAATAACAGGCTCTCAAGCTCGGGAGCAACAGAGAATTTTTCAAAACCTGCTTCTTCAGCAGCTTCCACAAGTTCCGAAACTTCGGAGCCTTCGAGATCTCCGGCCTCAACCCTCAAGCACCTCTTCCCGTCTTTTTCAAAGTTTTTGAACTTTCCAAAAGCGTCCACCCTTCCGAAAACTCCTGAGAGAACGGGCTTCCGCGTCAGCAACGTTTGAAGCATTCATGATTCTATTCACGTAGTCCAGAATACGTTGAAAACCTTTAAATAGTTGTTTGCAGTCAGCTTGAAGGATATAGCCACAGCTGAGGCTGTTTTATCGTTGAAGAGCGATCCCGGAGATTCCAGAGCAAAAATAACAGAGAAGTAGTTACCATGAGAGATTTTTCACAGAAGAGATGCCGAGATACCTGAATCTGATGGAGTCATCTGAGTCCCGGTTGCCAAAAACATCCACCAGAGTTCGACATGGTTCAACTTTGTCAGGTAAGAGTTAAGTTAGTTTCGCCAGACCTGATCCGGGCCAGAAATTTCCAGCATGATTCATCTATCAGCTATGCCTGGTTCGTTGTCCGGGACATAGATTATCTCGTCTCCCGGCATGCCGTTTACCTCGTCAGGCTCCTCCCTGAGCACTTCATAGATTTCTGGATCGAGGGAATCCTCGAAGACCTGCCAGACGACCTCCCTGAGTCCGTCTTCGTCGGGAGTGAAGTTCCTCCTTATGCTGCCTGCGTAGATGGTTTCATCTTTTCTCTCCAGCCTGACGCCTGCTGTAGGACCATCCCTGTCCTGGTATTTCAGCCGGTACTCGGCGTCGTCTATCTCGACCGCTATGCGTATGGTGGTGGTTCCTGCGTGGTTTTCCCTGTAGTCCTGTAGCTGCATGCCGTTGGTTCCTTTCGGAGGGTTTATCCTGAAAAGGTTTTTGGTGGCGTGGAGAAGATATAAGTTTCTTTGACGACATCTATGGACACATGACGGGCAAGGAGATCCGCTTGAACAGGATTCGAGACCCAAAATCCGGTAACTTTCTGATAGTGCCTATGGACCACGGCGTTTCCATCGGCCCGGTCGACGGCCTGAGGGATATGAAGTCGACCATCTCCGAGATAGCTGACGGGGGCGGTGACGCGGTGCTGATGCAGAAAGGCAACCTGAGACAGGTGCCGAAGGAAAAAGCCGATGAGATAGGGTTCATCGCCCACCTGAACGCCTCGACGGACCTAGGGGAGCCGAACAATAAGGTGGTCGTCGGCAGGGCAAAAGAAGCCCTGAGGAGAGGTGCCGACGCCGTCTCACTTCATATCAACGTTGGCAGCGAGACCGAGCCGCACCAGCTTGAGGACCTGGGAGAGATATCGGACGAATGCGAGAAGTACGGCGTGCCGCTCGCAGCCATGACGTACGTCAGAGGACCTGATGTCGACAGTACCGACGTAGATAATTTGGCGCACGCGACGAGGATGGGAGCTGAGCTCGGAGCAGACCTGGTGAAGACCTCCTACACCGGCAAACCGGACGAGTACAGGAAAGTAGTGGAAGGATGTCCCGTGCCTGTCGTCATCGCAGGAGGGCCGAAGGCTGATTCGAAGGAGGAAGTACTGCAGGATATCCGGGATGCGATGGATATCGGTGTCAGCGGCACAATGATGGGACGGAACGTATTCCAGCAGGACGACGTCTCCGGAATGGTGAACGCGATCTCAGGCATCGTCCACAGGGATAAAACAGTCCAGGAAGCCATGAAGGACGCAGGACTATGAAAGAGATCTGGCTCAAGGCCGACGAAGGAAGCTGGGAGGACAGGAAACCACTGATAACAGCAGGACTGGAAAGCGGAGTAGACGCAATACTCGTCAACGAAGACGAAATAGAGGACTTGAAGAAGCTTGGCGACGTTAAAGCTGCAGCGATAACCAAGACTCCAGAAGAATCCGGGGCAGACATACCACTGGTAAAGAAAGACTCCAGGGAGAATCCGGACGAACTGGAGGACGCCAGCCAGGTAGAGGGCGGAGGCCTGTACATCGAGATAGACGACAAGGAGAAGGAGCGATTCGCAGCCGAGTCAGCGGATAAAGTCGATAACCTTGTCGCGATAGGAGAGGACTGGAAGATTATCCCGCTGGAAAACCTGATCGCAGATATAGGAGACGAAACGAAACTCGTGACGGGCGCCGACTCACCGGAGGAAGTGGTGACGGCGTTCGAGACTCTGGAGAAAGGTTCCGACGCCGTACTTCTCGACGCGGAAGAACCCGGAGAAATCAAGGAAACAGTCAAGAAACGGGACCAGGCCGAGTCTGAAGAACTTGAACTGGTAGAGGCCGAGGTAACGAACGTCGAGCAGACGGAGATGGCCGATAGAGTATGCGTAGATACCTCATCAATTATGGAGCACGGTGAAGGTATGCTTGTCGGCTCTACATCCAAGGCACTGTTCTTCGTTCAGGCGGAGACCGCTGAATCACCTTACGTCGCCTCACGCCCCTTCAGGGTGAACGCGGGCGGAGTACACCAGTACATTCGAGTACCCGGAGGAGAGACGAAGTACCTCAGCGAGATAGAGTCCGGCACCAACGTCCAGGTAGTCGACGGAGAAGGAAACGCGAGGAAGGCCGTGGTCGGAAGAGCAAAGATAGAGAAACGTCCGATGATGCTTGTCGAAGCCGAATACGAGGGCGAGAAAGCCAAGGCGTTGATACAGAATGCCGAGACCATCAAACTTGGAACGCCGGAAGGCCCGAAGGCCGTGACAGACCTCGAGGAAGGAGACGAAGTTAAGATTTTCTTCGAGGACGTCGGGCGACACTTCGGGAAAAAGGTAGAGGAATCGCTGGTGGAGAAATGATGGACTTCTCGGAGCCGAAGATAGTCGCAAGCCTGACCTCAGAACCTGGGAGAAAATCGGAGGAAGCCAGGGAAAAGGGCGCAGACGCCGTCGAGGTAAGGATAGACCTCTACGAGGGAAGCATCGAGGACATAAAGGATGTCTCGCTTCCTGTCATCGTGACGAACCGGCCTGAATGGGAGGGTGGCTACTTTACAGGAAAAGAAGAGGAAAGGATAGAGGAACTGAAAGAAGCGATGGAGTACGGGGACTCAGTCGACATAGAGCTGGATGCGGAAGAGTTCCACGAGGAGGTAATAGAGAAAGCAGCGGAGGAAGACGTCAAGGTTATAGTCTCCAGCCATGACTTCGATAAGACGCCAGGAAAAGAGGAAATGGTTGAGACTCTGGAGAAAGCAGGAGAGATAGGAGATGTCGCAAAGATCGCGGTGAAGGCAGAAAAACCGACGGACTCGCTGAAGCTTCTCGGAGCTGCCGAGGAGGCAGATACAGAGGTCGCAGCGATGGCGATGGGAGGCCCAGGCTCATACACGAGGATAGTTTCACCAGTACACGGCTCGAAGATAACGTACGCAAGCCTGGGAGAGAAGACTGCTCCCGGCCAGCTCAGCGTCGAGGAAGTCGCAGAGGCATGGAAGATGCTGGAGATCGGAGGCGGAGATGAATGAAGGTAAAAATTAAAGATTCTGAAGTCTCGGGAAAAGTCTCGGCACCGCCGAGCAAGAGCTACACCCACAGAGCCATCCTCGCCGGACTTTACTCCGAAGAACTGGAAGTAAAACACCCTTTGATGAGCGCCGATCCGCAGGCCAGCATCCGGTGTGCGGAGATGCTTGGGGCAGAGGTAGACGAACTTGAGAACAGGCTGAGGATCAAGGGTGTCGATGGAGAACCTGAAACTCCGGAAAACATACTTGACTGCGGTAACTCCGGGACGACCCTGAGGCTGTTTACAGGCGCCGCGGCACTGGCCGAGAAAGCCGCAGTTCTCACAGGAGATGAAAGTTTGATAGAAAGGCCCAACGACCCACTGATCGAAACTTTGACTGACCTGGGAGCTGAGGCTTTTTCGACCGAGTACGATGGCACAGCACCACTTGTGGTAGACGGAGAGATAGGTTCAGGCGACACCAGCATCGACGGCACAGTCTCCTCACAGTTCATCTCCTCGCTGCTGTTCTGCATGCCTCTGACGGATGAAGGCGGTAGACTGGAGATAGAAGGCGAATTGAAGAGCCGGCCGTACGTCGACATCACGATAGAGGTCCTTGAAAGCATGGGGGTCGAGATAAACGAATATTCGGAAGGTTTCGAGGTTCCAGGAGGCCAGAGCTACTCCTCAGAAAGGTTCCAGGTGCCGGGCGACTTCTCTTCTGCCTCCTACCCACTAGCCGCCGGTGCGTTAGCAGGAGATGTGAAAGTTGAGAACCTATACCCTAGTGCACAGGGGGACGAAGCCATACTTGATGTCCTTGAGCGCATGGAGGCTGAAGTAGAGTGGGACGAGGATTCAGGAGTAGCTGAGGTTTCTAAAGGCGAGCTGGAGAGTATCGAGTTCGATGCCTCCGATAATCCGGACCTAGTGCCGACCGTGGCTGTGCTGGCGACGCAGGCCTCTGGAGAGACAAGGATAGTCAACGCGGAGCACCTGCGTTTCAAGGAGACTGACAGGCTTGAGGCCATGGCCACGGAGCTATCGATTATGGGTGCCGAGGTGGAGGAGGGTGAGGACCACCTTGTCGTGGACGGCGATGGGTCAAGTCTTGAGGGTGCCGAGGTCGACGGCCGGGACGATCACCGGGTCGTGATGTCTCTGGCGCTTGCCGGGATGATGGCAGAAGGTGAGACGGTAATAGGTACTGCCGAGTGCGTCGAAATCTCCTACCCGGGATTCTTCGATGATATGGAGAGACTGGGCGCCAGCGTCGAGAAAATGGATTGAGGTTTCGAAAAGTCTTTAACGCTGTGCGGGAAACCTGAGATATGAACGGAAACAGTCTCGGCCGGTTGTTCCAGCTCACTACATTCGGGGAAAGCCACGGAGAAGCCATGGGATGCATCGTCAGCGGATGCCCCGCAGGACTCAAACTTTCCGAAGAGGATATACAGGAGGAGCTTGACAGGAGGAAACCCGGGCAGTCAGACGTCACCACTTCTCGCGACGAGCCTGACGCCGTCAAGATCATGAGCGGACTACAGGACGGTTATACTACGGGAACCCCTATCGGGATGATAATCCAGAACAAGGACCCGAACTCCGAGAAGTACCACCAGCTTGTTACCGCGCCGAGACCTTCCCACGGAGACTTCACATATTCAGCGAAGTTCGGAACCAGGAACTGGGGTGGAGGCGGAAGATCCAGTCAGAGAGAAACAGTAAACTGGGTGGCGGCCGGCGCAATCGCAAAGAAGATACTCAACAAACACGGCATAGAGGTCAAAGCCCACACAAACCAATTAGATGACATAGAAGCCGGGGAAGTCGACTTCGAGACGATGAGGAAGGAGGCGGAGAAGAACGATGTCCGCTGCGCAGACCAGGAAGCCGCGGAGAAGATGGAGGAAAGGATCAAGGAGTACAAGGAAGAAGGCGACTCCATCGGAGGCGGAGTCTACTTCGAGGTACAGGGCGTGCCCAGAGGACTGGGTGCGCCACGGTTCGACGGAGTACCTGCCAGGCTGGGAAAGGCACTGATGTCAGTTCCGGCAGTAAACTCCTTCGAGTTCGGCCTCGGGAAAGAAGTCAGGACCACCAACGGTCACTCGCGAAACGATGAATGGGAGTTTAACGAGGAAGGCGACCCCGAACCCGTGGAAAATGACCACGGCGGGCTCCAGGGCGGTATCACCACAGGACAGCCGATTTACGGAGAAGTCTCGGTTCACGCTCCGACATCCATAACCAAGGACCAGAAGACTGTGGACTGGGAGACAGGAGAGGAGAAGGAGATTC
>JBDGTY010000035.1:0-1613 GCA_042216335.1 Candidatus Nanohalobium sp.
TTTTTTCGAGGTTTCTGCCGACTGTTGCTCCCTGTATGGATGCGGCGACCTGGCTACCTCTCTCTGCTTCCTCTATCTTCTCGTTTTCCTCCTGTATGGACTTCAGGGTGCCGATCTTCTCCCCTTCCTCGTCCATGAGTGCGCATCCTGGCGTCAGGACGCCTTCCAGTACTTTGACGCCTATCACGGCAGGATCAGACTTCCTGAATACGTGGTCGGGCATGGCCTGGATCTTTGCGGGCCTTGTCACTGCTGAAAGGGCTTTCTCCCTCTGTTCTTCCTGCAGCTCGTTTTTCCAGGTGTTGTAGTTGTCGATTATCTCGTAGATTACCTCGCTGGAGAAAACCGGTATATCCTTCTCCTGGTCGATCTCCGCGGCCTGGTCCGTCATACCTGTGTTGAATGCTAGTACAGCCCGGTGCTCTGGTTCCTCGTTCTGAACCCCGATGAGATCTCCCTTCGTCACTTTTCCGACTTCTGCCTTCTGAACAGGTATCTCTGCTTCTTCCACCTCGCGCATCATGGCTTCAAGGCTTCCGAGTGAGTCAGCCTTTACGACTACGCCTTCTCTGTGTGTTTCAAACTCCGTGGTTTCCAGTTCCTCTCTGACTTCCTTCTTCGCCTCCTCCAAGTTTTCTTCGCTGGCTGTTCTGATGGGTGATCCGGACATCACGCCTTCCAGGTCTTTCCCAGATATCTTGACTCCGGCTGCCGGCGTTATCTCATCTACTTCCTGGTACTGTTTGTCTAATCGTATCTCTTCCAATGGGCGTGGCTCGAGGAGAGCTCTGATATCCGTAATTTTCACTCCTTCGTTTGTTCCATAGACTAGTTTATCTTTTTTCCTTGCCTTGCCGTCGTAGATTATGGCGTCGATTGTGGTGCCGAGTCCCTGCTGCTGAGTTACTTCCAGGACCGTTCCCTTACCCATTCCTTCATGTACTTCCAGTCTGTCTGCGAGGTAGTTCTGGGAAAGCCCTGAGAGCACCATGAGTAATTCGGGCATGCCTTCTCCTGTTACGGCCGATGTCGGCACCATGGCAACCTTTTCCTGGAAGCTGTCGATCCTGTCGAACCTGTCGGCCACTATATCGTACTCGTTGAGTTCTCCCATCAGCTCGTAGATCTTTTCGTCAAGCTTCTGCTGTACCTTGTCCGACTGGTTCTTTACGTTGATGCTGAAGCATTCATCTCCCGTCTTCCAGCCCGGCAACTTGTCAATCTTGTTTAATGCCACGACAAATGGCGTTTGACTTTCCTGAAGTATCTTTATCGCCTCCTCCGTCTGCGGCTGCACCCCTTCCTCTATATCAACTACAAGAACTGCGATGTCGGAAATCGAGCCCCCACGTTTTCTCAGGCTTGAGAATGCTGCGTGGCCCGGCGTGTCAATGAACAGTAGGCCGGGAATCGTGAGCTCGGTGTCAAGCGACTCCAGCAAACCGCCACACACTTCCTCGACAGTCTCGATCGGTACCTCGGTGGCCCCGATCATCTGTGTGATGCCGCCAGCTTCACCCTCGACAATCCGTGACTCCCTTATCTCATCAAGAATCGTCGTCTTACCGGAATCGACGTGTCCAAGTACTGATAGAATCGGTTGGCGCGGCATC
>JBDGTY010000035.1:1713-8382 GCA_042216335.1 Candidatus Nanohalobium sp.
CGTCTTACCGGAATCGACGTGTCCAAGTACTGATAGAATCGGTTGGCGCGGCATCTCTAACTCACCTTAAATAGAAAGAACTCTTGAAACATTAAATAAGTGCTGAGAAATGAAGTGAAAAGTAAAATGTAGTAAGTTGACTACTCTTCTTTCTGGTAGTCGTGGCTTCTGTCCTTGTCGTGGTTCTTTTCGCACTTTGAGGAGCAGAAGTAGAGTTTCTCGCCTGAGTTCAGGACCTTCATTTTGCCGTCGGTCTTGCTCAGTTCGTCGCCACAGTAATCACATTCTGGCATAGGTTTATCCCTCCATCTCCGTTTCCTTGATGTTGACGATGTCGTCTTCTCTGATCGGGCCTCGAGAGTTCCTGACGAGGATCTTGCCCTCTTCGTTGCCCTCGATGACTCTGCATCGGACCTTTCGTACGGTCCTGTGGCCTGTGTCGTCCATTACTTCGATAACTTTTGCTGCTGGCATTACCGGAACTCACCGAGTTTCTGGTGATAGAGAAAATCTTTGATTTTCGTCATCTTATTCACCTTTTGTTTTATTCTTCGTCTTCTTCGGCGTCCAGTAGCTCTGCTGCCTTCTCTGAGACGTCTTCTATTTCGTCTTCCGCGTTTCCTGTCTTGGTTACTGCGATAGCTGCGGACTGGACCTGGATGCCTGCTGCAAGACCGAGCTCCTCCTTGTCAGGTACAAACGTGTAGCTGATGTCCTTCTCGTCTGCAAGTGGAGGGATGTGCATCACGATTTCTTCAGGGGAAACATCGCCTGCGATGACCACGAGGTCGGCTTCGTTTCTCTCGATCGCCTTCGTTACCTCGTTGGTGCCGATCCGGACTTCGCCGGTGTCTGCAGCGGTTTCGATCGCGTTATAGGTTTTCTCTGCTAGAGACTCGTTTGGTTCGAACTTCTGGTATGCCATTATTTGAATTCACCTTTCACAAAAACCTTGGATCATCAAGGCTATGTAACATAAAAAGGAAAGAACTTTTTTATACCATCAAATTACGACATCTAGTTCAAAGTTCATCAATGACGTCTTCAATTTCACCGAGATATTCGTCCGATGTCATCTGATGTTTCGCACCTTCTACCACTATTTTCTCTGCCTCCGGGAACATCTCCAGTCTCTTCTCGGTGGTCTCTCTACCGAAGCCTAATGAGTCTATTCCGAAGAACCCGTAGTACTCTCTTTCCGCGTACATGAAGTAGATGTCTCCTGTAACGTCGATATCCTCCAGCTTAGGCCTGTCATAATCCATACTCAGAGGCTCCGAGAATAGACCTGAAATCCTGTTAAAGATTCTTCCTGCTTTAATCGCCCATCTTGCATTGAGTTCGTGCTCCTCCTTGAACTCTGGTGACATCGACGCCATTATCTTAGCCTTCGGTTCGAACTCTGGCGAAACAGTGAACAGGCACATCGCTCCGAGGGAATGTCCGAAGAAATATTTTTCATGCTCGCCGTACTTTTGGGTCGCTTCCTCAACAAGTTGTGAGAACTGTTCAAGGTTTTCCTCCATATCGGTGCTCCAGTCCGGATCGATATATTCTACCTCAAATCCGTTATCCTCAAAGAAGCTGCCAACTTCCTGATAGTTATCCGCTTCAGTGGAGTTAGGATATCCTGGGGCTATGTAAGCAACTTTCTCCCTCATAAGCTACTGCTGTTCTGGGTCGAACTCGGCGAGCTTCTCGTTTTCGATCCAGTCGAGGTCTTCCTCTATGTCCCGAATGATGAGGTTGAGTTCGTGTCTCTGGGCTGCTGAGTCCACGTGCTTGTTTTCCAGGTGTTTGAGGAGTTCCTCTTTGAGTAGTTGGATGAGTTTCTGCTCGGAGCGTGCGTCCCCGTATTCTTCAAGTACCTCGATAACTTCCTGCCGTTTCATAGAAAAAGTATAGGAAGATGATGCTTTTTTAGTTGTCCCTCAGCGTGGTTTCGATCCTGTCTCTCCGGGCCTGGAACTCGTCGACGATCTGCTCGGCTTCGTCCATCGTGCCTTCGTCCTCTTCGATACCGTTCTCGAGGTGCTGCATAACGTCGTCCATCTCCGTGGTGAGGTAGTGCATTTCCTCAATCATGTCCTTGATATCCTCGAACTTCTCAACTTCAAGGAACTGTGGTTCCTCCGAGACCTCGACATCCTGAGATTCTTCCTCCTCTTCGGAACTGCTTTCCAGACCTCTCCGGGACTGAGTCTCCTCCAGCGAGCTTATCTTATCCTTCAGCTGGTCCTGGATATCCTCAAGCTGCTCGTCCTCGGACTGTGGCTGCTCTCTGCTCTGATTTCTCTGGTTTCCCTGCCTGTTCCTTCCGCGGCCGCGCTGCTGACCCTGACCTAACTGGCTTTGCTGGTTCTGCTGCATGCCTTGCTGGCCCTGAACGTTCTGGCCCTGGTCCTGCTGACCTGTCTGCGAAACCTGGGAATCCTGCTGCATCCGATCGTTCTGCTGCGGCGCTCCCTGGACAGGACTCTGCTGATCTGCCTGTTGACCAACCCGGCCTTGCTGACCGATCTGGCTGTTTTGCTGGTTGATTTGATTGTTCTGCGGCTGCTGATTCTGGCCTGGGTCCTGGTCCATGTTTCCGCCGATCTCCGTCTCGTCTTCCTCAACAAGATCTTCGATTTCTCTGGCCTCTCCCTCCAGTCCTCCGTCAAGGTCGTTCCCTGTGTCGGGCTGGAAGCCCTGGTCATGCTGACCGCCACCGAAGTCCTGGTCGTCCTGCTCCGGCACCTCGTTCATATCAGGTTCGCTGTCAGTATCTTTTTGCTGGGAGTCTCCCTCGTTCACTATGTTCTTGATCTCCTCCATGTTTTCCTCGAGTTTCTCCTTGTCGTCGCCACCGATGTTAAACATACAACCAGTTTACAGCTGCCCGTGTTTAAAGCATTCGATTAACCAGGAAGTAGAAACAGAAGTAAAGGTGAAATTAAGTAGGAAAAGTGGTGGCCGAAAATCGAAGATTTTCTAAGAAGCGAGTTTCTCTGCCGAGAAACTGCTATTCCTCGTCTTCCTCTTCGCCCTCTCTTTCGACAGGCTCGGACTGGAAGTCCTCGGCTTCTAACTCGTACTCCTCGCCTCTCTCCTCGCCCAGTTCACGGGCAAGCAGGTAGTAAACCATGCCAAGGCTCTTTGCCGACTTGTTGTTGGCAGGGATCGCCATGTCGACTCCTTCAAGCTCGTTTTCCGAGTCAGCGATCGCGATAACGTACTTGTTGGTCTGGACTGCCTCATCGATCGCCTGGGCATCGGTCTCAGGATCAGTTACGAGGACGAGCTCCGGCTCCGTGAAGCTGTCGGACTGCGGGTTAGTCAAGGTTCCAGGCATGAAGCGTCCGATAACCGAGTCAACTCCTGTAACGTTGGCGAACTCGTCGAGCGCTTCCTTTGCCTCATCCTTCCTTCCGACTACCAGGATGTCTTCGGGTTCGTATTCTGCCAGTTTTTTGGCAGCCTTCCTTATCTGTTTGTCAGTATCTTCAAGGTTAAGTACCGCCAGCTGATTCTTCTTGACGTGGAAGATGTATTCCTCCATGTCGTTGTGCTGGGATTTAGTTCCGATATGCACACCGTGTGCAAGGTAATCCTCACGGTCTATCAAGAGTTCTTCCTCATCGCTCATACAATGCTGGTTTAAGAACAAAAGTTAAATACGGCCCGACCCAGCATCAACAGGTTTTTATCCTGCACTCCCAAAAGAAGCATGGGCAGTCAGTCCGAAGAAGACATAGAAAAACTCATCGAGAAGAAGCTGGATGAAAAACTCCGGGAAAGAAAGACAGAAGAAAAAGCAGAGAAACCAGGAGAAGACGGAAAAGTCTCCAGGAGAAAATTCCTGAAGATGCTTGGATTGGGAGCAGGAGGACTGGCACTGAGCTCCGCAGCAACCGGAGTAAAATGGAGTGTACTACAGCCTCAGAGCTCCGGCACAAGCGACGTCGAGGCAGAAACAGCCACACAGGGAGTAACCAACGGAAACAGCTTCGAAATAACTAACTCCGGGAACACACTCTTCTCCATAACGGGAGGAACACCCGGAACCGCCACACTCAACACAGACCTCGACCTCAACACACCGACATAACAGGAGTCAACACCATCAACAGCACACCGGTCGAAGACCTGACAGGCGGAATCATAAGCTACACAGAAACAGAACTCCAGAACAACATCGGACAGGACATCGACAAGATAATAAACCGGCCACTACTCCTCGGAGCCACTGCCTCATCCAAACCCGCCATGACCACACTCATAAACAACAGCACAGCAATGAACACAGTAGCATCCGACCAACAAGCAATGCAAACAATAAGCGGCCAAGAACCAGCTATGGATGCTGTGGCTGGGAGTAGTACTGCTATGGATGCTGTGGCTTGGAGTTTGATGGCGAGAAGTAAAGTTTTGGGTTCGAGCTATGCGGTTAACACGTTGTGGTCTTCCAGTACAGGCAGCAAGGCTGTCTGGCAGGACTTCGGCAGTATAACCGGGAGCGACGGCAACGATATTCGTGGCTGGGAGGGAAGTTTTGACCTGTCTGGTGTCTCCACACTCAAGGTCGACACCAAGCTCGGCGACTATACTGTGAATGTTTATGTGGGTGGCAGTCAGGTTTTCTCCACCAATTCACAGCATGGTTGGACGGCTCGGAGCTTCGATGTCTCGGGTTACAGCGGTCAAAACACGGTCCGGCTGGAATGGGACGGCTACAAAATTTATGATGATTTGGTGTCGAGTGGTACTGGAAGTGGGAGGGCGTTGGAGTTTTACCGCAGCGGTTACCGGGATCAGTATTATGCGGTGTTTAGGAACCTGGTTTTTGAGTAAGTTGAGAATGGGTTTTTTGGGTTGTGGTTGGTGTGAATTAAGGATAAGTGATTTAATTCTTGGCTTGTATTGTAAGTGTATGGGTATTGTTGCTAGTGATGTGAAGGGTTTAGCTGGTAAGGGCAAGGGTTCTGGCAGCCGGTTTGATGATGGTTTTTACGGCAGGTTCCGTGAGTTGGATCTGGATTCCGTTGAAGAGGTAAGAGAGATCAGGGAGAAGTGATTCAGCGGTGAAGCTTTTTGTCGATACCAATATTCTGGTAGCTGCGTTAGCTGAGAAAGGTGAGAAATCTGAGATTGCTCGGGATGTTTTAGAGTCCGAAAATGAGATCTATACTTCTCTTTTGAATGTGATGGAGCTTAGAACCGTTTTAACGAAGAAGAAAAGAGTAGATCAGGAAATTGCCGAGGAGACGGTTCAAGAGGTGGTTGAGAGCTTGGAGATTATTATTCCGGATTCCTCTGATTTCATTGAATCAAATCAGATGCAGATAGAGAATCTTCTCTACCCTCAGGACTGTTTAATACTCCAAGTTGCAGAATCTCAAAACTGTGAATTAGTCAGTTTTGACAGCGAACTAGTAGAACACGGAGCCAAGAAACCTGAAGAGGTCAATTAAACCAGGAAGCCATGACGAGGACCCACTTGACTTACGATGCTAAGGTTTCGAGCGGTACTGGAAGTGGAAGGGCGTTGAAGTTATACTACAGCGGTTCCCGGGGCCAGTATTATGCGGTGTTTAGGAACCTGGTTTTGGAGTAGAGAGAAATAGAGGAGTTTAAAGGTAGGCAGGAAGTGTTGGGCGGTTTTTACAGGTGGGTCGAGAGGGTAACAGTTTTTAGGTGCGTATGTGGTATGTAGGTCGTTTTCCTGTTCCTCTGGGGTGATGAGGGTATGCTTAGTAGGTGGGTGTTGATCGCCTGAGGCGAGGTAGCATGGTTTTTATATAGTTTCTTTGGTAATTTGGGTTTATGCCTGAGGTTGTTGAGAGTGGTGATAAGGATTTGGATGAGCTTGAGGAGGAGTTTAGGGAGTCTTTGAAGGATGCTGCTGAAGGCAATACTTCAAGCGATATAGAAAGTATTAGAGAACGGATTCAGCGTAAGCGAGAGCGTTCTGAATCCGACCTGTAAGTTTTTTGGAGTCTTTCTTAGTCATTACTTTGACTGCGTATATTTTCTCGTCTTCCAGCTTTTCAAGGTATTCGCCTTCAATGAACCAGGCGCGGTAGTCTCTACCCAAGTTCATCTGGAGAAAAGGATGCATGTTCCCAGACATCCTTTTGTTGAAGGTTTGCTGGGGTGAAGCATTTAGCTTCAGGTTTTTGTCCGCAGCCACTGTCTTGCTGAAGAAGGTTTCCTCAACTTTTGGAGGCAATTCAACCAGATCGTTTTCCGCCGTCTCTGTTATCTCTATGTTTTCAAGTTCCTGCTTCATAAATTGTTCTTTTGATCTCTGGGATTAAAAATTTGTAGTTAGGAACTGAGTATGATAGGAGAAATTCTTGAAGGAAAAAAGGCTACAAGAAGGTCTAGGCCGGTACAGTGGTGAAACCCAGATCCGCCTGGAATTCGACGCCTCCACTATTTATGATGATTTGGTTTCGAGCGGTACTGGTAACGGTCAGGCGTTGGAGTTCTACCGCAGCGGTTCCCGGGGCCAGTATTATGCGGTGTTTAGGAACCTGGTTTCTGAGTAGGATGAGTGGTTTTTGTGGGTGTGTCGGGTATCTTTTCCCTGGTTTGGGTTTAGGTCTGTACTGGGCCGTTCTGGATTTTGATTTGTCTGGTGTGTGGGAGTGTGTTATATGTGTGTTAGTAGGAGCCAGAGCGGTA
>JBDGTY010000036.1:0-4545 GCA_042216335.1 Candidatus Nanohalobium sp.
TCCAGATTTC
This sequence comes from Candidatus Nanohalobium sp., assembly GCA_042216335.1. Lineage (GTDB taxonomy): Archaea > Nanohalarchaeota > Nanosalinia > Nanosalinales > Nanosalinaceae > Nanohalobium. Next base: position 11 of record JBDGTY010000036.1, read on the forward strand.
AAAGCCTTTCTCCTCAGCCACCTCTTTCATTTCCTCTGTGTGCATCTGGTTGAGGTGTTCGGTCACACTCAGAAGCACTACCCTATCCGGATTAGCCTCTTTGATCTGATCCTCTAGGACTGCCTGGTTGGCGTGGCCTTCCGCATCGAACAACTGACCTTCAATGAAGAACAGATCCGCGTCCTTATATACATCAGATTCCTCCAGTTCCCATGCATCTGGTGCAAAAACAACTTTTTCCCCGTCTTTCTCGATCACATAGCCCTGTGTAGTTCCTTCTTCACCGTGGTCGATTCCAAAAGTATGGATCTTTAAATCTTGGAACTTTGTGGCTTCGTTTTTCTCCATTTTGTTGAATACGATGTTGCCGCTTTCCTTGACTCTTCCAAGATGGTGTTTCTCCTCCATGTGATCCAGAGTGATTTTATTTCCGATAATGTTGATCTTTCGGTCGTGCCAGCCGTTGAAGTCAAACTCCTCTGGGTTAAACACGTGGTCGCTGTCAGTCAAGGCCATATGATTCAGTTCCTGTATGCCCCAGAAATGGTCGTAGTGGAAGTGCGTGACAAGAAACGTATCGACATCATAGACTTCCTCGTGATGTAACTGTTCCTTGATATCCGGCGAAATATCGACCACGACGGTAGAATTCTCCGTCTCGATTAAAAGCCCGGAGCGCCGCCTTCTCTCAGATTCTCGGCAGTACTCACAGTTGCACATAGGAGCTGGCATCCCGATCGCGTCGCCCGAGCCCAGTAGAGTAACTTTCATCTCAGTATTCATTCCATTCTGTGGCTTGAAGGTTTTCCACTTCTTCGAAGTCCTGTATATTCCTTGTCAATAACTCGAGTTCATTTTTCAGTGCTGTAGCGGCTATGTACGTATCGTGCAGGTCGTTGACAGGTTTTCCTTTCTGCTTGAGTTCTGCCATTATTCGGGCGGCTTCTATCGAGACTGGCCGATTTATCTCCAGAACTTTGAACCGTGACAGAAGTTTCTCAAGGTCTTCCCGCGCTCCTCTGTACTTCTTGGTTCCTCTCTCGTGCCGGTACTCCAGGCCCATGAACATCTCTGTAATGGTTGCCTGTGAGATCGCGTGTTTTCCTTCTCTGTCAAGTTTCGCAACTTTCTCGGTGTTTCCGCGGTCAATCTCCACAACCGCTGAAGTGTCGAGAAGCTTCACTCTTCCAACCTCTCCAAAGTCTTCCCGCTTCCCGTGCGAACATCCTCCTTGACTTTTTCCATAGTGTCTCTGTCAAGTACCTTGTTACCAGAGACCTCGGAGAGACGACCGCCGGATTCGATCTTTTCTCCTATTACGTCGCTGAAGCTCTTACCATCTTTCTCACGCTTCAGTCGTTTGTAAACATCGTCCGATACGGAGATATTCTTGCTCATAATTTGTGTATAGGTACGAACACGTAAAAGTCTTGGGTCTACTCCAGCATCTTCACGTACCTTACCTTCTTCTCATCAAAATCTTTCTCGCTGTAGAACTTTCTGGCACCGCTGTTGTCCCATTCGGCCTCGACCACTATGTAGTCCGCATCCAGTTCTTCGGCATATTCCCTTGCCTTTTCCATCAGTCGGGTGCCGTATCCTTCTCCGCGAAAGCCCTCTTTGACGAAGATTCCGACTATAGCGATGCATTTGCCGTGTTCTCTTGTTTCCCGTTCACCTCTCTCCAGCGAGACGTATCCGACTTCCTCTCCGTCAAGTTCTAAAAAGAAGAACCTGTACTTCCCGTCTTCCAGCCTGTCCTGAAATCCGTCGACCGCGGTCTCCCCCGCATCATCATCCAGTTCATTGACCTCGTGGTAATCCTCCATCTCCCTGGCCAGCGGAAGCCAGAAATCCTCCGCCAGTAATTCGGCGTCTTCCTCCTCTGCTTCTCTTATCTCTACAGCCATTCGATGCTCTCTCCCCTTTTCGGTTGTGGTTCTTCGTCCTCTTCTCCCTGAGGTTCTCCGCTTTCTTCATCAGTTTCTGAACCTGCCGCAGGTTCGTCTTCACGGAACTTCTGGCTTTCCGGGTGTGGCTCGACCTTTTCGACTCCGAAGTCCGGTGATATGCTGTTCATTTTACTCTGTATTTCTTCGAATTTTTCTTCTGATGCCAGATCTTCTCGCTGGGGGAAGATTGCTCCTGTTGGTGTACCTGCGTTCTCGTCTTCCTCAAATCTTGGGAATATCTGTATGTATGCGTGTGGCAGCATCTGGCCGCCCGCTTCCTTCACGTTCATGGTAACTGATATCCCGTCAGCACCTAATCCGTCCATGACTTTCTCCATAACTTCTCTGAGAAGAGTTGTCGCTTCGTTCCATTCTTCGGGGGAAAACTCAAGGACTGATTCGACATGTTCTTTTGGGATGACATTTGCCTGTCCCTTGGCACGGGGCTCAGGTGCTTCTAGCCATGCATAGAAGTTCTCTGTCTCTCCGATAATGTAGAGCTGATCCTTTGCATTGTTGATGAAATGGCAGAACGGGCACTGGTCTCCCTGTCCAGGTGGCATAAATTGACGTATCTCTGCTTTCTTTTATGCTTACTTCATGATGGTGTAGCAGTGGATCGGCGCTGCTATGAACCCGAGCAAGAAGTAGTTCAGCGTGACCAGATTAACGACTGCAAGCCTGTCCCTTTTCAGGAAGTGGTACGCCATCGGAGGGAATACGAAGGAGAGAAGCATGACTGCCGGAAAACTGTAATCTTCCGGTGAAAGATCCTCTGCGTCCGTACTGAATAAACCGGTTATTTTCGAAACAGGGCCTTCCCCATCTTCGGTTTCCGGTTTGTTTACCTCCTCGATCTTTCTCTGGGCATTGGATACCTCCCGTTTTATCTCTTCATCGCTGAAGCCGTCCTGCCGCATCGCCTCAACGATCTCCTCCGGCGAGTAACCATCTCTCAGAGACTCCAAGATCCTTTCCTCGACATCACTTTCCATGTCTACAGGTTCCTGGTCCAGAGGTTTAAGGATTTTTCAGATGAACTGCGGGGTCGACTCAGCGTACCTCCTGTAATCCTCTCCGAACTCCTCTTCGGCCTCATTCTCCTCTTCCTTGCTTAACCTGTAGTACTCGTATATCACTCCCGGGAGGAGCAGAGCTGTCAATGGTGTGGGCCAGCCGATGAACCAGCCGACCGAGATCAAGATGATGCCGAGGTACTGCGGATGCCGGGAATAGCTGTAGATCCCGTTTCTGGCGAGTCCGTCGGCGTTGTAGACGCTGTACCATCCGACCGCCACAATCGCCACACCGATGAAGGTAACAATCAATCCTATCAGCATCCAGAGGTTGACGAAGAATCCTGCAAAGGTGAATACTACTCCCGGGACCTGAGCAGAGGAAGGTACTGAGACGAAGGCCGAGGAGAGGTATACTGTCAGCGGCAAACCGTACATCTCCACGAACAGTGATATCAGGAATGCCGTGTATATCCCGGCGCTCCTCCAGTCAGCCTTCCTCCTGAACTTCAAAGGTATCAGGAACAAAAGGAAGAAAGCGACGCTCCCCGCAACCAGCAGCCAGGCATTCTGAGCCATGAAAAACCGGATCTGCCCGGAGAAGAAGAACCTGAGATGCCGGTAGAATGAAGGAAGCGAAATCAATGCCGCAGTCAGGATCAGTCCGAAAAATAGTCTGCGTTTTGTGAAAGAAAAATCCATGGATAAGTGTTGGAAAAGAGTGTTTTTACATTGGCGGCATGTCGTCGTCCGGCATTCCTCCGCCGCCTGGCGCACCCGTTCCTCCAGGGCCTTCCATACCTGGATCGTCCATCATCATGTCTCCGCCGCTTTGCTCGACTTCCTCCATCAACTCTCTTACTTCCTCGATGGCTTTCTCCAGTTCTCGCTCGGAATCGGCTTCCTGAAGCTTGTTCTCCAGCTTTGTGACCGCGGTCTTAAGTTCACGAGCCGCTTTACCGGTACCGCCGAAAGTCTCCAGTGTCATCTCGGCAGAGTCAAGTACAGCCTCCGCCTCCTGACGTTTCTCTTCGAGTGACATGTTACAGTCACAACACGACCTGTACTTTTAAAGGTTTGGAAAATTCAGGATCTGGGTTCAGAAATTCCGGAAAAATTAGAGGTAAAAGAAAAGTTTGGGAAAACCGATTACTCGGTGATTTCTCCGAATGCGAACTTGTTACCGACCGAGGTAATTTCGACGTCGTAAGTTTCGCCTACTTCTCCCCCGGGGACGAAGACTACGAAGCCTTCAACACGGGCGATACCGTCTCCCTTGCTTCCTAGGTCGTCGATCTCAACCTCGACAACTTCGCCCTCGGAAACAGGCTTGTCAAATTTCTGATCATCGTCGGAATCATCTTCTTCAAAGGAATCCTCCTCGCCGGATTCTTCCTCCTCGAAAGACTCTTCCTGAGACTCCTCTACTGTTTCTTCCTCGAAACTTTCTTCCTCTTCGAAGGAGTCGTCCTCTTCCTCAAAATCAGGTTCTTCAGAATTTTCGTCATCTTCAAACTGCGCATCGAAATCGTCATCTTCAAATTCATCTACCATAAGCAAATCACGT
>JBDGTY010000037.1:0-7221 GCA_042216335.1 Candidatus Nanohalobium sp.
AATACAACAAAGTCGAAGATACTCTACACAAAGTAACCACAGAGATAGCAGACTACTGCGAAGAAAACAGTTTGGCTGTGGCGGTAGGCGACCTCGAAGGAATCCAAAACAAGGACAGAGGGAAAGAGATGAACAGGAAACTTCACAGATTCCCGCACTACAAGTTCAAGCAACTACTCCGCTACAAGCTGAAGGAAAGAGGATTGCCGATGATAGAAGTAGATGAGGCATACACAAGTCAGACTTGTCACAAGTGCGGAGAAAAAGGAAGCAGGTATCGAGGAAGGTTCAAATGCTCTGGAACAGAAATGGACGCAGACTACAACGGTGCTTGGAACATCTCCAAGCGGGCGTTAGGTAAGGCTGAAACAAGCCCTCTGGCTGACGCAGGGGCTACTGTGACATAGCCCACGAACTCCCTAACGATGAAACTGCCTCTCCAAACTTCCACGGCGTGAAGTTTGTGAAGCACGGAGTGGAGGAGAACCACTTAAACGGCAAGGAAGCTCCGTCCTTCAGGTCGGGGAGGATGTCACTTGTTGGTGTTTGGTTCGTGTTAATGTGTGTGCCGGAGGAGGAGAGGAGGGAGGGTTTTTGGTTGTGTTCCTTTAGGGATTTTTTAATTGTAACTTTCCAGTGGCATAAACAGTGAAGGAGGAGGGAGTGGTGACTGTTCCTATATGAGTGATCAGACGAGTCTTGATCAGCATGTGGAGAAGTCCTGGAAGCTAAGGTTTCTGGAGAAACTGGGTTCTCTGTCTAGTTTTTTGAGTTATGGGAGTAGGGAGAGGGCTTTGGTCGGTATTGAACGGGCTAAGAAGGGTGTTGAAATGTCTCTTCGTCAGGGGTATGTTCCTGTGAAAGGTTTTGAACTGGTTGAGGATGCTGAGGATTTGTTTGTTGAGAAGCGTTTTGAGGAGGCCCGGGAATGTGCTGAGAGGGCTTTGCGTTTGTTGCAGTTGGATAGGACTCGTGATTTGGATGCTTTGTTTCATGCTCGGCGTTTGAAGAGGAGTTTTCCTGAGGTGCCGGAGGATGAGGTGGAGAGGAGGCATCTTGTTCTTCGTGCTTTGTCTTGTGTGACGGAGTCTAAACAGGTTTTTACTGAGAGGGAGGTTGCCCGGGTTTTTGAAGAAGGTTTTGATGATTCCGGGGCTGAGGTTTTGAGAAGTGAACTCGGGGATTTGTTGGATAGTCATGAGAGGGTTGTTGAGCGGGATGATTTTGCTGGTATTTCTCTTTATGGTTTTGAGGAGGGTGGTGGTTCGTGATTCAGTTTGCGTTGTTTTTGTTGTTGGCGGCTTTTTTGATGGGTTTGGTGGGTTATAGTATTCATGATGAGTTGGAGGTTTTGGTGGTTGATCTGTTGACTGGGAGTGTTTCTTTGACTGGTTTGAGTGGTTCTTGGAGGGTTTTGACTGGTTTTTTGCTTGTTTTCAGTGTTCCTGCGGCTGCTTTTGCTTTTGTTTCTGTGATTTATTTCGGTGATAATCCTGATCGCCGTGAGCAGGTGTTTCAGGGTTTGAAGAGGACTTTTATTTCTCTGGTTTTGGTTTCTGTCAGTTTTTTCCTTTATCGGGGTGTATTGGGTTTTTTCCAGGGTTTTACGGACCTGGGTTTTGTCCTGGTTTCTCCTAGTGGAGGAAGTTTTCGGGAGAGTGTGTTTTACAGTCCTGTTTTGGAGACTGATGTTTCTTTGAGTAGTGTGGTGAGTGGGAGTGCGCCTTCGGAGGTTTTGCGTGATGTGTATAAGAACGGGGTGTATACTGTTTCGTTGTTGTTTTTGGTGGGTACTTTGGCTGTTCAACGTGTTTTGGCCCGTTTCGGTGTTTTGTTGATGCCTATCGGTGTTTTCCTGTATAATCTTCCGTTCAGTGTTTTTGATGACTGGAGTTTAGGTGTTTTGAAGGGTTTGGCGTTGGTTTTGTTTCTTCCTGTTCTGGATGTTCTTTTGTTGGGTGTTATTGGTTCTATGCCTCGTGGTTCCCGGGCCGAGGAGGTTACGTATATCTTGAGTTTCACGGTTTTGGCTTTGATCAACTGGAGTGTTGTGAAGAAAGTGGTTTTGACGCCTTTCAGGGGCCGGACCAGTGTTGTGAAAGGTTTGAGGTTTTTGAGAAAAGTTAGGAAGTCCAGGAGAAAACAGGGTGAAGATGAGGTAGGTCCCGGGGAAATCAGGAAAACCAGTAGAAGCAGGAGTTCTCGGCCTAGCCGGAGGCGTTTACTGGAGAGGTGAAAGAGGGAATGGCTTACAAGCTGCCTAAGGATCTGCGGTATAAGGAGAAGATCGTCGGTAACTTGAACTGGAAGCAGACTCTTTACCTAGGGACAGGTTTCCTGATAGCTGTTACGGTGCTGGTGCAGAGGCCTCTACCCCTGTCTGTCAGAGTTGTTTCGGCCCTGTTTGCCGTGTTTTTGTCGCTGGGTTTTGCTTTCATGGGTTTGGAGTCAGGTTTGAAGGATAGGATTGTTTTCCTCAGGACTGTTTCGGAGGCAGGTTACCTGGATGATGAGGCCTACAGTTTTCTCGGTGTTGAGGATGTAAGGGATAGCGGTGTTGTGGTTGGGGAGGAATGTTTTTACTGTTTTGTTGAGGTTGAGCCGGTTAACCTGGATGTTTTGAATGTTGATGAGAGGAACCTGGTTTTAAGCCAGTATGAGGATTTTTTGAATTCTCTGGAGTTTCCTATCCATATCAATGTGCGGACTGTGGATGCTGTGGAGAGCCTGGACAGTCATTTTGAAAGCTTTGAGGAGAAGATCGATGACGGGGATAGAGCTGGAAGACAGTTTTTTGAGGAGTACAGGGATTACTGGAAGGGTTTTGTTGAGGAGCATGGGATCAAGAAGAGGAAGTATTACATCGTGATTCCTTCCAGGAAAAGTGATGTTCATGTTGCTGAGGAGGAGCTGATGCGGCGGGTTGAACTGGTGAGGCAGAAGCTGCCGGAGAGGCTGGCTTCCAAAAGGTTGAACAAGTTTGAGGTTACTCGTCTTCTTGCCTCGTTTTTCGGGGATTTCGTTGACTTTGAAAATCACTACTTTTCGCCTTTCACATTGTCAATGAGGAAGAAAAACAATAGATGAAAAACGCTTTGTCAGTTTTGAAGCAGAAGCTCGGTCTGGAAGAGGAAAAAGGTGAGGAGGTGTTGACAGGTCCTGGTTTCCGGGATCTGATCAGGCCGAACCGTATCGAGAACGGTAAGGATTACGTGAAGATTAATGATACTTTTTACCGTGCTTTGATGGTTGAGGGTTTTCCTCGCAGTATCGATAATCGTTTTGTTTCTGAGTTGTTGAAGAATCACTCCCGCATGGATATTTCTATACGGGTCAGTCCTTACGGCCAGAATGAGGCTCGTAGGAAGGTTCGGAGCCAGTTGACTAAGCTGGAGAAGGATAAGAGGATGAAGGAGCGGACGGGTGAGATTGCTGAGAGTATTCAGAATCGTTTGGATGATATCAGGTCGCTGCATAAGAAGCTTGATAAGGGGGAGGAGAGTTTGTTCGATGTCTGTTTGAATATTACGACCGGTGCTGATACTCGGAAAGGTTTGAAGAAGAATACGGAGAATGTTCGTTCGGAGTTGAATAAGCAGCAGTTGATCCCTGGTGTGCCTCGTTTTAAGATGCTTCAGGCTTTTCGTTCGACGCTTCCGACCCGGGGTAATGAGATACAGGATTTTGTGGATACTCAGCCTCGTTCCATGCCTTCAGGGGCTGCTGCTGAGCTGTTTCCTTTTGCGGGTACTCCGTCCAGTTTGGAGGACGACGGCGTCTTATTAGGTGTTAACAGTGAGTCTCGTCAGCCTGTTTTAACCGATTTCTATAGTTCTGTGAATCCTAACTGGATGGTCCTGGGTACGAGCGGCAGTGGGAAGAGCTTTGCGGCTAAGACTATTTTACGTCGTTACGCGTGTCAGGGCGTCCAGACCTTTGTTCTGGATCCGCATGGTGAGTACAGTGAGACTGTGCAGGATCTGGACGGTGAGAACATCGAGCTGTCGGTGAAGAAGGGGAACATGATTAATCCTTTGGATTTGATGGGTTTCACGTTCAGGGAGAAGATCAATTCTTTGAAGGAGTTTTACAGTATATTGTTGGATGGTCTTTCGCCCAGTCAGATGTCTAAACTGGTTAAGGCTACTCGCCGGACTTACAGGAGTCATGGTATTTACAAGGATGATCCGGATTCGTGGAGCAGTCAGCCGCCTCTTCTGGAGGATCTTTTGAGGACTCTGGAGGTGATGGAAAGGAATGAGGGTGACCGTGCTCAGAAACGGAGTTACCGTGCTTTGATTGATAAGCTGGAGCCGTTTGTCGATGGTTCGGAGGATTTCCTGAATACGAGGACTACGGTTGAGGTACGTGAGAACGTTGTTAACTTTGATATTGAGCATCTTCCTGAGTCCAGTTATCCGGAGTTGATGCACCTTGTTTTGAATTTTTTGAGGAGTCGGATGAAGGAGGACAGTGGTGATCGTAAGATGGTGGTGGTCGATGAGGCCTGGGAGTTGTTGAGTGAGTCGCATGGTAAGGCGGATAACAGTTTTGTGTATCGTACCGTAAAGTCCAGCCGTAAGTATAACTTGAGCCTGGGTTTGTTGGTTCAGGAGATCCATGACCTGGTTAATTCCCGGCAGGGGAAAGCTGTCCTGTCGAATACTGCTAATAAGATTTTGCTGGGTCAGGACCGGGCGGCTGCCGATCAGGTTGCGGAGAGGCTGAGTCTTAATCAGAAGGAGAAGGAGATGATCAGGAGTAGTGGTATCGGTGAGGGATTGTTGCTTAAAGAGGATCAGCATATTCCTCTGGAGGTGCATGGAACTGAGAAGGAGGTTCAGATGGAAGAGGATGAGAAAGGCGGGAGGAATTATGAGGAGGCTATTGAGGGAGCCGATGGTTTGGATCTCGGTGAGAAGGTGTTGAAGGAGGAGGAATTGAGTGAAGGCCAGGTTGAGGCTTTGGATAAATCTGGTTCCTGGGGGAAGAGTAATGAGCCGTTGTTCAGGGGAGGTTTCCAGAAGACTCGGTGGGTGAAGACCGAGGGTGAGAACAGCGCTGATCATGAAAGACTTGTTTACGGGTACCAGGACTTCCTGGAAGGAATGTTTGAGAAGGTGCGTACATCTCAGAAGTATGCCGATATAGAGATAGAGACGGAGGACGGTGAAATCTTTGGTTTGGAGGTGGAGACCGGCAGCAATCTTGAGCACAACAAGGAAGCGTTTGAGGACAAGGTTAGACGCAATGACAACAGGTATGATGAATGGTTCATCATAGTATTCAGGAAAGAGCTTAGGTCTAGGTATGATGATTATGGAAAGGTTTTGCTTAGAACTGAGGTGAAGGATAGAGTGAAGGAGCTTAATAAAAAGAATTGATGTACAATGTACATACATTAGGTGATTCGTGAATGGGCAATACCAGAGTCAACTTCCGGCTCCCCGAAAACCTGATCGAGAAGGCGGATGTGGCAGCTGAGGTCAGCAAGAAAAACCGGACGGAGATCGTCAGAGACGCACTTCAAGAATACCTGGCGGATGTAGAGGACGACGAGAAATTTCGGGAAGCCGTCGTCGAACTCTACCTCGAAGACCAGATAGGCTTCGATGTTCTCAAAGAATTCATTGGGCGGCAGGATGCCGAATCCATACGCGGCTCCAAAACCATTCTGGAGCAGGGCGAAGACCTGGCCGACGACCTCGCAGAACTATAGAGGCGTAATAAGAAATGATCGTCGCGGATACAAGCAGCCTCATCTCACTCGCCTCTATCGAACTCATCGACACCTTCCTCACAGAATTCGACGTCCACACCTCCGAAACAGTGGTCGCAGAACTCGAAGAGACCAGCAGCTACGACGACAGACACGGCAAAGCCGCAGACATTGTCCTCAACCAGATCGACAGAATACAGGTACACAGTACCGACTCAGATCTAGAAACTTCCCGTATAGACTTGGGAGAAGGAAGTACGGCCGCACTCGCCAACGAACTCGACGCGGACTTCCTGATCACCGACGACCTCCAAGCACTCCCAGAAATCCAGCAAATCGTTGACGCCAAAGTGGGTATCTCACCAATCGTCCTCAAATCACTCGTACAAAGAAACGTACACGAAAAAGAAGAGGCATTGGACAAACTTGATGACCTCGCCGAACAACGCAGCTGGCTCGGCGCACCCATCTACCGAAGAGCAAAACAACTCTTCCAACCAGATAATTAGATATTCACCTGAATATCTAAGCGACTATTTAACCAAGATTGTCACCGTGGAATGAGTCGATGAGTTTTTCAGCGGCTTCCTTACACGGCCCGCCTTCCTCAAGCAGGTCCAGGATGAGCTGTGGGAGAGAGACAGTAGTGTAGCCATCCACATTTTGTTGGTTGTAGAAGACGTGGTCGTCCAGGACTCGGATACGGGTGTTCCCTCCGCCCAGCAGACCCTTCTCCTCAACGATCTCCAGCCACTCCTCCGTGTCCTCCGGAGAGATATAGAAGTCGGTAGTTGACGTGAACAGCAGTCCCTGATGCAGATTCTCGGCCTGATACGTCGTCAACGCGTATCTCAGGTCCGTTTCTTCCAGTAGCTGCATCGGCTGCTGAACCGACACACTAAGCTGACTCGGCTCAATCCGCAGATCAAGCCACTCCTGGTATAGTTTCCGCGGTTGCTTCACTGTGGTTTCCTCCAGCAGCCCTTTCTCTTCCAACCGTTCGGTAAACTCTCGGCACCATGGACCGGATACTTCGGCCTGCTTCGCCACTTTGTATTTGCTGAGTTCCTCCTGGCTATGATTGAGTAGGACACGGAGAATCCGCTCTTTCTTGAATCCTCGTTTTCGATCCGGCCTCTTCAGCAACGCCATAATACATAGGTTATCTCAGTTACTTAAATACTTAACCTATGCATAGGTAATTTAACTATTTAAATACCTAACCTATGTATTTGTCAAATCTCCAAAAAATAGCCAAAAAGCCAGCTCCAAAGGCAACAGATTCTTTCTAGAAATAAAATCCAATTCTAACTCACTCACTGTGGTCTCTTTACAATAATAAAAAAGTCATTTCTATTCTTATTTCACAAAGGAGGTATCAAAAACTAGAATGAAATCAACGCTATTCAAATTCGCAGCTGTACTAACAGTTCTACTGATTTCTTCAGGTTTTATAGCCGGTCAATCTGATTCTCTTGGCGGTGATCGTCAGGAAGTAAGGC
>JBDGTY010000038.1:0-4753 GCA_042216335.1 Candidatus Nanohalobium sp.
ACGTTGTCGTTGTTCTTGACCTGACCGATGTTACCATCGTCAGCAAGAACTCCTTGAGCGTAGCTGTAGGTTGGCTGTGCAGCCATCGTGGATCCTCCGCCACCTGAAGTGGAGAGGCTTCCTTCGGAACCGGTGATAGCCATTCCAGCTGTGGACTGGCCACTTGGAAGATGTACTCTGAACGTCTCCTGATCGGAGTCGCTCTCATCGTTCCATGTGTAGGTACCGTAGTCGTTGTAACCTACGGTTGTGCTGTCCTCGGATTCGAGGTCAGCTGTTACCCACTCATCTTCCTTGATGTCTGCTCCGGAAGAGTCCTTAGGACCTGTGTACATGGTACTGATTGTTCCAGCACCGTTGGATACATCTGGAGTGAACACGTAAGCGTGCTCCTCATCGTTGTCATCCTGAGGCTGAATCATAGCCACAGAAGGACCAACTGTCGCAGTGTTGTCAGTTGCGTTGACATCTTGATCGTTGGAGACACCAAGTGTAACTTCACTGGCGCCTGTACTGACGTTCAGCACGTAATCAAGCTGTCCTGCGGACTCTAACTCAACGACTGTGCTTTTATTGAGTTCGAGGCCAGTGCTGTCTCCATCTACGAAGACATCGGTTCCTACTGCACTGTCAAGGTCTACTCTGAGGTCACTTGAGCTTGTTGTGCTTGGTAACTGAAGCATGTCAGTGCTATTGAAAGCTGCCTCAAATGCAGTTTCGCTCCATGTGATGTCTTCTGTGAAGGATACTGCTGATCCGCTCTGTGTGTAGAGGTTTGGATATGCCTGTACACTGGATGCGGATGCTCTGTTGAATGCTACCTTGTTGTTGGTGAATGTGACGTCGAAGTCCATTCCTTCAACTGACTCAGAGGTCAATGTGTAGGATGGTACGTTGCTGTACCTTGCGGTTGAGTTGGATTCGCTGTCTGTGTCGCTGATTCCTGTTTCTTCAATTGTTACGGTGTCTCCTGTGACTACGTTCCGTAGTGACACACTGACCTGTGCGTCGCTGTAGGAATTGTCGACTTCTGTTGTCAAGCTTGTAACTTTGTACATGCTTGCTTCTTCGTTGTTGTTCAGGACTACGTAGTTGTCCTCACTTAGGAGCTGTCCTTCGTAAGTTGCTATTGGCTCGCCTGTATCTGCTGCGAGGCCTAGACTTGATGCGTCGTTGTTTGCGAAGGTGATGTCTTTGGAACCTGAGTCTCCCTGTGGGTTGATGGATACTGTTGCTTCTCCGTCTTCGTTTGCCTGGACTTCTACCTGTCCTGCTGGGTTCTCCTTGACGTTTCCGGACAGTCCTCCGTAGTGGAACTGGAGTCCGAAGATAGGTGTTGTGTAGCTTCCACCAGCTGGTACGAAGTTACTGTCACTGTCAGCAGCTCCGAAGTGGAATGTCATGCTGTCTGTCTGGTTGAAAGAAGTCGGAGTGTTAACTGTTACACCGTCAACTGTTTCTCCGTTCTTCTCTACGTCGCCGTCCTGCTGGATGACAAGTTCGTTGCTTCCCTGACTGAATGCTACGATTCCCTGTCCGTCTGGACCGGTTCTGTAGATGTCGGATACTCTGATGTTTCCGCTAGGACCTACAGATTCTCCGTCATCCACGTTCTCTGTCTGCCCTCCAACTGTTACAGTTGCAGAGTTACCGTCAGAGGAAACGTAAGTAGCCTTGAGTGTTACCTCTTGTCCGTTTACCGTAACAGTCGTGGAAGATCCTGTGTTAACTTCTACACGGTTGCTTGATCCGTAAAGGACGAGTTCATCGTTTGTGGATTCGTCTGAGAAAGTGTAATCCTGTCCGAACAGAGTGATTTCCTGTCCGTCTTCGATGTACTCGTCTGCATTGGCAGACATCTGGTCGCCATCGTCCGTTCCTGTGAAGTCTACTGTGTCACTGAACTCGACAGTTGCGGACATCAGGTTGTTTCCGGATGTTGGGTTTGTTGGGTTTTCTACGGAAAGTCTTGGGTCGTCCTGGTTGCCTACAGATTCGAACTGCTGGTTCTGGCTTCCGACCGTGATCTCCTGTTCTACTTCTACTGTCTCGTCGTCTCCTGAGGAGAACTCAGTTGTGCCTAGCATGCTTAGGTCGCTTGAGTCTAGGCTTGTCTTCTCTGCGTCTGTCTGGTCGTTCAGGAACAGGTTGCTGTTCTGTCTGTTCAGTGTTGCTCCGTTCTGTGCACTCCATGTTCCTGCTACTCCTCCAGGAACTGATACGGATTCCTCTCCGAATGCGTTCATTCCGAGAGATCCTGCGATCTCTACTGCACCGACTACGTCGGTTACCTTGGCGTCGCTGCCAAGTACGATCGAGGTCTGTACCATGCCGTCTTCTGTTACGAACGGCTGTGGATAGTCGCCTAGAGACATACTGCTGCTTCCACTGGACCCACTCTGAGCTGCAGCGAATGCTGCCCCTCCAGTGAGGGTTGCTCCTACGAGTAGTGCGGAACCAGCAAGTGTTGATACGTTGTCTGTTACCTTGTTGGTAAGCTTCTTGATTGATTTCATGATTGTACACCATGTTGACACGCATGTTGTGTTTTGAGACGACCTCGTGTCGAGTCGTCTTTTCCCTCGGGTTCTTGTTTTTTTGTTATCGGAGCGCCCTCGAGGGAAGGGTAGCTCTCCGCGGGATCCCGATTCCCGTAAAAAAACTTGGCCCATCGCTGAACGGGGGTCGAACACCAAAGTGGGAATCGGACTATCCCAGGTTTCTGGGATATAGTTGTTGCTTCGTCTTGGAGTAAATAAGGTGACCTACCTTTTTAAATACTGTGATGTCTAGACGTGTTTTAACCGTTCACGAACCGTTTTCGACCGTTCTCGAGGCTTCAAAATCTGGAAAAAACCGCCAGAAATCCGATAAAAATCTATAGGATAACTCTCCACCGCCTGAAGGAAATATAGGATGATTTTCAGACTCCAAAAAACAGGAAGAAATATACACCAGTTTAAACGTTTTTAGACCGCGCAGAAAGCTTCAAGCAACATCCTGAATCTTTAGAAGACTTTACAGAGGTTTTAGACAGTTTTGGATTTCACAGGTTTTCTGTTCGACATTTTCCGAACATTAAGATTTTGTGATGAAACAGTAAAAACACGTCTAGTTCCAGGGCAGGTGTATGATCTCACCCTCGAGTCCCTGCATAGTCATGGAGTTCATAACCTTCATCACTTCTTCCGCTGTCCGGTCTTTGCGCAGCCTTTTGGTGAGGTAAAGGACTCCCACGCCTTTGCTGTCCGCGAGTTGCTTGAAGTCATCGTCACGTGTCAGGACGATCCTTCCATTTTCGGCAGCGTAATCCGCTATATATTCATCGCTGCTGCCCCTTAATCCTACATCTTCAATGTGCACAGTGTCTATGCCGTAGGAGCTGAGCTTCGACACCACTGTCCGTGATATATGCTCATCGGCCAGTATCTTCTGTTCAGGCATTGATGGTGTCGTCCCTGCCCATCAGCTGGCTCCTGACAGTTTTCTTGTTATCGTAGTAGAACTTGAGGGCTTCGAGGACTTGCTGGGGTGTTATGCGGTATTCGTCGGCTATCTCTTCGATATCCCAGCCGAGTTCCTGGTAGGATTCGACCACGTCCACCACTCTTATCCTGGTGCCTTCGATCCTGTGCTTGCCTCCCATCACATCTTCCGATGAAACAATAGTCGACATAGAAGATAGTGAGACCTCAGACTTTTTGAGATTATCCCAGGAAGTCTTCGGCTTTTCCAGCCAGTTTTCTCATCGGCCGGATCTCCGGATGGTCGATGTAGAGCTCTGAGAAAGCTGCAAACGGCACTGCAACAGCCACAATAATACCGACCATCTTCAAAGTGAAGGGCTCACCCGTCGCCAGTTTAACCGCTATCAGGTCCTCCACCGTGCCGAAGACGACTCCAACGACCACGAACTCCAGGAACCTTTCGATATGATCAGCTTTCATGGTAAGTATTCGGACCTACAGGTATTTATGAGAAATGCCGGAGATTTGTAGAAAAGTTATGCCGGGGAAGAGATTACTGAACCGACTGTCAGAAGAAGCAGATCGACAGTTCTGCAAGGCCTGCGGAAGCAGGCCTTCTGATGATCAAACTTTCAGAAGTTTGCCGGGGAAGAGATTTGAACTCTTGAACCCCTGCGGGACAGGATCTTAAGTCCTGCGCCTTTGGCCACTTGGCTACCCCGGCTCTGGTAAGGATTTTGAGAACAGGTTTTAATATTCCTCTTATTTAACTAGGCCAGGGCCTTTATGGACAAGTTCTTCCGATCTGAATTCTTCCGGGTCGTCGGTAGGTGTTCTTTCCAGTAGATTCCCGACAGCAGCATCCAATTGGAGGATGTCCATAGTTAAACCGTTGTAGTCTTCTATTATACGGTCGTATCTATCCCAGTCGACTTCATCCTCCAGGAAATCTCCTTTGAGTTTAGTGCTCATTTCTCCGTTAAAGAACTCGTTAGCTTCTTTCCATGTCTGTGAAAGAAAGTACGAGTATAGCCTCATCCTGTCATCAGCCGTTGAATCGGTCAGATGTCTCTTGTATTCTTCCTCTCCTGAGGTGCAGAGAACTTCATCAAATTCAAAAGGTACGGCGCTATGTGAGTCAGCGGCCTCAGCAAGGTTCAGTGTAAGAGTATAGAGATCATTGTAAAGTTCGCCAGCTCGCCTGTAGAGGTCTCCTTTATCCCCCATGCCTAGAGTTTGTCAAGTAAGAGTTAAAACACATGTGCTGGAGTGCAACTAAAATGAGG
>JBDGTY010000039.1:0-16732 GCA_042216335.1 Candidatus Nanohalobium sp.
ATGTGTCCGAGGTTGCATGCCTCGTAATTCTCTAACGGCTGTTCACCGCAGTTGTGAACTACTAATCCATTGGCTATGAAGCTGTGAGTGTCTGGCTCCGTTAGATCATAGACATCTTCATGTCCGTCCTTCTCTAGAGATTCTACTCTTGCTGTGAACTTTTCTCTGTAAGGTCCTCTTGTGTAATTGGATAGTTTTTCTTCTAGTTTCCGGTTCTTGTCTTCTCTGAGGAATCCGATCTTTTCCTGGAACTCTAGAAGGCTACCTTTACTGATCATTAGATCGTGCTGTGCCTTGATGTCGTATTCCTTCATGCCTCCTTTGCCGTCAGGCATCTCTCTTCTTCCTTCCTCTCTTCTCTCCGTGTAAACCTTGCTGTAGATTCCGAAGTTGAGAAGAAGCTGCTGAGTTTCCTTGAGAAGCTCTTCGTCGCTGCTTGAAAGCCGTACAGACACGCCTTTTTCTACATTACCTTGTACAGAGCCGTCAGCTGTGAATAGTCCCTGTAGGAATCCCTTGGCCATCTCTTTGCTCGATCTGAACACTTTTTCAGGAACCTGCAGTTTCTCTTCATCCAGATTATATTCGGAAGCCAGTTCGTAGAGTCTTTCCGATCTTACTCTCTCTTCTCTGGCTTCTGCTGTCTGTCTGTGTCCCTCTCTTCTCTGGACCTGCTGTACTCCTATCTCATAGTCGCCGTTCCCTTCAGGAGTTCTAACTACTTCGTTAGCGTACCCTGCGAATTCTTCCGAAATCTCTGTGTCTTCATCGTAGAAGTGGAGTACTGCTCTCTCCTCTGATTGCTTCATCTGGCCGTCGCCGACAAGCCATCCAAGGACGCGACCCTCTTCTTCTGAACCTCCGTGGCCGAAAGATCCTTCACGGTCTAGGATATGGAGTTCATCGTCTTCCTCAAGGTTCTGTGCTTCCTTCCAACCGTCTTCTGTCATAACCTTATGGTCGGCCGTCAGTCTGAGTTCAAATCCTTCAACAGTCTCTAGCTTGTAGACATCTTTTGTACCTGTCTTATAGACGCTGGAAGCCTCCTTAACCTTTTCATCACTGCGTCTACTGTCGACAACTATATCAGTAGCGATTCTCTGCTCGTAAAGCTCCTCAGCAGTGAATACTCCCTGATCGGTTGAAATCAATGTATCTCCGGTTACACAGGGATTTGTGGCCTCTATCCGGTGTTCAGGGTGTTTTTCGGTGTCGAAGCTGTGCATCTTGTTGGCTTCGTCGTACATGAAGAGCCCTGGTTCTCCGTTTCTCCATGCACCGTCGATCAGGCATTCCCAGATGAATCTTGCTGGCAAAGTCATTTCTTCGCCTGGCTCGAGATCTATGTCGTATTTCTGGACTTCTTCTCCGAAAGTGTGTGCGAAGTCTCTCCAGAAGTTGTCATCTTTCCCTTGGTCGCTTCCTGCTGCCTCCGGATACCATTCCTCATCGCTGTTGTAGAACTCCGCAGTCATCTCAGCGACTTCGAACGGTTCATCGGTTCTCGGGTTGATGAGTGTGTATTCTTCGTCGTTCTTGACTGCGTCCATGAAGTCTTCTGTTAGTCCGACGGAGATGTTGAAGTTTGATAAGTTTCCTTCCTTTCTCTTGGCGGTTACGAAGCGGA
Source organism: Candidatus Nanohalobium sp. (assembly GCA_042216335.1). Classification (GTDB taxonomy): domain Archaea; phylum Nanohalarchaeota; class Nanosalinia; order Nanosalinales; family Nanosalinaceae; genus Nanohalobium. The sequence goes on from JBDGTY010000039.1 coordinate 1,628, forward strand.
GGATGTCGGGATGGTCTACTTTCATGATTCCCATCTGTGCTCCTCTGCGCTTCCCTCCCTGTTTGATGGTTCCGCACATCGTGTCGTATACCTGCTGGAAGCTTAGAGGGCCGGAAGATACTCCTCCAGTAGAGCTTACGATGTCGCCTTTCGGCCTCATCAGGTGGAACGGATAGCCCATGCCTCCGCCACTCTGGAAGATCTTTGCGGCGTCGTGAACAGTGGAAAAGATCGAGTCCATATCGTCCTCAGGGTGGACGACGAAGCAGGCTGATAGCTGCTGCAGTTCTGCGCCCGCGTTCATCAGCGTCGGGCTGTTGGGCATGAATGCGAGGTTTGTCATAAGGTCAAAGAACTCCTGCCAGCTCTCATCGTAATCCACGTCATCGTATTCCTTGTCGGGCTGTGCGACGTTCTTGGCGACACGCTCGAACATCTCTTCCGGGGTCTCGACGGTCTCCCCTTCCTCGTCCTTCAGGAGGTAGCGCGACGGAAGGATGCGTTCGTACGCGTTCTCCGTCAGTCTTTCCTCGACTGTGTCGCCTGTTACTCTTTTGACTGGCAGTTTGAAATCTGACTTTTGTTTGACTTTGTTAGCCATGGTTAAACCACTTGGAAATATAGGTTAAGTTATCATTTTGACTTCAGAGACTCTACAGCCTTCTTGAAAGACTCCGCATCCTGGAAATTGTCGTAAACCGAGGCGAACCGTATGTAAGCCACCTCGTTCCTGGTGCTGAGCTCTTCCTTGATCCTGTTTCCTATCTCTCTAGTTTCTACTTCGTTCTTGCCTCGCACCATGTTCTTGACGGATTCGACGACTTCCTCAACGTCGTCATCTGTGAGAGATGTGCTTTTTGCGGCCTTCTCGACTCCTTCACGTACCTTGTCCTCGTCGAACGTTTCTTTTTCACCGTCTTCCTTGATGACTTTGATGTCGAAGTCTTCCGCCTTCTCGTACGTTGTGAACCTCTCGCCGCACTCTGCGCACTCCCTTCTTCTCCGAATCTTTCCTTCAGATTCTCGCGAGTCGACGACCCGCGTATCTCCGTCGTCGCAGTAGATGCAGTGCATTGGATATAGTTACCTCTGGCTGAACAATCAACCACTACATGTCGTGGAGAACCTTCTCCCCTCCCCACTACATGTTGTACTTTCGTATCCAGTATTTACCCTCCCACTCCTTATATATCCTGCGATGTTGACCAAAAACGAATGTTGAGCAGACAGTGACAAACCCGACTTAAGAGTTCTTCTCGAAGCCTGATTTAGAGATGTCTCTGGAGGATCCTGAACCCACACTCGAGAAGATGGCCAGGGCGCTAGACGGAATGGAGATTAAAGATGCTGAAGAGAACTTTGCCAAATCCAGAGGAAAGGAAAATACAGTACCTGAAAGATTACAGGCATGGGCGGTTCTACACAACATACGGGAGAGCGCAGAGCCAAATCACGACAGCTTTGGCCATATGCGGGAAGCAGTTAAGAGTCAGAGGCTTGAACCGCTCCTCAAAACAGTGCAGACTAATCCGAGGAGCAAGCGTGATGAAGACCAGGAAGTTGGATACCACAGGTTTTCTGCGTTAAGAGCTTTGACAGAGGATGTAAATCCTCAGATGGTCTGCAGAGTAGGAGATACAACGCTTGAAGATACCATGGAAGAGTTCAAACGGGAAGGACTTGTGGATGAAACAATGGAGGGATACAAGCCCACCAGCAAAGGCAGAGCATTAGTGGAAGGGCTTTCACCCATCTGGAACTCCTACGATAACAAAATGGCAGGCGACAGCGAGGCCGGCCAGTTCATACAGAGCATAACAGGTTTCAACACTATTCCGGGAGAAAAACTGGATGCATACTTTCAAACTGTCGAAACAGACCACAGCATCTCTGAAATATCCGGAGACTTGAGCTGCAGTCAGAAAACAGTTGGGAACTGGTACAGACGATGGAGAGATGACTTCGATATGTTCGACGACACATTCTGTGATAGAAGACTAACAGTCACAGGAGGCAGAAACTACGCAGTTCTCTCCTATACCACCCACAGGATAGATGAATCCTCAGAAACGCAGTACATCAAAACAGAGTTTTAAAAATAGCAGAACCAGCCCAAATCATGACAGACAAAATTGTACCCGACACATCCATAATTATAGACGGAGAGCTCTCCGACCTGATTGAAGAGGGGGAAGTCTCCGATGTAGAAGTCGTTATCCCGGAGTTCGTGGTCGACGAGCTGGAGAATCAGGCGAACAAGGGAAGAGAGACCGGTTACAAAGGTATCGAGGAGCTGGAGAGTCTTCACGACTTCGATTCCATCGAGGTCTCCTTCACGGGCAGGAAGCCGACAACGGAAGAGATAGAGATGGCGCACCACGGCAGGATCGACGCACTCATCCGTGACGTTGCCGAGGAGATGGGTGCGACGCTCTACACCGGAGACTACGTCCAGTACCGAATAGCAGAGGCCAAAGATATCGATGTACGTTTCTTCGAGCAGGAAGATGAACTCGAGTTCTCCCTGGAAGACTACTTCGACGACAAGACCATGAGCGTCCACCTGAAGGAAGGAGAAGTAGCGAAGGCGAAGAGAGGACTGCCAGGAGAGTTCGAACTCCAGAAGATAGGCGAAGAAATAATCGAAAGAGAGGAGATCGACGAGCTGATCTCCGAGACAGTTGAGAACGCCGAGATGAGCGATGACGGCCTGGTGGAGATGGAGGGGAATGGCGCGACAGTCCTCCAGATCGGGAAGTACAGGATCGCCATCACAAGACCTCCTTTCTCCGAAAAGGCGGAGATCACTGCCGTTCGGCCGGTCGCAAAGGTCGGTCTTGACGACTATGACCTGAGCGATGAGCTGATGGAGCGGCTGGATGAGAAGGCCGAGGGAGTGCTTATCGCAGGAGCTCCAGGGCACGGAAAGTCTACCTTTGCCCAAGCACTGGCCGAACACTACGAGGAAAAGGACAAGGTTGTCAAGACTATGGAGAAGCCGCGTGACCTAGACGTAGGACCAGGGATCACGCAGTACACGGGACTTGACGGCTCGATGGAAAACACCGGAGACTTTTTGCTTCTCGCACGACCCGACTACACTATCTTCGACGAGGTAAGAAAAACGGAGGACTTCGAGGTATTCTCCGACATGCGGCTCGCAGGAGTCGGAATGATAGGTGTTGTCCACGCTTCGCAGGCGGTTGATGCAGTCCAGAGGCTGATCGGCCGAGTCGAGCTCGGCATGATCCCCGAGGTCTGTGACACAGTCATCTTCATCCAGAACGCAGGAGTCGAGAAAGTCTACAAGGTCGAACTGACGGTCAAAGTACCGGAAGGGATGACGGAGGAAGACCTCGCAAGGCCTGTGGTCCAGATCTCACGCTTCGAGAATGATGCACCAGAATACGAGATATACACGTACGGAGAGGAGACAGTCGTCGTACCTGTAGAGGAGTCAAGCGTCGAGTCCGGAGCACAGAGACTGGCACGCGACCAAATCAAGCACCGCCTTCAGAAACACGTAAAGAACCCGCAGATAGAGTTCATCTCCGACGACCACATCCGACTCATGGTAGATGAGAACGATATCCCGCAGATCATCGGCCAGGGTGGAGAAAGGATAGACGAGATAGAGGAAGAGCTTGGGCTCAGCATAACAGTCGAGCCCCGGGGCGCCTCAAGCCAGGAAGACCTGGACTACAGTATCGATGAGAGAGGAAACTCGGTCGTCCTCGAGATCGGCGAAAGCCACTCAGGTCAGGACGTCGACATATTCGACGGCGATGAGTTCCTTTTCACAGCAACGGTCGGGAAGAACGGAGAGGTATCACTTACCAAGAGTTCGGACATGGCGGGAAGGCTCTTGAGATCAGCCTCCGACAACAAGTTGAGCGTGAAGAACTGAACAGGCTTTTATTCAGTTGTTTCAAACTTAACGTGTGAGACAGCTACAGGTAACGGCACCTAACAGGAAGAAGTCAGAGGCCAGGGACGTTCTGAGGGAATACTCCAGCGAACTATCGAGTTCCGAGGTACAGAAGGACGGTGATGGAAGGAAGAAGGCGGTGGAGTTCACTGCCACGGTCGAGTCAGAGGATATCGACGAGCTTACGGAGGAACTGAAGGATATTGATGACCTTGAGAACGGAGAACTATCCATCCGGGTGCTTGAACAGGAGAGCCTGATCAAGAAAGGCCAGAAGACGAAGGGCTCTTTCTCCACTCTGAGCCAGGAGGAGATATACAGCAAGGCACAGGAAGCCGGACAGTTCAACATAACTCAGTGGAGCCTGGTGGCCGCCTCGTCAGCCATCGCGGCACTCGGCATCGCCTCGAACAGTATAATCGCAGTTATCGGAGCCATGATGCTCGCACCGATGCTCTCACCTTTCATAGCTTCATCAATCTCCCTTTCAGTCGGAGACCGAACTTTGATGAAGAAATCTCTGGCAGCTGGCACAGCCAGCATCTTACTGGCTTTCCTGACTGCCTTCGTGATTTTCCTACCGATAAAGTTCTCTGTGACCTCCGCACTCAGCACCGTTCTCGCACCAAGCCTCCTGGCAGTACCTCTCTCCATAATAGTAGGGGCAGCTGCCGCACTCAGCTTCACAACCGGGTTCCGAGATCAGATTGCAGGAGTGGCAGTGGCTGTAGCGCTTGTTCCTCCGATCGCTGCGGCAGGACTGACATTCGGGGCAGGAAGATACCTCCTAGGTTTCAAGGCGTTAAATCTTGCGGTCATGAATGCACTGGCAGTACTGGTTTCCGGCTACGTAACTCTGAAAGCTCTCGGCCTTGAACCTTCGACCTACTACAAGAAGAAGGATGCGGAGGCGATGTGGAAGGCTGTTCCAATCGGCCTGGTTGCTATAATGCTTCTGGGCATCCCTCTCAGCTTTTCCTTCTATGACAGTTCTGTAAACATGGGAGTGGAAGATAAGGCCCGGGATTTTTTCGGTGATGGTTTGATAGATGTGCAGAGGAATCAGGGAGAGTACACTGTGATCGCCACAGGGAATTACAGCATTTCCAGGTTCGAGTCACATTTTGATGAGAGGGAAGTCGATGTGATAATGCTGGAAAGGAAATAGAAAGTAAATGGGAAAATAAGTGTCAGTGTTCTTTGCTCTTCTCTTTTTCGTCGCGGATGACTCTGTTCATCTCTGCGAGACAGTCGTCTACGACTTCTAGCAGGTCCCAGGCCTCTGACTGAACCGTGGTCTGGCCGTACTCGGAAAAGAGTTTCATCGTGGCCTCATAGCGATGTTTCTTGCCGTCTTTCTCCGCCTTTTTTACCCTGAGGTTGAGTTCCTTCGGCCTCTCCAGTTTTCTGCCAAGGCTGCCTCTCAGCTGTGTCTCGATCTTTTCGTGGACTGCGGCTTTTTCCTCGTCGACTTCGATGCCTGTCAGGTTGACCAGTACTGCGTTCCTCTGGCGGAGGTTGGCGACTTCCTCTATGAAGTCCTTGACTGCAACGAAGCTTTCCGGGTACTGGTCATCGACCACTATAAGCTCTTTTGCATCTCTATCGGACATCTTCTGGATGGCTTCGTCCGCATCGACGTGTCCTTCAACCGTCAATGGCGTCCTGTCCATAATCTCTTCAACGTCTATATCCGACATCGAGTCCTTCTCCGATCCGCCTGAAATCCTGAGGTCGCTGAGCGAGTCCCGGGAAGTTCCTCCACTGCCCTGTCTCTCCCGTGAGATCATTACCTTCAGGAGATCGGTGGACTTGATGATACCTGTCAGTTTTCCATCGCTGTCGAGCACCGGGAGGCGGGAGATGTTGTTGTCCAGCATCCTGTGCCGTGCCTCCTCGATCGAATCCTCCTCGAACACCTTCAATACTTCGTTGGCGCCGAGGTCCATGGTCGTGACCTGTGAGAACTCTTCTGCATCGACGAAAGCCTCCCTAAACTCCTCGTCGCCGACTACTCCCTGGAGCTTGTCGTTATGTGTCTGCACCAGCATCTTTCTTCCGGACTCGATCCTGAGCTCTGCGATATCGACCAGTGAATCGTCTGTGTCAAAGTTCGGTGGCTGATGCATCACCTTTTCCAGGCTGGCGGTGTCCGGATTGAACTGGACGTGCCTGATAAGATCTCTGTACCCAATAGCTCCTTCCAGACCTCCCTTGGAGTCGACCACAGGCAATGCACGGAGATCGTTTTCCTCCATCCTGTTCTTGGCCTGTGCAAGGCTGGCATCGTTCTGCACGGTTTCCGGCTCTTCATTCATGACTTCGGTCGCGGATACGTCTCTCAAACTCATTTTTCCCACCTCAGTCTACCAAATATTTGTCGGACTTTTTATCCATGTCGATGAAGTTATCGGCAGCCTCTCTCAGCTCCTTAGCACTGCTTCTTCCAAAGCTCATGACTTCGACCCTTGTACCCATCGCCCGCAAATGGTCGACAAGCACTGCAAAGTCTCCGTCACCAGTCACCAGGACAACGGTATCAAGCTTCTTCGCCTGCTGTACCATGTCGACTGTCATGCCGAGATCCCAGTCTCCCTTCTTCTCACCGCCATAGAACTCCTTCAGCTCCTTGATCTTGACCTCATAGCCGATCTGACGCAAGGCCTCGAAGAAGTTATCCTCGCCAGGAGTCTCACCTTTAACGACATAAGCAGAGGCCCTAACCAGTTCACGGTTCATCACCGCTGAATCCAGGACCTTCTTGAAATCGACCTTTGTATCGTATAGATTTTTCGCACTGTAGTACATGTTTTGAACGTCGACGAAGACGCCGACTCTCTGATCATTGTGGATATTAGACATAAATTTTCTCACTTCAAGTTCGAATATACACTGAAAACCAGCCGGACCAATAAACATCCGGCAGCTTTCAATAAAACACAAAAGAAAAAACGAGTCTTATAAGAGGTTCGAATTCCTAGTTCCTCAAATCCCTGATCTTCTCGATGTTCTCCCTGTAGCTATCACGGTTGTCCTGCGGCGTCTCCAGTATCATTGGCAAGCCTTCCAGCTCCTCAGAGTTAACGACATTCCGGAATCCTTCCTCCCCAATCTCTCCGTATCCGATATCCCCGTGGTTGTCTTTCTCCGACCCACGCTCATCCTTCGAATCGTTGAGGTGAAGCACCTTAACCTTCTCCAGCCCGAGATCCTCCTCAACTTCCTGAAGAAAATCTCTGAATCCCTCCTCGGAGACAAGATCGTAGCCAGCCGCGTGTGCATGGCATGTGTCGATGCAGACGCCGATCCTCTCCTCTGAGGTCTGAGCAAGGTCGATCATCTGACGAAGTTCTCCCATGGATTTGCCCAGTGTCGTGCCTTTTCCGGCCGTGTTTTCAAGCAGAAGAGTCACATCTTCCGGGATATCCAGTTCATCGATGCCCTCAGCAATCCTCTCGATGCCGGTCTTTCTTCCGCTTCCGGTGTGGGCACCGGGATGGAAGACCACGTACTCAACACCGAGTGTCCCTGCCGCATCAAGCTCGGCCTGAAGACAGTCAAGGGACTTCTGGAACAGGTCGTCCTTCGGCGTCGCCAGGTTAACGAGGTAGGTCGAGTGGATGACGTACGGGTTCTGCCCTTCCTCACCCCTTCTTTCCTGAAATTTTTCTCCATCTTCTTTCTCATACTCCGACACGCTCCAGGTACGTGGCGAACCTGCGAATATCTGGCCACAGTTCCCGGATTCCTCTTTCTGCCTGTCTACTGCTTTTTCTACGCCGCCTGAGATCGAAACATGTGCGCCTACACGAAAAGTCATGTATACAGGTTCAGAAGTGAGCTTCAATAAGTTTTCGAAAAACTCTATTCCTGGATGATCCTCTCCCTGGCCTTCTCCTCATCCAGACTTCCGTCGTGCTGGCGGTCGAAGTGCTGCTGCGCCCTGTGTACTGCCTCTCTTCTTGTGTCGGCCCTGAACTCACGTTCGCAGAGGCTGCATCTGTATCGGTATGGCATCATCTCCTCTCGGTCAAATAGGCGAAGTGGTATATAAAGAGTATTCTTACACTCCAATCCCTGTCACAGGAGGTACCGGTTCACCCCAGCACAATAAAAGAGTTTGTGTAATAAAGTTGAACTATATGCCACAGAGAATTCTGGAGAAGATAACCACAGCACAGGAGGAACACGCACTGGAAGTGATACTGCTGTTCTTCTTCCTGACGCTGGCGATGGTACCCGGTATGGCAAGGGTCGAGACGATTGTGGCGCTGGAGAACATGATGCCTTCTAGTTCGACACCGGTAGAAGGGTTCAACAATCTCCGGGCTGAAGGAATCGGAAAAGATTCGATCGCAGTACAGGTCTCCGCAGGACAGACAGAGGAAGGCGTCAAGGACATCACAAGCAACGCATCGAGAAAGTACATCAACTTGCTATCCGGAGAGATAAACGAGATATACGGTGTTACATCAGTATACAACCCTACAGAGGTTCGGGGATTGACGGACAGTAAGAAACAGACCTCCGTCATAATAGCATACACATATATGGGCGACTCCGGAAAGGAGATGGAGAGGATATTCAGGGAGATACGCCAGGAAGCAAAGTATAACAGGCCGGAAGGTATTGAAACACGGATATCAGGTGTTCCAGCCGTCCAACAGAGACTCTCCGAAATGGTTCAGCGAGATAAAAACGTAACGACAGCTATCTCTCTCGTACTTGTGTTTTTCATAACTCTCGGGCTTTTCCAGGGCAGCTTCTCATCCGCAATCATGCCACTTCTCGTGGTCGCACTCTCGGTCGTCTGGCTGTACGGAACGATGGGCTACCTCGGAATCCCGCTTTCCACTCTCGCAGGATCCGTCGCAGCACTCGTCATCGGGATAGGAATCGACTACTCGGTTCATATACTCAATACATACAGGTTCCACCGCAGGGACAATACCATCGAGGAAGCATTATCCGAAGCAGTCGGTGAGACGGGGGTGGCGATTATCGCGACCTCTGTAACAACCATCAGCGCGTTCCTGGCTTTCCTCGTCGGAAAGATGCCCGAGATGCATCGCTTCGGATTGATCATGTCCATCGGCATCGGTTACGCCCTGCTCTTCAGCTTCTTCCTTCTCCCTTCCGTCTTCGTCCTGGAGGAGAGGCTGATGAAGAAAATCCATGAATCCATCAACTGGAGACACGACTTCTGAGGTACCATTATGATAGTAGAGGAACTCGCGACAAGACTGGTCGAATACCAGGCGGAGAAACCCTACAGAGTGCTCCTGATACTTGGAATCGTCACAGCGATGATCGTCCCAGGGATGCTGCAGTTACAGATCAAACCCAGCACGGAAGCTATACTGCCGAAGGACGACCCGGTGGTCGAGTCACTGGACACGCTGAGAGCAAAGTTCGGCGGAGACACCACGTACATTGTGATACAGGGGAAAAACGACCTGAGAAACCGGGAAACGATGCAGAAACTGCTGAGGATCGAGAACAGAGTTCTGAGATCCCAGAACGTGGTATCTGTAATCTCACCTGCCTCAATGCTTGAGAAAAGGTATGGCCGGATACCCTTGGACCAGGATAAGCTTGAATCATTCAGCTACGGCAGCCTTATGGATGATGACTACCGGACCGCCATAATCTCTGTCCGGGCGGACACACAGGCGAAGTCAGGCGAGATCAAGAACCTGTTCAACAACATCAAGCTGGCAGTAGAGGCCGAGATGCCGGGAACCGGCTACTACCTCACCGGCTACAACATGATCAACCTGGCCACGTTCCAGGTCATCATCAGCGACTTCATCCGTATAACCGCCGTATCCTTCACGGCCGTACTTGGAGTGCTCTTCCTGGTATTCAGGGACCTTAAACGCATGCTGCTGCCTATGACCCCGGTCATACTGGCCCTGGTCTGGATGCTCTGCCTCGGAGGATACCTGGGAGCGGATCTGACGATCATCTCGATGGTCTCTGCTGCGATGATAATGGGACTGGGAATCGACTTCGGTATCCACGTCACAAAGAAGTACTTCTCCACGAAGAGAGGTGCAGAAGGGATGAGCGAGACCATGACAGAGCTCTCCCGTGGGCTCCTGGGAGGCTCAACGACGACTGGAGTAGGCTTCCTGGCGCTTCTTGCAGCAAACCTTTCCGGCATGCACGCACTCGGCATCTTCCTGTTCACAGGCATCATGTCAGCCTACATCGGCGCAGTATTCCTGCTTCCAACCCTGATAATGCTTGTAGACGGTGCAGAACCGGTTGCATAAGGTGAAAATTATACTATGGAAACAACAACACGACACACGGCATTCAAACTTGCATTTACGCTTTCGATTATCGCATTTTCGATTTCAACAGTTTCAGCTGCTCCAAAACTTGATGGAGTAAGCTTTGATCCTGCATTCATATCAGCGGGCGATAGAGTGAATATCTCCACCAATCTCGAGGCAACACAGTACCCGGAGAAGGACTGGGATTCAGAGAAAGAGCTTAAAGCAGTTCTCAAGCCCGGCAACCGTTTGACCAGGGAATACGTCACGATAGAGAAAAGCCGCGACGAATCTATAGGCTTCCTCTACCCGCAGGGAATCTGGAACCAGAAGTACCAGGTCAAAGTGGATTCAGGAGCACCGACAGGCAACTACAGGTTCGAGATCCACATCCAGTACCTGGAAAACGGCGAACCAGTGAAGATAAGTACAGGAGATGGTGAGAGCAACTTCACAGTCATCAGGGACTTCACCATGCCGGTCGACAACGAAGGAGTCGATCTCTCAGCCAACGTCGAGAAAACAGAGCCGACCACTCCGAGACCGGGAGACGACTACGTCGAAGCCCATATCACCTACACCAACACAGGCAACAAACCACTGGAAGAGATAGAGATCAGGCCGGAGACACCAGTGAACATCTCACCAGCTTACTCTCAGAGTGAGAAATTCTACATCAACCAGCTTCTCGAAGGACAATCAGCTAAGAGAACGCTAACGCTGGAGCTTAACGAGGATCTGAAGCCCGGCCTCCACTGGATAGATCTCAAAGCGACCTACGAGGACGAATCCGGCAATCCGTACTCGGAAACACTGAAAGCACCGCTCAGGGTGGAGGGCAGACCTGATCTCGAACTGGTCAACGCGGAGACCGAGATGAAGGCCGGTGCCACGAAAAAGCTCCACATCAAGGTGAGAAACACTGGCGAACAGGATGCCGAATCAGTTACAGCAAGGATGATCGCGGAGAGAACACAGCCGTTTGCCCTTAAAGACAGATCAAACTATATAGGAGAGATAGAAGCAGGAGAAACAGGTGAAGCAGTGCTGAAGCTCTCCGCCGAGAGATCAGCCAACCTGAAAACCCATCAGGTCAAGATACAGCTTAGAGCAATGGGAGACAGCGAGGAAGGCGATAACTCGGTCTATACGTTCACGGAAGAAGTGAAGATCACGCTTGACGGCAGGACACAGTCCCCGCTCATATCTTTCGGCATAGCAGCGGCAGTCCTCGTGGCACTGGCAGCCGGCTACCGCTACTTCAAAAACGTGGGAAAATCCGAGGAAGAGGCACACGGAGGTGAGAATTAATGGATGGCAAGAAAAGGTTCATGAGAAGGCTCGCGGGAACGATGGTCCTGATCGGGTTCATCGGCGGATGGTTCATCCACCCGTACATCTACCTTGTCGATGCCTTCGTAGGCCTGAACATGTGGCAGAGCTCGTTCACCGACTTCTGCCCACCTGAAAAATTCTACGACAGGTTCCTGTCCTGAAAATTTTTCTCCAATATTCTCTTTTTATCCCTGTGGTTTTATCACGGAGCTCTACCAGTTCTAAGTTATGGAAAAGAACGTAGGTGATACTGACGGTCTTGTCAGGATGGCGCTTGGAGCGGTTCTGGGCCTGGTTTCCCTTGTGGTGCTGGCTCAGGATATGGGCATGGTTTCCGAGCTGCTGCCTCTGCCGGCTGTCGCTTCACCGATCCTCGGTGTAGTGGCTCTGGTGCTGCTTGCTACCGGTTACACAGGCAAGTGCGCTCTTTACTCCGCTCTAGGTGTCGATACCTCGGAGTAAAAATCTAGCTTATCTTCACTTCTTTCTTTTCTTCTTTTTGCGGGTTCCATTCGATCTCCAGCTCCAGCGAAATCTCGTCTCCTTCCTCCTCGACCTTGATCTCGAACTCCGGCTCCTCAGTGGGCTTCAGGTTGACTTCCTCGCCACCCGAGCTCAGTGTGATGTCACATTTCTCCAGTCCTTAGGAGATCTTCTTGAGGCTTTCCGTGATTTTTCCTTTGGGATCTTCTGCTCTGTCTTCATCAAAACTTTTTTCATAGTAACATATGAAACTGAAGCGGTTTATATCTTGAGAACACAGAGGTATCCATGAAAGACGGAAATTCTGAAGACCATGTAATCGATGCGGAGAAAGCGGATAAGCTTGAAGACGAGTCAAGGTACAGGATACTCTCACGTGAGGAGCTCCTGGCCCAGGTAGAGGAGGGCGATACTGTCCTGGACGTTGGGTCGGGCACAGGGTTCTTCACGGATGATATTGCAGAGAAAGCCGGCAAGGTCTACGCAGTCGACTTCCAGAAGGGCATGCATGATTACTACAGGAAGAAGGGGGTGCCGGAGAACGTCGAGCTCGTCCATTCAAAGGTCTCGGAGGTCGAACTGGGTGAAGAAGCTGACCTGGTCGTCTCCATTCTATCACTGCATGAGATTGATCTTGAGAAATCGCTCAAGAGGTTCGAGGAGGTTCTTGCTGACGACGGAAAAATTTTTGTAGTGGACTGGAGCAGGAACGCGGAAAAAGATGATGTTCCTCCGAGGGAGAAGCTCTACACTGCAGACGAGGCCGGTGTAAAGTTTTCGGATTGTTTCGATGTTGAGCAGAGCTTGGAGAGGCATGACACGTTCATTTTGAAGGCCTCCGGGTAGCTTATTTCACCCAGGCTTCTTCCTTGCTTCCTTCTTCCAGGTTGCTGCGACCCCATTCGATCATTTCTTCGACAAGCGGGAGAAGTTTTTCGCCGAAATCTGTCAGCGAGTAGGTGATCTTGACAGGTTTCTCGTCCTCGACTTTTCTCTGGATTATGCCGCGTTCCTGCATCCGTTCCAGGTTGTCGCTGAGTGTCTTGTTCGTGATTCCGCCGATTTCTTTCTTCAGCTCGTTGAAACGTATCTCGTCGTTGTCTCCGACGTGGAACGTGATCACAGGCACCCATTTGTGCCCGAGGATCTTGCTTGTGGACTTCAGCGCGCACCATTCGTCTCCTTTGCACCAGACCGGGATTCTTTCAGTCATCTAGTATCAGCCTCGAAACCTTGTGTTCTAGTGGATACTTCCGCCTTTAATATCCTGTGGAAACCAGGTTTACGTATGAAATCTTTGGAGGTTTTCTCGAATCTATGACCGGAAATAAAAGCATTAAACTTGAATTCACGACGAAACAGGCAGCGGCCGCCACACTTGTGATAGGACTGGTGGCGGGCGGATTCGCGGGCTTTACCGCTGGAACTATGGCGGCAGCGCCGACCGGAGCACCGGCAGATGGAAATAAAGATGGTCAGAGAGCTCAGAAGGCGTCGGACAGCCAGACTTCGGAAGAGGTTTTCCGGCAGATATCGAACGATCTTGGGCTTGATACCAGCCAGGTGATGCAGTGCTACCAGAATTCCAGCAACAGTGAGGCCTGGGAGGACAAGAGGAAGGCGGTGCAGAACCTTGGAAACTTCGGGACTCCGACTTTTTTCGTTGGGAACCGCGATAAAGGTTTCGTCCGGATCACTGGAGCTCAGCCGCTTTCAAGCTTCGAGCAGGCGTTCAAAAAGGTCAGGAGCGACGATCCAGGGAACCTGACAAGCCTTGAGGGCATCGAGCTTGAGGGAGAGCCGAGCAAGGGTCGGGAAAACGCCTCGATAAAGGTTGTGGAGTACAACGAGTTTGGATGTCCGTTCTGTTCGGAGTGGAACGGCTTTGATGCATCCGGCAGGACGCCGATCGACAGGATGAAGATAGCTGACAGCCTTGAGAGGCAGTACATCGATACAGGGAAGGTCGAGCTTATCGTGAAGGATTATCCCGTGCCTCAGTTGCATCCGAATGGTCCGAAGGCTCACAGGGCCGCGAACTGTGTCTTCAAGCACGAGAGGGACGGTTACTTCGACTTCCACGACGAGCTGTTCAAGAGGCGTGAAAGGTGGATGCAGGGCTGATAGCATGACCGCGACGATAGAATTCAATCTAACGGGATGGTGGAAGGATTTTTTCCAGGGTTTGACGGCCTCGGTCTCAACAAGGAGGAGGGCTGTGGCCACTGTTTTCACCGGATCGGTGGCTTTCCTCCTCTCTATCTTTTCCGCTAATCCCGGCTACTCGATGCAGATGCTTTCCGCTGGAATCCGGTACTGGGGCATCGCGTTCATCACAAGGTTCACCGGCGTCATCATGAACACAGGCTACACAGGCATGTTCCTGACCTTGATTTTCTCGGCACTGGTCGGGGTGACGATGACCAACACGCTGATTCAGTTAAGGATGAACCAGGTTGATTTCAGCAGCCTCGGCGCCGTACCCGGGTTCCTCGCAGGAGGATGCGCCTCGTGCGGAGTCGGAGTCCTGTCGCTTCTCGGGTTCGGCGGGGTACTGGCATCACTACCATTCGCCGGGAACAGTCTGAGACTTGGCGGCGTACTGCTCCTGCTGGTGCTCATCGCCCGGAACGGCGACCCACGCACATGCAGCATCTGAAAGACACGGAGTCCTACCAGTAGCTTTATACTGGCATAACACCAAGTAACTACCATGTACGACAGGATTTTACTGCCGACGGATGGAAGCGAAGGAGCGGAAAAAGCAGTCGAACACGCATTAAGCCTGGCGGAGAAGTACGACGCCGAACTCCATGTGCTGAACGTCGTCGATGTCAGATCACAGAGCACCACGGAAATGTGGACGAACGTACTCGGCGAACTGGAGGACGCAGGAGAAGAACTAACCGAAGAGATAGTCCGGAAAGCAGAGGAAAAAGGAATAGAGGCCAAACCGGAAGTCATCAAAGGCATACCATCAAGAGAGATAGTCTCTCACGCCGAGGAAGACGACGTCGACCTCATCGTCATGGGAACACATGGAAGAACAGGATTCGACAGAGTACTGGTCGGGAGCGT
>JBDGTY010000004.1:0-4374 GCA_042216335.1 Candidatus Nanohalobium sp.
GAGGCAACAGAGACCCGGCCGTAGGCAACCAGACAGACACACAACAGCAAACCAGTCAGCAGACAGAGGAAGAAGAACCGGTCCAGGAAAGGGAGCAGATGCCAGATTATGCGGACGACATCCCGGTTAACGGCCTGAACCTGTATGTTGAACGGTTGGAACAGGCAGAAGCCACCATCGGCACGGAAGACATAGTAGAAATCCTGGACGGTGCAGGAGACACCGCCCGGGCACAGGGAACAGCACTCCTCCAAGAATTCACCAGCGCCAACGACAAACTCGACAACGACGAACTACCCAGCGAACTCTACCAACTCGCCAAATCCTACCACACACAAATCGACGACATAAAACAACAAACAGACGTAGAAGTAGCAGACCTCATATTCAACACCAACATCATGTACGGAGCCAGCACAGACAACACAGCAGAAGTCTACCCCGTACAAAAAAACGGAAACGTCCAACTCCCAACCATCCACAACTATAATGGCACAATAACATTCGGCCAAAACAACCCCAACGCACCCACCTACCTCTCACGCCTCAAAGACTCAAGCGACGGCGGTGTACTCTACCCTCAAGACATGACAGCAGTTAGAGGAAGAATAGAAGATGCGAAAGAATGGGGTGGGTCACCGGAGCAAATAAATGAACTGAGGGCAGCATTCAATAATAGTTACAGTGCTATACTGTTTGGTGTTAGAGATGAAGAAGATCTCCGACCAAGAACATACGAAGACGGCCAACCTGTATGGGAGTCGTTAATGGAGCAACGAGATTCCAAGCTTTTCAAGCAGTTCCAGACACAGTACTCAGAGAGCAAACACGCTGGGAATGGAAAAGTAACCGACTTCACATACGAAGACGGAGAATTCCACTTCAGAAGTGGAGAAATGGAAATGAGCGACCCACTCCAAAAATAATTTTCCCTCAAATTCTTCTTAGCACCCTCCATATTTCTGGCAGTACGCATATGATGGATGTCGTGCAGCTGTGGAGGCAGGGCCTGGGAACTGCCACCATGGGTCGGCTCCCGAGGTGTAGCTGCTGGATGCCCTGTTACTCAGTGTGGATTGGCCGGGCGACTCGATCACACTGACACTGGTCTTGACAGGACGACTCTGCGTGCCGGAGATTACGAATCCGACCTCAGTACTCGACCAAGGTGTCGAATCCACGATCCCATCCTCAACAGTCCCCGACGTGTCCGTACCCGTGTTAACGTAAACATCACCTGTCATCGCCGTCGTCTTATCATCCCTGTCAGTAATCTGCTGCTGGAAACCCCAGATACAGCTGTAGCTGTCAGGGTTTACCACGGTGTTGGGCCGGTCCGGCAGTTTACCTATAACATACATCGTACTGGGGTTACCGACACTGCCCGAAGCCTGTACCGAGAGATTCACTACTTTCGAGAGATCGCTCGGGCGTTTGTGTAGTTTTCCTTCCCAGCATTGTGCTCGTACTGTCAGTGGGTAGATGTCCGGGTTTGAGGATACCGGGCTTACACCATATACGTCCTTCCATTTTTGTAGCTGGCTTCCGTTTATCTGAAAGCCTACGTATTTTCCGCCTGTACTGTTTATGCTGTACATGTTGACTTTGATGGTTTGAGATGAGATGCTGGCGTTGCTGCATCTCCATCCTCCGGGCACATCACTTTCTGGTGCCCAGTCGTTGCTTGCTCCTTTGCATCTGCCGTACCAGCCGCCCGGGAATTTTTCGGATTGATTTATCTCTCCTCCTGCATCGCTTCCTGCATTCGCCACCTCCCAGGACATGTTCTGTTCTCCCCGGTAGATGTTATCGCTGTCGGGATCTCTCATGCCCATGTAGTCGAACCAGTAGTTAGGACTGTGCCTGTTCAATAATGAACCGTCACTCTGTTTTTTGGCGTACTGTCTCTCTGCTCCAGGCGGGAAAATAGAATCTTGTCCAAATCCACTGTGGCCGTCAAGTCCCATGTACGCCGCTGTCCAGCCGTTGCTGTTCACGAATTTCGATGGAGTCTTGGAGTTTGAAGGATAGACTGCCGTGGATTCAGGCATCAATATTGATCCGACCACGTTTTTCATATAAGGTGTTTCAGGGTAGTACTTTGCCACGTAGACTGTCTTAAACCCATCTCCTGGTATCTCATCGTGCATGTAGTAGTCACGTGCGTTAGAACTGCAAACGCTAACTCCTTCACTATTTTTGGGAGCCTCATACCAGGTATTGTCTGTAAGGTTATATGCCGCCTCAGGAGTGTTGCTGTTACACCTCAGTACATCTGGCTTTGGAAAGGTGCCGCCAAAACTATTTTTCCAATCCGCATAAGCTTGTTCAAAATTACCGTTTGCTCCTCCTGTGCAGTATCCGGCATCGTCAGCACCTCCACTGTACAGTGCATAGTAAGTAGGATTACCTGTGCTGTCTGTCCTCTCCTGTATGACTGGTGTGCAGCTTGATTCCATGTCGTTCTTGGAGTCGCAGTCTGTGTCATCGGGCGCACCGCTGTAGGAATAGTCTATCTGGCCATCTCCGTCGTTATCTATCTCATCGTTGCATTCACTGGTCTTATCCCATTCACCTGTCCCAGGATTGCATTTGTATAGATTGGATTTGGCTTTAACTACCTTGCCGGTCCATTCACCTGCCTTGTTCTGTATAGTAGCCCTCTTCCGGCAGATATAGAACTTATAGTTAGACATCACATCGGGTTTCTCCGGTTCCCTCGCGACAATAATCTCTCCTTCGGGACGGTAGACGTCATTTTCGTGAACTGGTGAACAGGAGTTGAATTCATCTTGATCTGTGTTGCAACCTGAATTAGTTGCCTCAAACTTCATCCATCCTGCAAAAGTATGCTTTCTAGCATGGGTAGCATCTTTTTCATCTTCACATAATATCGCACCATTGTTCTCTACCTCAGTCTTCTCCTTTATCTCGTTGTCTTCTAGGAGTGAGCCGCTCTGCATTATCTGGGCGCCTTTCTTCGGGACATAGGCACCCACATCATCAGCGCCATCAGGACAAGCAGGTGCTTTCCAATCAGTTTCTTGGACAAGAAGCATCGGACCAGAGTTTGTAGGCCGGTTAAGATTCGACCACCTTTGAAAGAAGGTAGAAGCATCGTTTGTTAGAAGAAAATCTCTAACCCTATTCATGTTTGCGTCTACTTCCGCAAATAGGTACTTCCCACTATGTGCATATCCCATGTTTTTGGCTGCAACCCAGACACTGGCAGTATCTTCAGTATTACCACTACTATCCTTAAGGACAAATTGGTTTGAACCGTGCCCACAGGGTAATTGATGAGGCACATACCAAACATTCTCATTAACTGCGTTATCCACTGTATAAGTTTCTCCACAGGCTTCCAGTGTTAGGCTTCCACAGTTACCACTAGGACAATATGGCCCTGAACTGAAGAATGAACCATATTGAACCCGACCATCACTGATGCTTGCTGATAAAGCTGGACTTCCTAAGAAAACTAGCAGTACTAGAAAAGTAACAAATTTTTTCATGTGCACAATTTTTGAGAGGCCATTTAAATTACTCCTGCTCACTCATGTTGATCTAGTTCCAGATTCTCAAAAGGCATCGATCTAATTAATCTACTTACATATTTTTTCACAACTTCTACATATGATGACTCTCAACCTGGATATACCTCACCTCATGTTTCTCCCCCAAAAAAGAGAGTTTTAGAGGGAGGAAAAGGAAAATATCAGCGCGGAAGCCTCCAGAGCATGCTCTCTGCTCTGGACTGCACTTCCTCAGCGCTGCCGCCGGGGAACATCCCCATGAGGCCCTGGTAGGAGACGTCGTCTTCCTCCTGTTCCTCGTATTCCTTCCAGTACTTCTGGAGTTTGTTGTGGACGCCCGAAGTTTCCTGGCGTGTGTTGGGTATGCCGCAGGTGTTTCCAACTCCGACTACTGCGACTTCTCCTTCGTGTTCATCGATGACCTGTTTGACTTTTTCCACTGCTTCGCTCCATGATTCGTAGATTTCCTTCTTCATCGGCTTGGAGGCTTCCGGTGCGGATTGTTTGATGATTACTCCTTCAAGCGGCAGGTCGTTCTCCGTGGCTGCATCTTCGATCTTGGATTTCTCTACTCCAGGACCACCCATCATGACTCCGATACCTTCGTTGACACTTCCGGTCTCCTCTCCCTCGAGTTTGCCGGCTGCATCAACAGTTATGACTGCTTCCAGATCGTTTTCGTCGGCAAGGTCGTCGATGGCATCGCCGTATTTACCCAGGCGAGCTCCCGGCCCGTTACTTTTGATCACATGTACTTTCTGACCCTTGATCTCCTCCTCGCTATGCATGATATTCTCCGCTACTTCCTCTGGTTCGTCGGTGATGAGTTTGGCTGCGA
>JBDGTY010000004.1:4474-25535 GCA_042216335.1 Candidatus Nanohalobium sp.
TGCATGATATTCTCCGCTACTTCCTCTGGTTCGTCGGTGATGAGTTTGGCTGCGACAAGTGGCCCGATCGAGTCTCCGATAGGTGCTTCGTCGACGAACGCTCTTGTCGCTCCCTTCTGGCTTTCGGCGAGCTCCTCGTAGATCGGAAGCATCATGTTGATGAGTCCGACCAACTGGAAGTTCTGCGTCTCGTTGATGAGTTCGCGGTAGTGCCTGATGACCTTGAAGATCTGGTGCGTCCCCATGACGCCCTTGAAGGCCATGTTGAGGTCGGCGAGCTCGTCCTCGTCTTCCGTATCTGCGTGGTTCCTGACGAATCGCTTGAACTTGTCCTCCGATGCGTCCAGCACGTTCTCCAGCCTGTCAACCATACCGGCTGGATCGAGCTGTGTAGGGGCGGAGAACTGGAAGTTCTTCATGGATTCAAGCCTCTGCTGGAACTCGTCAGTATCCTTCATCCCGTCCGTGAAAAGTGAGACCGACGTCTGATGGTAATCCTCAATGTCGGCGAGGACCGACCGTAGTTTCCTGTCGGCCTGCCACACCATTATACGCGGCCCGAAAACTATGAGTATCGGGAACAGCAGGAATGAAAGGATTTGAAGTACTTGTATTATCTCGTTGCCTGAACCGATGAAAGGTAGAACCATACCGAGGGATGTAAACTGCATCTTTTTAATGCTTTCAACAGCAGTTCGAGAAAACCCGAATTAATCGAATAATACGTCACGAGGACCTGACGTACAGTTTATTATTCAGAATGCGGACTTCCGTAAATAGCATACTCTAGAGTGATATACTCACGATAATATTAGAACACTCTTCCCCGGAACCTGGTCAGAAATAGGCTTCTACACTTCACTGCTTTCTCTGGCAGACTCCAGTTGAGAGTTTATGATCTTGTTCTGCTGCCGTGACCACTCCTCATCCGGATGATTCCTGACGTACTCCGCCCAGAGCTTGATGAACTCTTTTCTCTGTTCCTTATTCCTCTCCTTTTTTTCCTTCAGTTTATCTAAGTTCATCGAGTTTATCCCCTACATTCATTTTTTCGGCAAATCTTTCAAGCCTTTCCATTTCGAGATCTTCATTGAAAATCCGATAGAGATGCTGGGCGTCCTCCAGATCTTTTTCCGATCCGAGGAACAGCTTGTAAGCTATCTGCAGTTCTATAGGGCTTATCATGATTTTACTTGAGTTTATCTCAGCATCTATACTATTCTCGAGAGCTTCACTGTCGAACCTGTCTTCAGGATAGAAGAGTTCGAAGTTTGGGATAACTTTTCCCTCTCTTGCTATACGTGGCGCGATACCTTCCTCTAGCATGTCAGGAATCCTATCTATTTCTTCATTTATACACCAGTAACTGTTTTCTTCAAGTCTTTCAGCCAATTCAGCTGCTTTTCCCTCTTCAATAAGTACATCTACATCCTCTGTTCCTCGACTGCGGCCTGTAAGAATAGCCACATAACCACTGACGATAACATAGTCTATTCCCTCTTCCTCAAGAACTGAGACAAAATCGAGAACCTCACGGTCCAGTTCAGATTTCTCCCGATTTATCTCAAGAGAATCTTCATGCAACTTCATACAAAAACTTTAATCTTCAGGGTTTTATCCCTTCTGCTTTACCTCCGCGATAACCGCCCTGACTTCTTCCTCCGTTGGAGAGCTCCTCTTCAGCAGTTCCATGGTATTCTCCCCGACGTCTTTCTGGATGGCCTCAAGTTTTCCGACTCCGGCCTCTCCTTCCTCATGGGTGTAGAAGCTGTGCATCAGTATAGCGGCGGCGTGGCTCTGGTTCACCGAGTCGTATTCACCGGTCTCTATGTGGACTGTTGCGTCGCATTTCTCCAGTTCTTCGTTCGTGAGTCCGGAGCTTTCCCGTCCGATGACGAGCGAGGTGTTTTCACGCGGCTTAAACTGTTTCAGAGGCGATCCTCTTCCGGGTTTGGTGCCGACCACGTGCTCAAGGTCCTCGATCGCTTCCTGGAAGCTTTCGTATATCCTTGCTTCGCGGATCTTTTCCTGTGCGTTGTTGGCAGTTTTTCGGGCTTCGGAGAGATTGAAGCCGGGATTGACGATGCGGAGGTCGGCGTCAAAGTTCTCACATAGTCGTGCGATAAATCCCGTGTTTTCAGGTTGTTCAGGTTCGACCAGGACGAGTTTCTCCATGCAGAAAAGATGTCTCTGAATGCTTTTTAGTTTCCGCCGTAGGTGGTTTTTCCTGCGGTGAGTGTAGCGACTTTTCCGTCGATGACGAGTGTGCTGTTGCCAGGGTAGATCATTATGTCGCCAGTGAAGGAGTTGATGTTCAGGTTCTTTTCCTGCGTGTTGATGGGGAAGTCCGAGTTTCCAGCCGGTGCGACGGATGCGCTTTTGAACTTGATAGGAGTCTTAACCGTGTTCTCGACGCGGATGAGGTGTGTCTGGACTTCTGTGTCGAGGCTGAGGTCTGTTGTGAGGTTGACGCCGCTTGTTTTCAGTCCTGCGGCTGCCCCGCTTATCTTTGATGTGTTGCCGAACCTTACTTTTCCGTTGAAGTTCTTGAACTGTATCTCCTGGTCGGAGTCTATCTTCATCGACCTGGAGTTTATCCGTGTCAGGTTCTGGGCTTCGAGCATAGCCGAGTTGATCTTTACTTCTGCCGAGCCCTGTACGGTTATACGTGCCTTGACGTCGTTTTTCGGTACAGGTTTCTCGAAGAATCCTCCGATAACCGGTACTTTCTGGAGAAGAGAGTTTGATGAAGGTGTTGAGATGCCCGGTGCCTCGGCCGTTACCTGTCTAACATCCGAGGTCGAGAACATCCCCCCACTCGTACCGGCGAAAACTGCGGCAAGTGAGGCGAGTACCGCGGCCAGGATTTTTGCGTCCATAAGAATTAGTTGATCTGGACGTTTTTAATCTTCGTCACTGTCTTCTCCATCTTTGTCCTTGTTCCCGAGGATGACCTCTTTCGTGGACTTGTCCCCTTTATCTTTCTTGTCTTTCTCGACCTGGTCTCTGTCAACGTAGCTCTTCCGTTTCTGCCTTTCCTCGATTTTCTCCCAGATGTATTCGAACGGCTTCGCCACCGTCTTGGCGACGTGGTACGGTATCGGTATGACTGTCGAGCCCACCTTGTAGAGCGAGGCCAGGAGGCTGTAAACCATGTAGAGCGATGCTCCAAGGAATGAGAACAGCAGGAGATCGTTGATGTCGATCGGGCCGCCCTGCATGTACTTCAGTGTGACGTAGAATGCTCCTGAGAGCAGTGTGACGATGACCGTCTCGAAAACCATCTCCATAAGTTTGAAGGCGATGACGAGCGCCAGTATCAGGGCTACGACCAGGAGTATGCTTATGCCGCTGCCCTGTGTCTGTACCGCGTTTATTATCTGGTCTATCACTGTCCCTCACCGAGTACGTCGTATAGCGGGTCGCCTTCCTCAGGCACGTAGCTCGTGAAGAAGACGAAACCTATTATCAGTAACAGGATCACGATACCTGCGATCGGAAGGATCGGGATCCCTCCGCCGCTCTGATTTTGCTGTTGCTGGTCATCCGGGCCTCCGGGGCTTCCCGTTCCCGTGTCGTTGTTGTTTCCTCCGGTGTTCGGATCCTGGAAGTTGTTCTGCACCTGAGCAGTCACCGGGATCGTCCTCTGCATACTTCCCGCTGTCACCGTAACCGAGCCGGCGCTCGATGAAACGCCGTTGAACGTGAGTACCAGAGTCCTGCTGCTCCCCGCAGAGATGCTGTCAACTGCAGTTGCGGAGACATCGTAGACGCTGGAGCTTACTGAAACAGGTGATAGCGCCTGATCTCCGTTGTTTTCCAATGTTATTGTTGCCGAGCCTACTGCCCCGCTTGTGATCTCCCCCAGGCTGATGGAGGAAGGTGTGACAGTCAGTGTTTGTTCGGTCTGTCCTCCTGTACCCTGGTTTCCTGTGCTGTTCTGTGCAGGGTTGCCGGCTCCCAGATCCGCGATCAGTGTGGTGTCAAGTTCCAGTCTTTCGCCAGCCTCTGTCGTGAAGACGATCTGGCCGCTGTACTGTCCGGTGGTCTCCGGTGTGTAGGTGAATGTGATATCCTTTTTCTGATCCAGTGTCATGTTGGTCCTGTTTCCTTCTACCTGCATGTACTGCCCGACCTCTCCCTCGATCGTGACGTTGAAATCTACAGTCTGATCGACCGGCCCGATGTTCCTCAGCGTGATGGTCTTCAGTATATCTTCCGTGTTCTCGGCGTTAACCTCTATGCCGCTGGCGGTCTCGCTGCAGATGTCGCCGGCCTCGACCTTGCAGTCCGCAGCGTTCACGTTAACGTTGAGTGTCTCCGAGTAGTTCGTGTCAGGATCAGTTAAAGTTACACTCCCGGAGACATCCGACAGAGTTGTCAGGTTCACAGCGAACTCCAGGACGTCACTTCCCGAAGCCGGGATGTCAACCGTTGAGTTAGTCAATTCTACTTCACTCGGCAGATCGGTTGAGACGTCAAGTGTGTTCGACGCCTCTATCTCGTTCTGGATATCGACATAGAACATCTCCTTCTGAAGTCTATTAACCGGGAACTCCACGCTATCCGGAACCGTGAAGGTAGCGTCCTGGCTCTTCACGTTGAAGCCCGAGGTCGAGAACTGCGTCTCGCCGTAGATATTCGTGGCGTTGACCTCTACGGTGTAGCTGCCCGTCGGCATATCCGAAGTTATCAGGGTCTCGGCCGTCATAACACCGTTCGCGATATCGTACGTTAGCTCGCTCATCGAAAAGCTTTCGACCATACTCCCGGAAGGATTGAAGACCGAGACGTTGATCATCTGGAACCGGTCCTTGCTGTAAGAGTTCAGGGAGTACGGCTTGCCCAGGAAGATCCTGAGTTTGTAGTTGTTGCCGGTGTAGGCCGTCGGAGTACTCCTGTCCTCGATCTTGAAAGGCCTGAAAGTAACGTTTCTCCTGTCGACATGCCAGCGGTCATCGTTTGATGCATTGAACTTGAACCCGACCTTCTTCATGTACCGGGAGGTATTCAGGTCAGGGATCTGGATCTCACCCGTGAAAACACCTGAACCTTGAGAAGAAAGAGTCATGTTCTTCAGGAGATGCCGACCCGACGAATTAAACGCGTACATCGAAAGGTTCACCTGATCGGCAGCCGAATTAGTGATATTGTACTCGACCGAGATGTTCGCTCCTGCCTCACAGCTACCGACCATCGACTCAGTCCTGCAGCCGTTGGAGGAGCTGAAACCGGTGATATCCCCCGAGATCGCCGGCGCCGTACTCAGGATACGCGAATACGTGCCGTGCTGGCCTGAGGATGACGTCGCCTTGACATGCATGACGTACTCGGAGTCTGTGGAGTGCGGGAACTCGACCTCGGCGTTGTAGAAGTAGTTCTCCTGAGAGTTATAGTTATCCAGCATGAAAGAGTTACCTGGCTCGGAGAAACTGGCCCTGCCAGAGGCGTTGCCGTAGAAGACCTCGACACTCGCCTGAGTATCATCCAGGTAGTTGCCTGAAGAGGTGTTCAGTACCCGGACATCAAGCTTGTACTGCTTCCCTGCCTTCACGTCACCTTTCTCGTTCTCCATACCGGCGATATCGGTCAGGACCTCGACCTTGAGTTCACCCACGTTCAGATCGTCTGTAAGGTTCGCAGGGCCATTGGAAGGCACCTCCGGGGAAAGAGTGGTGCCTGTCGCGTTGTACTTAATCATGTCGCCACGCGTAAAGTTGGGCTGGAAATCAGCGTACCAGTAACCGCCGTAGAAGTAATCGAGAAGCGATGCGTTGGCGGAAGTATTGTAGTAATATTTTATATCCTCGATATCCGACTGGTTCAGGTTGCTCGGCACTACAGCGTTCCAGTTACCGGTCTCAGGATCCTGATACTGTAGCCTAACTACCTGAACGGTTGAGGTGTTCACACCTGTCTGACCCAGCGAGAAATCAGTGTTTACATCCTGCATCCTCCAGTCGGCCGCAGCCATCGAAACAAAACCGAAAACCAAAGCGAAAACCAGCAACGCTTTACTCTTCTGAATGTGCATACAACACGATTAACAAACTACCGTTAAAAAATCTACTCAAAATTCGAACAGGAACACCGTCTCAAACCATAGATTCTCCCTGTCAACCTCGGAAAGACCAAACCTCTCAACCACTTCATCGTAGCCAGTCCTGTCACTCAACACGACCCAGGCCCGACCATCCACTGAAAGATAATCCGGCACCTGCTCCAGAAACCTCTCAGCAACCTCAAGGCCTGTCTCTCCGCCACGCCACATCTCCTCATCGCCTACGCCTTCAGGCCCCGAAAGATACGGTGGATTAAACACGATGAAATCAAACTCCCCTTCAACACTTTCGAAAATATCACTTCGGAAGACCTCAGCCTCAAGGCCTTCCTTCTCGAAACGTTCCCGGGCATGGTGAACAGCCTCAGGATCGATGTCAACAGCAGTAACGGCCGCTCCATTCTTCGCAGCCGTTATCGATACCTCAGCGTTTCCGACACCGACCTCCAGAAACTTCGTATCATCTAATCCTTGATCCTCTAAATTCCTTTTGACCAGAAGCGTGTCCTCACGGACGGGATATACTGTCAAATCATTCAACTCCTTCAATCCTTTCCTCAAGCTCAAGCTCATTTTTTCCGGAGGTGCCCCATTTAGCCACCACCCAGACAGAGGTCAGAAAAATAAAGCCCCAAGCAAGCGTAGCATACTCTTGAGGTACATAAAGCTCGAAAAGACCACTAATCACCCCCTCCAGTGAAAAAACTATGATAACCGGCCCTACGACCTCTCGCGGCAAAAAATGATCCAAGTAAATTTTCAACCTATCTCGCATGAAAGACACTTTATACAAAAACGGATTTAACTCTCGAGAAGAACGAAAAGTGCGGCCGCCGGGATTTGAACCCGGGTCTACGCCTAACTCCTCACAGCTTTCAGGGAAAGAAAGCCGCTTGACCGCCAAATCTGGCGATTATTCGGTGTCGAGAGGGCGTGATGATTGGCCAGACTACACTACGGCCGCCTGTCAACAGGAAAGAAAGAAGAGGTTAAAGTTAAATTAGGAGACCTCAGCTGAGAGACCTGACGAACGCATCGTAAAGGGGGTTCGGCTCCTCGAAAGTTGAGTTGAACTCAGGATGGGCCTGAGTGCCGATGAAAAACGGGTGCTCCGGAAGTTCGACATACTCTGCCAGTTCCCCATTCTGGGTTTTGCCCGAGATATTCAGTCCGTTACTCTCCAGTTTTTTGTGATACTCCGGGTTGACTTCGTATCTGTGTCTGTGCCTCTCGGAGGCTTCTTCCTTTCCGTATATCTCCTTGACTTCTCCTGAGAGCTGCGCTGTGTAGCTGCCGAGACGCATCGTCCCTCCTTTCTGGTCGATTCCCTCCTGGTCAGGCATCTGCTTCACGACAAACTTTTGATCATCTTCCCCAAATTCTTCGGAAGCCGCATCGATACCGAGTTCGTTTCTGGCGAACTCGACGACCATCAACTGGAGGCCGTAGCAGAGTCCGAGCACAGGGATATCGTTTTTCCTGCAGTACTCAATGGCCTCTATCTTGCCTTCGATCCCTCTGCTGCCGAAACCACCGGGAATGACGACTCCATCAAGTCCTTCAAGGCTTGCCGGGTCGAAGTCCTCAGTATTAATATATTCTATTCCTATTTCCCCTCCTTCCTCGACGGCTGCATGTTTCAGTGCTTCCTCAACCGAAGCGTAGCTGTCCTCCATGTCCATGTACTTGCCGCATATCCCTACTGTGGCGATCTCGCCATTTTCCAGGGCTTCTACCCGGGACTCCCAGTCCTCCAGGTCTCCGGTCTTCTCAGGCAACTCCATCTTTCCCGATATTATCTCGTCAACATTCTGGTTTCTGAACTTCAGTGGCAGTTCATAGACGCTCTCCATGTTGGGGTCAGAGATGACCGCTTCCTCCTCCACATCGCAGAATAATGCTATCTTCTCCCGGACATCTTCACCGAGGTCCTCCTCACTTCTTCCAACTATCATATCGGGGGAAAGACCTGTCTCCCTCAGTTCTTTGACGGAGTGCTGCGTCGGCTTGGTCTTCTGCTCACCAGTTGTTTCCAGATACGGGACGAGAGTAGTATGTATCAGGAACGTGTCTTCGTCTGGTAGTTCGGATCTCAGCTGTCTAACAGTCTCCAGGTAAAGCATGTTCTCGATATCACCAACGGTGCCACCAACTTCAACGATGACGATGTCGGCATCTTCCTCTTCTGCGGAATCCTCCCAGTTATCCCTGATCTGATTCGTCACATGTGGAACCATCTGAACGGTTTTCCCAAGGTAGTCTCCGTTCCTTTCCCTGTCGATTACTTCCTGGAAGATCTTTCCCGATGTCAGGTTCCAGTCACCCTTACCCTTTACTCCGAGGAATCTTTCGTAGTGGCCGAAGTCCATGTCGACCTCGGTGCCGTCTTCAAGGACGTAGACCTCTCCGTGTTCGTGCGGATTCATGGTGCCAGGGTCGACGTTGAGGTAGCCGTCGCACTTGATCGGCACGACTTCCTGATCCCTGAGCTGTAGGAGTTTGGAGACACTTGCGGACACGAGACCCTTCCCGAGCCCGGAAAGAACACCGCCGGTAACGAAAATCCACTTCGGCATAACAGAATTACATCAACCGGGAATATATAATTCACGATGCGAAGGCCCAGACCTCCTTCCGGTGCTCGTACAGTTTCCAGATCACGAAGTAAGTAACTGTTATAGCGAACGAGGTGTTGATGGCGGAGTAGTCGAAGTATTTCTGGGCGAGTATCGGGGTCAGGAGCCAGAATAGGAGTACCGTTGAGGCGAGAAGGATTTCAGTGTGTCGGTTCATGCGTTTATCCAGTTCTTTGATTGGTCGTTCCACAGCTTCCTGAACCTGAAGAGGTATTCCTGTAGCCTTGAGTAGTCTCTGGTCCAGACGATCTCATGGTTCTGTATAACACTGTTTTTCAGCCGGAGAGTAAGTTCCTCGAACACTTTCACATCGTAACCTTTCTTCTCTACATCGACTTCGGGATATACCTCGGACAGGATATCCCATGGTTCCGCATCCGGCACCACGATGCATATATCGGTGTCGCTCCGCTCATGGCTCTCCCCCTTCACCTGTGAACCGAATACAAGCACTGCAAGGACTTCATCGACCTCCTTCAGGAATTCGAAGTCTTCCTCTATCTGCTCTCTATCCATGACTTCACCTCTTCCCGGAACTTCTCCACAGAGGGTTTCGTCTGCTGAATGCCACTGTAGGCAGTAGAGTGGTCTATCTCGTCGTACTCGTGGACCAGTCTGTTCCTCAAGCCGTTCAGGTTCTTCAGCTCTGCAAGTATCTCTTCAGGGAAAAGCTCTCCGGAACACTCCTCCAGGTTCTCGTAGTTATCGCCGACCAGTTCCTCTTTATCCGACAGGTACATGGCGCACAGATCGGTGACCGCCTCGGAAACCTCCTGCACCGCCTTGTAAACAGAGAGACGTAGCTGGAGATCACGGGAGAACTCCTCCTCATCAACACCTTCAAGCCACTGCTCAACGCTGGAGAGACGACCATCAATCCTCTTCAGTTTGGCCCTGTACCTGTCAACCCTCTCCTCTTCCATACCTATGGATTGGTCTTCAGTCTTAAAGAACTAATCAAAGACTCTCCAGAAACTCCGCGACCTCGGCCAGCTCCTTGATGCCCAGATTGATCACACGTTCCTCGGAGTGCGGAAGCTCGTCACGGATCTCCTTGGCCTCATCCTTCTCGAAGTCGAGCATGTGACGGGCGTCGACGAACGCGTTACGCAGCTTCTTCCTCTTATGAGTAAACAAAGCCTTCACAAGCTGGAAAAATTCCTCTTCATCCTCCACAGGATGACGGTCCTTGTTCGGATACAGCTTGATTATCGCGGCGTCAACCTCCGGCTCCGGGTGAAAGCTTCGGGAGGAAAGAGTTCGAAGCTTGACAGGAACGAAGTAGTACTGCGCCCTCACAGTCGAGATACCGTAGTTTTTGTCACCAGGCTCTGCAACTACCTTATCCGCCAGTTCATCCTGGACGATCAGAGCAGACTGGACCTGTGCCTCCCCCAGTTTCTCGATTATATCCGATGAAATCTGGAACGGGATGTTGGAGACGACTCTTTCAACCTCAAGTTCGTCGATATCCACCTCGAGGAAATCCTGCTTCAGAACCTCAGCTTCCGGAAATTCCTTTCCAACATAGTTTGCCAGGTTCCTGTTTTTTTCCACCAGAACCAGTTCATCGGTTTTCACGGCCAGTTTCTCGGTGATCTTCCCGAGGCCGGGGCCGATCTCCAGCGTCTTTTCGCCGTCGATCTCTGCTGCTTCAACGAGTGCTGCAGCGGCTGCTTCAGAATTCAAGAAATTCTGGCCCTTTCCCGGGTTTACTCCGATCTCCCGGAGCTGGTCCTCTATCTCCATAGAAATTATCTAGGATGTGAATAGTTTGTGTTTGGTTTCTCCCTTCATCTCCTGTACGATGCGCTCCCGAATCGCCTCCTTCGGCTCCGGGACTGAAGGAACTCTTTCCTTGACGTCTTCCAGACTCTCGAAGTCGCCGGTCTCTCTTTCATCGATCAGTTTCTGCATGTGCTTGTTTCCGATTCCTGGCAGCAGTTCGAATGCGTGTCTTCTTGGTGTGACTGGTGTGGCGTTGTTGAAGAATTCGACGAATTCGTCCTCGTTTTCGCTGATAAGGGCGTCGAGCACGTATTTGATCTCGCTCTGTGCTGAGCCTGTTAGGTCGTCGTAGCTGATCCTCTGTTTTATGAACTCGACCTTTTCCCTGTCTCCGTCGCCGATGTAGACTTCCTCTCCTCCTTTCGGCCTTACCTCTTCACGCATCACGACCTCCAGAAGTGTATAGTTTTCTGTTCCGATCACCTGTGCGACTCTCTCGTCCCTGTCGTCGCTCTTCCCGTGCTCAAGGAAGTCAAGTACCTTCGCGTATTCGTCTTTGTCAGCCATTTTTGTTGTTCACCTCGATTTTCCGAGAGACAGATGCCTCTCGATGAAATTAATAAGGAATCTAGAAGTTAAAAACCTTCCTTACTTGTCCTCGGTCTCGATACTCTGGCAGATCTCAAGGATCTCCTCTACCTCTCCATCATCCAGCTTGACTCTCTCCTTCTCGAAGACGGATCGAACGGTCGACTCAAACTCCGGGACAACTTCAAGCAGCTTGTAGATATGTTTGTCCTTCAGGGAGTCGATCTCGGAAAGCTCTTCGTAGAGTTCCTCCAGAGTGTCCAGGTCTCTTACTTTGCAGTGTCGTGTCAGGTTCTCGAGTGCGATTTTCTGCTCGTGAGTCAGGTTTTCCTCTTCCCGGTCTTCCAGAAGCTGGAGTGCTTCAGCAGGATAAGCCAGTTCTTCATCCTTTACTTCCATTAGAAAACCACCTCGTGGTTTTCGGCCTGTCCAGAAAATCTATGATTTTCGTACATAAAAATCACTCGTTTCTCTTCAGGTGAACTGGCGGGATATAAAGAGTTTTCTCGACGTTACCGTCATCAAACTTGACCTCGTAGCTGTCGCCCTGCATCCCCGTAACTTCGACAGTCTTGCCGTGGAAACGTACGTGAGGCCGTCCCTCCTGGACGCTTGGATCGATCTTGATTAGAACTTTTTCCCCTTCTTCAAACTCCTTCAAGTATTCGTTTACCGTCGTCTTGTCACGCGGACCGGAAGAAAGCTTGTCACGTGCTCCCTGCTGCGGACCCTGACTCTTCTGTGCCATTCAAAAATCGCCTCCGCGATTTTTTGCATGTGCTGAAATTCCTTGAATTTCGCTCATTTTAGATTACCTCTTAACCTTGAATCCACATGGAAACTTTAAAAACGGGAAGGCTAGACCGCTGCATCCGCCCTCTCCTTAAGCCGTTCAACATGTGAATACGGCAGTTCAACCGAACCTATCAGATACTTGTCACTTCCAGAGCCATGGCAGTCGCTGCCACCTGTCCAGATCAAATCGTATTCTTCGGCCAGCTCACGGCATTTCTCCTCCGCAAAGCTTATCCCAAAGTTGTTCGCCTTCTTGTGCTCCCAGCTATACATAACCTCTATCCCTTTCAATCCATACCCGACAAGCTCTTCCACGATATCCTCAGCTTCTGATTCCTCAAGGTCTCTCCCAGGATGAGCCAGTACGGGAACCCCACCATCTTCCAGGACAGTTTCAATCACTTCTTCCGCATCCTGCTTCGGAGTCGGGATGTATGCAGGACAGTCCTCACCGATATATTCATCAAACGCTTCCTGCTGTGTATCCACCGCCCCTGCCTTCTCCAGAGCATCCGCGACGTGGGGCCTTCCAGGATTGCCTTCAACTTGATCGAAAACTTCTTCTTCAGTCAAGTCATAGTCCAGGACTTCGTTCAGGTTTCCAATCATATCCTTAATTCGTTGTTCTCGGAGCTGAGAGTTCTTTTCCAGAAGTGAGTTTATCTCATCCGAGTTCGGATCAAGGAAATAAGAGAGAATCTCGATTCCGGAACCCTGAACCTCACATTTTATCTCGGCGCCGGTGATGACCTCTACACCGGCTTCATCATCCACGTAAACCCTCTCATCCAGTCCAGGATTGATGGTATCGTGATCTGTCAACGCGATGGCATCAAGGCCTTTCTCGGCGGCATCCTCGATTCTCTCCTGGACAGAATCAGTGCCATCGCTGGCCGAAGTATGCATATGTAGGTCGGTAACTTTGGAATCTTTCACGATACATACTGGAAGTGAGAGAGTTAAGAAAACCTGATCACTTCTTGATGTACTCCCGGACTTCTCTGCGGAAAACTTCGAAGTCTCCCAGACCTTCAACTATATTCCTGTATGCTACCTCGTCATCTATAGAGCCGTACCTGCGCGCCAGTGCATTCCTGAAACCCTTCATATCCTTCAAACTTTCAGAAAGTTCAGAAGATATTATATCGTCTTCAGCCAGCAGATCCGGAAAACCGGATTCATCCTCAGGAACACCAAGGCTTTCTGCTTTTACTATCATCGCACAGATATCATACGCTGCCTGTATCGCAGTCTTAACGTTCTTGTAGACGCCGTCCTTCTCAATGTCCAACTGCTGAAACTCTTCAAACGTATCCGGCAGGTTCTCATCAACCCTATCCAGAGAAGAATCGATTAGATTCAGTTTCTCTCTTATCCTGTCCTCGGTCTGTTGTTCCATTATTAGCCTCCTATCGCTGTCCGGTAGAGCGGTTCAAAGCTTTCGAAGTCCCGAAAGGTTTCAAACGCCTCATCGTAGGCCAAGTCGTCTCTGCTATACAATAATTCTCCGCTGAAAACCTGCTTCCTGACATGTAGCGGCAAAGCCTCAAAAACAGAGACGTCTATTTCCTCAGGGACTCTGCCATCCAGTTCCATCTCAAGCTGCTGCGGATTGTCCACATCGGCCGAAATACAGATATCAATGTCGCGTGCAGTCTCCGGACTGTCAACATAAGATCCAAAGAGATAGACAAAGCCGATATCCTCTCTGTCAAGACCGACCTCATCGGCTGCATCGAAGACTTCCTCCAGGATTTTCTCTCTTTCCATATCAAAGCATGAGTTCTGAGAGATAAAAAACCTCTACTTCTCGATCCAGATAACATCCAGCTGGACGCACTCACACGTAGTTCCCACAAGCTCCGAGATGTTCGGCTGGGTCCTACCCTCGTCGCCGTGAATCAACTCCTTGATGTAGGTCCCGGCTTCCGCTTTAACTTCCAGCTCGAACTCTTTCTCTCCGGTCTTCTCCCAGTCCACTTCCAGGACCTCCCTCTCCCTGGTCTTCTCAGCTCTCCTGTGTTCAACTCTCTCCGGAGTCTCCTGTTCTATCTCACCGACAACCTCGGAGATGTTCTCCAGGTCTTCCTCGGTTATCTCGTCCTCTGTCTCGACTACTGCCCTGTACTCCTTATCTGAGTGTTTTTGTTTAATTTCAGGAGCTTTGTCTTTGTGAGTATATTGAATGTTGAAAATTTCTACTTTATCCGTAGACTCGTTGACCTCTTCTTTGAGCTCTTCCAAGTTAAGGTTTCTGTTTAACGGCTCAATCAGTTCTAGTACAAACTCTCTTTTACCAAAGCATTTAGCATCCACATCTTCTCGGCCAGAATTATGTGTCAAGAAACCATTTGCTGTAAATGTGTGAGGTTTCGAAACCTCTAGGCTAGTCAATTTATCTATTTCGGTTTTCTGGATTGATTCTATCCTATCCCAGTAGTAGCCATCGTCGTTCCAGTTTTCTTCATACCATTCATTGAATGTTGGGAAGCTATTCTTAGCCTTCATGTTTTCAAGCGGATTTAAATCTCGGTTGAGCCAAGTCCAAAGGTTAGACTTTGTAACCCAGTCTGAAACTTTTTCATGGATCTTCGATAGTTTCATTCCCTTGTCATCTAACTCTACTGCTGTTCTATATGCTTCTTTCCTATTCTCTATTTCTCTTCTTTTAGTCTTAAGATAGGCTAAGAATGCTAAACTTCTCTCCTTCTTTTCTTTATGTACTTCGAATCCGACATTTTCTAGGAAGTCTATCATGTTCTGGTAGTTATTTTTTATATCAAAGGCGATTTTGTACGATAGACAGCCATCATCTCTTTGGGTATACTTATTCGTTCTAATCTTACCTGTCTCAACATCAAATTCTTCTAGAATTTCTTTCAATTGTAGTGCGTACTTTTCTGCAGAATCCTTTTGAGATTCTATTTTATTTAAGGAGAACTTGATTGAGGTCATACTTTTCCGGTTATATTCTCTATTGTCTATCCTAGGTGTCTCAGCCTCACAACCTAGTAGAGCCGAAACAAAGTTCATCTTCACGCATTTACTTCCCTCCATTATCCAGTTAGGGACCTCAAATTCTTTCTTTGTTTTTTCTCCTACAGGCACACCTAACGCAACCAGTAGCGTCCAAAGAGACTTAGAATACACCGCAACTTCATTACAATCTCCTGAAATAAGTTTCTCTTTCCCCTCTGCAGAAGTTACGGTTGTTTCTGATTTCCTACATCTTTCAAGAGAAGTTTCAAATCCTAGAGATTCTATTTCCTCTGTAATGCCTTTAATCTGTGGTTTTCCACCATAAAATGCTAAAGTAGTGTCTCTATCGCGAGTAACCATTGCGCTGCCATCCCCTAGAAGAACCCCAATTAGTCTAGAAATAGAACGAATGTTCTCATGAGAAGATTCCAAGGGTAAAAGGCCTTTACTCGCCAATTCTCTGAAAATCTTATCTCTATTGACGGATTCAAAGTACTCGTCCATGACGCTATGCAAATCTTCTTTATCGGCAATTCTATTCCCGCTAGATGAGTAGTTCTCTTTTCTTTCTCTTACTAACACCTCGTCGGACTTATCTAACTTGCCCGCTACCACAAACCCGTCTCTAGTATTGAATGGGTGACTGGTAGTTGTAACCAAGTTCTTCCCGGTCCAAGTATTTACTTCCACTGTTTTAATATCTTGAGCCATGAAAGTCAAACTATCTTCAACTTCGACACTGTCTGAACTCTCTGTATCCTCTCTAAATGTTGGAATAGAATTTCCTACCTCTACCTCTGAGGCTGAAACTCTGCCCAATTTGGAGTCATAAGCGACACAGCCATGGAACTTGGATTCTACCGCTTTGCTTTCTCTGAGGAAAGGCCCTTCGATCTCCTGCTGCACACTTGTCGGGTACTGGTGGCCTGTCCAGTCACATTCCTCACATCCGCTGCCCCTGCAGTTCCTGCAGTGCCACTCCGTCTGCGGGATCTCACGGCTGTACTTGTTGTACTGGCCGTAGATCAAAAGCGAGTTAACCTGAAGCTCCACCCTCTCACGGCCTTCACGCATATCAACTACTGCCATGATATCGGCCCGATCGAAGTCGACCTGAATATCCAGTCGCTCCTCCATCTTCTTTCCGAGAAGCCGGGAGAGCTCGGTCTTGAGAGGTTCTGTCCACTCAACGCCGTACTCCTCCCAGAGCTCTTCCTCCGCCCTGACAGACTCCTCACGGGGCCGTATGCCGATCAGGAAGGTCTCCAGTTCGTACCTCTCAAACGAGTCTTCCACCATGTCGGCCCAGCGATCCAGCTCGTCAAAGACTCCTTCACAGATCTCGCATTCTCCACCGATCTCTGCGTCCTCCGGAACGTTCTCCCGGACAAAATCATCTTCGTCAAGTTCTTCAGTATTTCTGATTATCTGTCCTCTCTCGAAGTTCTCAAGTCCGTGGCCGAGCTGGGCGAACTGTCTCCCCAGGCAGTGATCACAGAGTTCTTCATTTTCCAAGAGCTGGTCGGCTTTTTCCTGAATACTGAGCATAGGGAAACAATTCGAGGTGAAGTTTTTAAGAGCGATTCAATCCCACTGTGAGCCATCGAACCTCTTGACCTTGAAAGGCCTTACCCAACTGTCTCCATCGTAGATCTTGACAGTACCCGGTGAAAAGCTCGAGTTGTAGTACTGTAAACCATAACCTGTCTTGAGGGAAACAGTGCCAGAGTCGGAAGCCGTATGTTCAGTGAAAGTTCGAACCTTGGCGACATAATTCTGATTAAACAGCAGATCAGACGTCGTGAACGATGTTTTATTCGCTGATATGTCGCTTCCCTGCTGGGAGAAAGTTGAGCCGCCATCAGTCGAAAGCATCAACCTGAACCCATCCTCGTTGTTCGAGTTGTCAGTCCAGGAAGCCGAGATCCTGTTGTTCTTTATTATAGAAGCTGAGAATCTGGAAGGCGGTGGCAGAATCGTTGTTCCAGAGATAGTAGAGGAGTCAGCTGAGTATTCTGCCTGGATACTGCCATGACGTGCCTGTTCAGCTGTTGCCCGGGAAAAGACATCGTATTTCTCGCCGTCAAGCAAACCGGTAAATGTGTAAGTAGTGAGATCAGCCGCAAGGTTATCTTTGTGCGTCCAAGTACTTGACCCTGTAGGCCGGATCTTGGCCTCATACTTGGTATTGACCGATGCGTTATCAACCCATGAAGCCGTTACCTCACGTTTTATGGAAGTATCAAGAGATAGGCTTGTCGGTGCCGCTGGCTTAGTATACTCGTGGACGATGTCAGAAACGACCACATGGTCTACTGCAACGTAGTCTCCCCCTCCTGCCTCATCTCCCTGAATTCGAATACGATTATCTGTAGAGAGCAGCGAGTCCGGAACCTCAATCGCTGCCTCAACCCATCCATTCCTGTTATATTCCCACGAATAGGAACCTGCCTCGATTTTCTGCCACGATGAACCATCGTACCACTCAAAGTGAATATCATCTGAATCTGCATCGAAAGATCCAACCGCCAGAACAGACTTTATGAAAACATCGCTCTCATTCGAGATATCTCCAAGATTCTTCTGGATGTAATCAGATCCATCAAGCCTCACATAGTAACTCCCCTGATCTGCACCAGAAATACCGAGACTATTATTGCTTCCCGAGTAAATTCCACCGCCTCCAGAAAAATCTGTAGCAGACCACTCCGATAAATCCTGATCCTCAAAATCGTCCTTGAAGTATACATTACCCTCGTTGCCGTAATCGGCGTAAACCCACTTGCTGGTGCCTCCATCCGGAGCCACGGTTCTCAGCCTGAACTGGTACCGGGCATCTATCTCAAACCAGGAGTACTTATCATTGTCGAAGTGATGAAGATCGTCCGGGTCGGTAGTAGCCGCCTTCCAGGATCCGTATCCTGATCCGGTATCCTTCCGGTACTGGATCTCGACGTGATCAAAAATATCGGTTCTGTTTGACCAGTTGATGTTTAATTGAGTACTGTTTCGGTTATCCACGAAAGGAGAATGCGGCGGAATTGGATCAGTATAGACTGTTCCAGACTGCGTCCAGGACGAACTGCCGGCCGAGTTCTCCGCTCTAACCCGGAACTGGAATGATGAGTCTATACCGACAAACGAGTCATAGCTAACGTCACTCGTCGAATTGTAGGTCGCCGAAGTCGTACCCGACGCCGGCGTAGTAGGCCCACCCGAAGGATCAACATATGAGGCAGCATCCCGCGAAAGCTGAATATGATAATTACCTTTTTCGCCTCCCCAATCAGAGGGGGGATCCCATGAAGCTGTTATAGAATCGTTCGAGTTAACATTTAAGGCAAGATTTGAAGGTGCTGAAGGCGGTGAGACCGGAGTTGTATAGAAAGCATCCCACCACATGTAAGTGTTGTCAGGATTATCTGCAGGATGCCAATTTCCCGAATTATAGTTGTGTAGTTCAACAGCCGCGATATCAGTTCCGTTGATAAAACTACCAGTATAGGATTTGGTTGTACCCGACTGAAGATCCTCAAATGTCACGGTGAATTCAGAGTTAGACCAGTCAAATGTGGCAGATACTCTGATCCATCTATCATAACCATCTCCACCATAAACTTCTGTAATCCCACTGCTATCATCAACATTCCATTGAGGGTTATTTGTGGCGAAACCACACTCATAGTTCCCGTTAGAGTTCTTCAACCGGACTCCAGAACCGTAGGAACTTGAAGACTCTTGAAAATAAAATTCAAACTCTGACGCCTGTTTGCCCGTCCCGTTCCAAGGCTGCCAAACTGCAAAATCATCTGGATCACTTGGCGTGTCTGCTTGCACAGAACCAGAGTAAGATCCATCGTACACTCTATCACTAGCAGCTGAATTAAACGAGCCATTGTTTACAGTAAAACTTCCATCTGATTTAGAATCAAAATTGTACTCTTTAACCATTTTAACCCATCAAAACCATGAAATCTATCTTTAAGAAGTATCTATCCAGATATCGTTGGTTTCAGGGTTTGAAGGTGCTGAACTACCTACATGGACATCATGGCCATCTACTTCATCTGCGTTTACATCGGATTGGCCGCTGCTTGCAGGTTGAAAAACACTCCACTCCAGTCCTGCTACAGAAGAGGAGAGTGCTAGACTTCCTGCACCCATACCCAGCAATTTTAGGAAATTTCTTCGAGACAGAACAGACTTCTGCTCTTCATCATCTTTAGACAGTCCAGAACCTATATTTTTGGAACCTTCACCTTTTCTTTCACACTCATCTTGTCTGTCCTCTGCTCCTACAGATTTTCCTCTCTGGTTACGTTTTTCATGATTGCTTGTTGAGTCTTCGGTTTCTTCAGCCATGTTGAATGAAATACAGATCGCTGTTTAAAATTCTTCTCTATCTTCTCATCAGGAACAGTAAGAGCGGGAATCTTCAGGATTTTTGAGAATATTCTTCAGTCCTCCTGATCGTCATTTCACCTTCTCTAATTTCAATGAGGTTTACCTGGATAGAAGCATCTTCAGAAGTTCCTATATCCAGCATCGTCGGATTTCCTCTCCTGCTGGAGCCTCCGCCTACTCCTGTGCAGCTTCCAGGATTCAGGATTACGCATTCTTCGAGTTCTGTGATTTCTTCTTCGTGAGTGTGGCC
The DNA here is from genome assembly GCA_042216335.1 of Candidatus Nanohalobium sp. Lineage (GTDB taxonomy): Archaea > Nanohalarchaeota > Nanosalinia > Nanosalinales > Nanosalinaceae > Nanohalobium. The sequence goes on from JBDGTY010000004.1 coordinate 23,916, forward strand.
GGTGATGAGTATGTCGACCTCTAAATCTTCTGTCGCTATCTTCTGTAGTGTGTCGTGGTCGCCGCGCGGGTTGATGCCCGTTCCATGATAGACTCCGAACTTCACGCCGTTTCTCTCGAAGGTTTCCGAGTTCGGGAGGTCGAAAAAGTCACAGTTCCCCCTCACTGCCACCAATTCTCCGTATTCATCTATACCGTTCTTGACGGGTTTTTCGTCGAAGTCTCCTGCGTGGACGATGAGGTCTGATTCCTTCATTTTTTCCCTGAACTGTTTCGGGATCTTGTCTGCGCGGGTTGGGACGTGGGAGTCGGATACTACTGCTATCATGTGGTTTGTTTGGACTCCGAGTATCTTTAAATACAGGTCCGGAGAACACTTTGAATACGGGGATAGTACGGGGAGTGACTTGACGTGATCGGATGCGGATTTACCGGAAGGTTCGGCGGAAGGCATTGCTTGCGATGCTGGCATTGACCAAGATAGTTTCTTCGACAGAGCGAAGTATACCCGGCAAATGGCATAACGTGGTCGACTCCGTCAAAGTCTCCAGTCAGGCAATCCATGCACAACTCTCGATTCTTGACGACGAAGTAACCGAAGAATATTACGAACTGGAGAAGAACCTCAGCCGGAGAGTAGGGAAAGGAAAACTGTACAGCAAAGAGGACCTGGATATGGCTCGGAAACGGATCGAGCAGGTGGAGTTCCAGAACCTGAACCGTGGAATTTGAATAGTCGGTAGTTTGTTTAAGTTGCGTCGATTATTTCTTTCGTGTGAGGTAAACTCCTTAACCAGTTCAGCGAGGCTTCGTTTTGATGCAGAATTTTGAGAAGAATCTGTGGTGGTTGATTGCAGGGACGCGTGGCGGCGAGAACAGGCTGCGTATTCTCCGTGCCCTGGATGAGAGACCGATGAACGCGAATAAACTGGCTGAGGAGCTGGAGCTGGATTACAAGACGGTTGAGCATCATCTCGATACTTTGAAAGAGCATAACATCATCGAGACTATGGGTGAGGGCTATGGAAAGAACTATCTTCTCACGGAGCAGATGGAAGAAAATAAAGGAAAACTCGACGAAATACAGGATGAGGCAGGTGTAGAACTATGAAACCGGAGAAAGAGATGTACGCCGTCATCGGATTTAGCATACTCGTGGGTATAGTCTGCGCCGTTCTCACCAGCCGTACGATCTTCTCACCTGTAAAGTTTGCGGAAACAGCGGTACTGGCCAAGGTCTTCCTCACCTCGATGAACACAGTACTTCTCGGAGGACTGACGTTCAATTACCTTAAGATCTATCGTAACATGCCGACACCGACCTCCCGTGTATTCCTGATATTCAGCTCCGCACTCATGATGTACGCACTGACCGCAAATCCGTTGATCCAGATACTTTTCGGCTTCAAACTCATACCGCTCGGCCCATTCACCTACCTGCCTGAACTCTTCCTGACCGCGGCCACGGGCTCAGTGCTCTACGAGAGCTACCGATGAACTTCCTTAGGAACTAACCTAGAGATCCGGAACGAAATTGGGTCTGAATTGGGAGAGAGCTGAACAAAGTTCGGAAAACCCCTTTTAAACAGAGATTCGGTTAGTTGGACAGAAGGTGAACAAA
>JBDGTY010000040.1:0-45293 GCA_042216335.1 Candidatus Nanohalobium sp.
ACTTACAGGTTTACGGCGCGGACGAGGTATCTGAGTTCGTGGGGGAATACAGTTCTAGACATCCGACCTATCTGAGCGTCGACATCGACATGCTGAAGGAGAGTGAGGCGGTCGGCACCGGCTATCCCGATGGCCAGCTCTCCATGAAACAGGTCTACGAAGTCATCAGGGAAGTCCATCCGGACCACGCTGACTTGGTTGAGGTGGCGCCGGAATTCGATGAAAACGGGAAAACAGTAGGGAACGCGAGGGATATCCTGGAAAGACTGATACAGGTTGTTAACTCTGACTGAACTCTCATTCTGGAAATTGTTTTGAATCTTTACAGGAAAACTGGGTTATGAAGCAGATCAAAAAAGAACTGGCTTCTCAACTTTCGGAAAAGCTTGGAGTAGAGGTTAAGGAAGGAGATATCGAGAGGCCGGAGCCGGAGCACGGCGATTTTGCCTACCCTGTTATGAAGGCGGCTTCTGAACTGGGAGAGAATCCTAGAAAGCTGGCGGAGCAGACTGCAGAAGAGTTCAGACAGGATGAGCTAGTCAAGAAAATTAATGTGGCTGGCCCAGGCTACCTGAACTTCTATTTAGACCGGCAGAAATATGGTAAAAAGGTTTTAGAAACTCTATCAGATGGCTCCTTCGGAGTAGAAGCTAGAGAGGGCAAGATGGTGATTGATTTTTCGGCACCGAACCTCGCCAAGCCGATGCATATTGGCCACATGAGAAACAACTGTATAGGCGACTCGCTCCAGAGGATTATGCGGTTCGTTGGCTACGATGTGACTTCCGAGAACTATATCGGTGACTGGGGAACCAAGCACGGCCAGGTAATCTATGCCTTCAAAAAATGGGGCAGTCGGGAAGAGTTTGATGAATCGCCCATGGAGCACATGTACGATCTTTATGTTAAGCTCCACGATGAGGCCGATGAAGAGGACAAGGAAAAGGCGCGTGAATGGTCCAAGAAGATTGAGGAAGGCGACGAAGAAGCTTTAGAACTGTGGGAGATGTTCCGTGAAGCCACGATAGAACACAACAAGAAAGAATATGAGAGGATGGGCATCGAGTTTGACCGGTGGACGGGAGAGTCCGTGGTCGCGGATAGAGCCCAACAGGTGATAGAAGAAGGTGTTGAGAAAGAGATATTCGAGAAAGACGAGGATGGAAGTGTCTATGCGGAATTCGAAGACCTCCCGTCCACTGTTGTGAAGCGTGATGATGGGTCTACTCTCTACCTTTCCCGTGATATAGCCAACCTAAGGAAAAGAAAGGAAGAAGGGTTTGACTACAACCTGTATGTCGTCGCAAACGAACAAGACCTCCACTTCCAGCAGCTGTTCGAACTAGGAGACAGATTCGGCATAGACGGAATACAGAGCGAACACATCTCCTATGGAATGGTGCATCTTCAGGACGGCTCGATGAGTTCCAGTAAAGGAAATATAATAAGACTCTCAGATCTCATGGATAAAGCCGCTGAGAAGGCAGCAGAGATGGAACAGAGAGACGTAGATAACGCTGAAGAAGTTGGTCTGGGGGCTATTCGGTACGCCAACCTGTCAGTATCACGTTCAAAAGATATAGAGTTCGACTGGGATCAAGTCCTGGACTTCGAGGGGGACTCCGGTCCATACCTTCAATACACGAACGTGCGCGCCAAGAGCATCCTCCGAGAAACGGAGGAAGAAGGAAAGCTTGTTGGAGAGCTCCAAGACGAGGAGTACCGGTTGCTGAAGAAAATCAGCGAGTTCCCGGAGAAGGTGGAAGCTGCGGCCAATCAAAGAGAGCCGGCGAAGATCGCCAACTACCTCTCCAGCCTCTCAGAGGAATTCAACAGCTTCTACCACAGCTGCCAGGTAACAGGAGTAGAGGAGGAAACAGAGAAGAGGAGATTGAAACTGGTGGAGTCCTTTGTAGAGGTTACTGACCAGGGCCTTGAGCTATTGGGAATCGAGCCGCTTGAGGAGATGTAGACTGAGGTATTTAAGAACTAATCCAGTAAGACTGTATCGAGGAGAGCAGTTGTGGGAGAGGAAAACAACTACTGGATAGTCGAGATCTATAACGATGAAACGGCGAACGTCTCGGTCATGAGTGAGGAAGAGGCAGAAGCCACAGCAGAGATTAACGATGATTTCGAGGACTGGCAGAAAGCACCGTGCTCAGAAGTAGACGAAGAAGAGATGATCGAGAGAGCCGAAGAACACGGATACGAACACGATCCGTGGTAGTCTATTTCAGATGTTCTTCGAGGTATTTTCGGGTTCTTCTGACGACAGGTTCAGAACCTGAAATCTCCAGGAGCTTATCGAATTCTCCTGACTTTGAAGCTCCCTTATCAAGGATGTAGACATCTGCCGTTGTACCGACTGAGGTTCTCAATCTATACTCGTTTTCACCTATCTCCTCTACAGCCTCAAACTCTCCGGAAAGAAGGTTCTCTATCTCTCCTGTATCTTCTTTATAGTTTGCGAGAGACGTTACGCGCTCACTGACAAGACCCATAGGTTTTTTGTTATCAAGAAATGATAAAAGGTTTGGACCGGCCCGGATTTGAACCGGGGACAACTTGATCTTCAGTCAAGCGCTCTCCCAGGCTGAGCTACCGGTCCTCAGCTCATTTCCCTATATGTTCGGACATTTCTCCGTCTGTGATGTTGAAGTTCTTATGAAACTTTTTAATAGCGTCCCTGCGCCTGATGTTCAACCTTATCTCTCCTGGTGCTAGGCGTCCAGCCGCATAGACTTCTCGGACCTGCTGTAAAACCCATAAAAAATATGGCGCCATACCTTTCCCATGACTGACGAAAAAGACTCTTCCGAAACACGGGAACACGTCATCCCTGGAACACAGAAGAAATACGCGGGAGAAGATGTCGAGGGATACGATTTCCGCGGCGAGTTTGACATGACCGAGATGCTGGAAAAGTATTCGACAACCGGTTTCCAGGCGACACACCTGAAAGAGGCTATCGACCTTGTGAAAGAGATGCGTGACGAGGACTGCAAGATTTTCCTGACATTTACCTCGAATATTATCTCTTCAGGTCTGAGAGAAGTCATAGCGTATCTTGCCAGGAAAGACTTTGTGGACGTAATGATCACCTCTGCCGGTTCACACACGGAGGATGTCATAAAGACTAATGATGATTTCAAGATGGGTGAATGGGATGCGGATGAAGCCGAGCTACGTGAGAACGGTATCAACCGTCTTGGAAATATCTACGTCGAGTCCGATCACTATGTCTGGCTTGAATCCTGGCTGAACAACGGTTTCTTCCAGGACTTTTTCTCGGACGAGAAAATCCGGACTCCTTCAGACCTGGCCTATGAGCTTGGAGAAGCTGTTGGCGAAGACGAAGGCCTTGAGGAGTCAGATTCCTTTATCTACCATGCCTACGAAAACGATATACCGGTTTACTGCCCGGCTATGATCGATGCAGAGATTGGTGATTTCATGTTCTACTACAGGCAGGAGCAAGATGAGGATATCGGTATCGAGATCCTTGACGACTGGGACAGCCTGATCAATGAGGCGATCGAGGCTGAAAAGACCGCGATCATAGCGGTGGGTGACGGCGTGCCCAAGCACCAGGCGATCATGTCGAACCTGTTCAGAGGCGGCACCGACTACGCTGTGTATATCTCCACAGGCATGGAGGGAGACGGAAGTCTTTCCGGAGCTCCACCAAAGGAGGCTGTTTCCTGGGGGAAGATCAAGGAGAAGACGAAGAACTATACTCAGGTGGAGGCCGAGGCCACACTGGTTTTCCCGCTGTTAGTGGCCGCGTCATTCAAACAGTATGATGCTTAAAACAGCATTCTCCCGAGAATGCTGTGGCTGAGGCCTTCGAGAAGTATGGTTCGTAGAGTTTCGGCATTTCAAAGAGACGGTTATTCCCTGACCAGACATCATGTTGTTACCAAGGACTAATAAACTTTGCTGAATAACTGGTGTGTATGACTACCCTTTCTGAACCGGAGGAGAGGCTTGTCGAGGGTTTTATCAGGGCGCTTAACCGTGGAACTGTCTCGATGGAGGACTCGCTCCAGGATCTAAGGAGGTTCTACAGGGAGGAGTACCCGGAAGCGGACTTCGAAAAGGTTCTCGACCAGATAATAGAGGAACTGGAGAGGGTCTTCGATCCTGAATCCGTCGAGTGGACCAGAGCAGTCTCGATTATCTCACGGGCCAAGTCGATGTATCCTCACAGGTTCAGTTTTTCACAGAAGTCAAGTCAGGCCCAGAGTTGGAACGATCTGTGAAACCAGCTCGGTTCTTAATGCCGAATCAGTTTTATACTTGATGAATCGCCCAACCCAGGATTCGAACCTGGGACCACCACGTCGCTGTCTACTCGACCGAGTTGACGGCTTTGAACAACTCCGTAGGAGTTGTGGTTAACAGCGTGGCGCTCTACCTACTGAGCTAGTTGGGCTCCGTGTATCTAGGTGTGGAAGGAGAATTTTATAAAACCGGTTCGGGGTGTGAGAACTAATTTCTTAACCGAAGATTATTTATCAATAAGTGGCAAATACGTTTGGAAGGTGGTTGATTGTGTCTCTTTCCGTGCTGCTGGTCGACGGTGATCGCCAGTCTCTGGGTCTTTCAGCCCGGAAGCTGGAGGAAGAGGGTTTCAGGGTCTTCAGGGCTGCTGATTTCGAGTCCGCTGAGTCTGTTCTTGAGTCCGAGAAGGTTGACTGTATCGTTACGGAGTATGAACTTCCGGGGAAGAAAGGTCTTGAGGTCTGCAGAGGCTTCAGAAGCCGGTTTAGCGCCATTCCTCTGATACTTTTCACCAGCTACAGGGATGGAAGTCTTCTGCAGGAGGCTTTCGAGAGCGGTGTCGATGACTATGTTTCCAAGGATCTGGGCAAGCATAGGTTCTCTATCCTTGCTGACAGGATCAGGAGTGTCGTAAAGGAGCAGGATGAGGGCTACAGCGCCAGGATCGCCCAGGACCTACGTATAGATGATTTTGACTTCCTGAGGCAGGTCGTCGACGTGCTTCCTGTAGGCATGGTCGTGAGGGATGCAGATGACAGGATAGTGATGGCTAACAAGTACCTGGAAAGCGATCAGGTAAAACTGGATGATATAATCGGAATGAAACTGGAGGATACTCCTCTAAGTGATGAACAGATAAGGCAGATTAAGGAAAACGATAGAGAAGCTATCGACAAGTGGGATGCTATTACGGTAGAAGAGGAGGTCGTCGACGAGAACGGTGAAAGGGCTTTCATCGAGTCCACCAAGGTGCCTTTCCACCTTGAAGAAGGGGAGAACCCTCATCTCGCAGCAGTTTTCAAAGATGTAACTCTCCGTAAAAAGAGGGAGAAGGCGCTTGAAAGGGTTCTGGAGGCGGATAGGAAAATGGCGAAGGCCGATACTGAGCGCGAGGTCTGGTCGATAGGCTCTGAGGCGATGAGAGATATCTTCGACCTGGCTATCTCCTCAGGCATGAGTTATAAGAATGGAAAGTTCTGTCCTGTAGGAGTCACAGAAGATCCCGAGGAATACTTCGATGAGGAAGTGGAACTGGGCCCGTGCTCTATTGCGTCAGAAGTTTTCGAGTCTGGCAGGGCCCGTTTCATCAGGGACATGGCTGAGGAGGAACCTTATAACCCTGAGACTCCGGTAGAGTCTGAGGTCATTGTCCCTGTCGGGGACCATGGTGTATTGATCTCAGGTGCGATGGAGTTGCGTGAGTTCGACCAAGCCGATCTCTACATCGCGGACTGGCTGGGCAACTCTGTAGAGGCATCACTTGACAGAGTAAAGAAGGAGAGGAAGATCAGGGAGAGGGATGAGAAGCTGGAGAGACAGACTCAGCAGATAGATCAATTTGTCAAGATGCTTTCGCACGACCTCAGGAACCCCTTGAACGTCGCACAGGGCTACCTGGACATGGTGGAGAATTCGGAGGAACTGGATCAGGTAGAAGAGGCACTGGACAGGATGGAGGAGATAATACAGACTATCCTGGAGATGGCGAAGCACACAGGAAAAATAGAGAAAGGAGAGTTTGACCTAGGGGAAGAAGCAAGAAACGCATGGAAGTATGACTACGTCGATAGGGCCAGGCTCGAAGTCGAAGACTCCGTAGAGATCCACGCCAACAGGGAACAGCTGAGACACCTCCTCGAGAACCTGTTCTCCAACTCTCTGAAACACTCCGAGGAAGAAGTGATGGTCAGGATAGGAAGGACCCGGGAAGGTTTCTACGTGGAAGATGACGGCCCGGGAGCACTTGAGGAAGAGCTCGAGAAGATACTTGACTTCGGTTACTCGTCGGATGGAGGAACCGGTCTTGGACTTGCTATAGTCGACAGGATAGCCAGTTTCCAGGGGTGGGACGTCCAGGCCATGACATCGGAGGAAGGCGGCCTGCGACTCGAGTTCCGGACCTAATCCACCTGCTCCCGCAGGGTTTCGATCCTTTCGACCAGTTTCCTGTACTTCTCCTTTTCCTCAAGTTCTTCCTTAGGGTTGTCCTCCTCTATAACATCTTTTCGTGAACACAGAGCCATCAGCTCCTGCTTGAGCTCTTTCTTTTCCTTCCTTTCCGTCATCTCCTCGACCTTCGAGATGAGTTCCTCGGCTGAGACAGGTTTGACTAGGTAATCATCGATATCCATGTCCGCAACCTCTACCTCCGGTTCCTTCGCAGTCAGAAATACGATCTGAGGGTCGTAGTGGGAGGATATCATCTCAGCCACGTTTTCCCCGGTCGTATCCGGCAGGGCGCGGTCAAGCAGTACCACCTCCACATCGGGGTCCATCAGATCCGTGGCCTCCGACCCTGTATTGGCCGTCGATGTCCTGTAGCTCGATGAAAGCCATTCTGAGTACAGTTTTGATAGCTGTTCCTCGTCCTCGACTATCAGGACTTTCTCGGCCTCCTTCTTCTGCTCTTCAGCCCATTCCAGCATCTTCTCAAGTATAGGCTCCAGCTTTCTGCCTTTGCCGGTCATCGAGTACCTGACACGTTTCGGGTTTTCGCTCAGCACTTCCTTCTCCACGTAACCCTGCTCTCTTAAGTCCTCAAGGTTCTCCGACAGAACTTTGCCTGAGATGTCACCCAGGGCGCTTTTCAGATCATTGAAGCCCATCCTTCCCTTCCTGGACAGCGTATACAATATAAGAGGTCTCCACTTTCTGGAAAGGAATGCTGTAGCTTCCTCGAGCTCCTCCAGCCTAAGGTCTTCAGAATCGTCGCCCATTATCTAAGTCTACTTTCCCGAAAATTAAAATGATATTGGAAAATACGGCTTCGCTCTTGGACGAGAAGGATTTACCTCAAGGTAAGTTTGCGGATTAACCTCTAGGTTCGCTCCGGGTTAAAAGGAGCAATCTCGAATAGAAAGCTAGAAGAGGTGACATCATTGGTAGATGCCAACCACAGACTGTACGAGGCAGAGCTCCAGGAACTTGTTGAGCACGAAGAACAACCTAATATAATGATAGACACCGAACGCCATGCCGTCCGGTCTGTGAACACGATATAGTCACACAGTACACGTTTTTTCAAAACCTGGATAAACTCAAAGGAGGGGAGTGTTAGATGAAACTATCGAACCGACTGGATAGAGTCAGGGAGAGCATCCAAGGCAGAAAAGGACTTTGCGTCATTTGCGGCGAAAGGGTTAAAGAAGGACACAGCTACATCGAATCGGAGGAAGGATACTGCCACAGAGGATGCATATTTAGTGAGAAAGGTTCTGAACCTGCGGAAGCATGATGGCAAAGAGGTGAAGTGACATGGACGAAGAATACAGGATCCTGGTGGTCGACGACGATCCAAGCCAACTCAGCCTGAACAAACACGAGCTTGAAAGAGAGGGCCTAGTTGTCGACCCCTACATCAACCCTCACGAAGCGTTGGAAAACGCAGAAGAAGCGGACGCAGTTCTCACCGACTACCAGATGCCCGGAATGAACGGCTATGAAATGTGGAGAGAGCTGCAGGACCAGAAACCTGAGACACCTGTCCTGTTCCTTACGGGCAACCCGGATGAAGTGCTGAGCCAGTCAGACGAAGTGACGCAAGAGGAAGTATTCTCAAAAGAATCGCTCGGCGTAGAGACCTACGACCAGATAGTAGAAGCCTTGGAATCACATATAGGAGGGTTCTAGAGGCTTTAACGGGCTCCGGGGTTACCATGTCATCACGTTCAAGATATAAGCAGTGGATCAGAAATAAGATTCATGGAATCAGAAGTATGTATAGTATGTGGAAAAGACCTGGAAACCGGTGAGAACCATGTCTGCGTGGAACAGGGCTGCTCACACCGGGCATGCGTCTGATCTTTTCCTCCTTCTTTTTCTAAGGAAAAAGGAGAGGTTAGTTGAGGAACTCCTCGTTCTCTATTTTCTCCGGGAGATACGTGTTGGCCACGAACTCCAGGCTGTTGGCTGCGAGGGCCTGCTGCTCGACTCTTACGCCTTTGTCAAGCATCTTCTGGAACTGGTTCTGCCACTCGTCCGTCTGCATCCACTCGTAGTCCATGACGTCATGGATGCGCTTGTAGTCTTTTGTCGGTCCGCCGTTGCCTTCCGGCTTACCTTTAAGGTCTTCTGTTACGTGTTCGAGGCCGTACTCCTCGATGTCTTCCATGGTCATACCGATGAGCTTGGCGTCCGGCGTCGCTAATCTATCGGACTGGAATGCAAGGCTCATTGATCCGGATTTGAGGACTGAGTAGATGTAGTATCCCCATGGGTCGCCGTCAGTGAAGACGTAGACCGGGAGATCTAACCGGTTGTGCATGATATTGACGAGTCTTCTGACTCCTCTGGATGGCTGTCCTCCGGCCGAGATAACTATGGCGTTCTGCTCCTTGTGGAAGTCCTCCTCGACTAGTCTGTTAACCATCGCGGAAGTCTCGACCAGCAGGATGAAGTCTGCCTCACACTCAACGAACTCATAGTGGTCCACGATGGAGGGAATCGCGAGTCCTGAGGTTCCCATGTTCATGCAGTCGATCTCGTCGCCAGAATCGTTGATAACTACAGGCCCAAAAAGAGAACCTTTCTTCTCTGCGAAAAGGTGCAGGTCCTCTCTGATTACTCCTGTAGCTGTCTCGATATCGACAACAACGTTGTTGGATTCGTCCTGATCCTCAAACGTGTTTTCATCGAGTCCTGGTACACTGTGCTTTAACTGGTAGTATACCTCTCTGATGGCTGCTGTTCTGCCACTTTCTACAAGCTCCTTGGACTTTGAGGCTACAAGTAGGGTCTGCATGAACTTCCTGGCGTGACTTATGTTGAGGAACTTTCTTGAGGAGTAACTGTCTCCAAGCTCCAGTCTTCCATCTTCTTCATTGTACTCTACGTTACTTCTGCTTCTTACCTGTGTCTCGAAAGTAAGATCCTCTTCCTCAGGATCTTCCAACTGGTTCTTTATCTGTTTTCCAAGATGCTTCAGTTTTTCCAGTGTCGTCTGATCGTTTTCAAATTCTTTCTTCGGCATTAGTCATCACCTCAAAGTTGCTCCGGGTTGTAGTCGTTCTGTACAAGCTGCTGGATTTTGTCTTCCATCTCTTCCTCGTCGCCTTCTTCCGCCAGTTGGGCGATGGCCGGCGCCATCTCCTTTGCGTAGGAAGTAAGCTGGCGTTTCTTCTTCTCCTGAATCTCCTTTCTCTCCTTTCTCTTGAGGTAGCGGCCGAGCTTTCTACCTGCTTCCTGCAGTGCCAGCTTCATTTCCTTCCTGATCGGATCGTAGTTCGCGACAGCTTCCTTACCTTCAGATGTGAAAGGCACCCAGACCGATGCGATGTGAATTGAGATGTAGAGAGGTCCCTGCGGTCGGTTTCCTGTCTGGCTGATGTTGTAACGGTTCCAGGAGACATTCTCGATAGCCTTTGTCGTCACACACGCAGATTTCTTGTAGAGCAGAGGAACCTTGTTTGCGTATCTAAGTTCGTTGTAGCTGCCCTCGTCTTCTATGTCGCCTCCCCAGGCCAGTCCGACCTCTACCTGGAAAGGATTGCCTTTGTAGACTGTCGGCTTTCTGGTAATGGTCTCTGTAAATTCTGGATTCAGCTCTTTCGTCAGTCCTTTCTCCATCAGGTCTTCTCCGATAGGTGAGAGACAGTCTGTCGGAGGGGACTGAAGGTTGACGTTCTCCGCTGCGTCTAGAAGCTGCTCGACCTCGTCCTTGTCGAGCGTGTTAGGCCTTCTTCCGTCGTCGATCTCGGCCTCTTCACATATCTCCTGTGCGGAGGTTCTCCCTACACGGGTGAATTCCTGCTGGAGGAAACTGGAGACGGTTCTGGCGTTGGAGTTATCCACCATCCTGAGAACGACACCAAGCTCTACACCATGGAGGTGCGGCTTGATCTCCTTCGGCTTCTTGGGAAGCTCTTTGGAAACCCGTGGGTATTCTATCTTGTTTCCGTCTGGCTCTCTTAGTACGATCCTTGCGTACGGGTTCATGATGGCCGTATGCTTCAGGTAGTTCCTGACACTGTGATGGCCTCTGGTGTATTTTGCCTCGATGTTCATCTCGATGGTTGTTCCGTGGTCGAAGTAGTAGTCCTTGTCGCCCGGGAACTCGTCGTTGTCCTCGTCTATGACCTCGTCTTCCAGGATTTCAGGCTCGTTCTCCTCAGTATCTATCCTGACAACGAACCTGTGGCATGGCTCGCCCTCCTGCTTGGAGTAGACGGTGACAGGTTCTCCTGTCGTCAGCTGCGCGTACATAGCGGAGGCTGAAATCCCTATGCCTTGCTGTCCCCGGCTCTGCTGAAGTTTGTGGAACTTTGAACCGTATAGAAGTTTACCGAAAACCTTCGGGATAGTCTCCCTGTCCAGCCCGATAGCATTGTCCCTGATCTCGACCCGGCACTTCTCGTCGTCGTACTCGTCGATGATGACCTGTACTTCGGGTAGGATGTCGTCCTCCTCACATGCGTCGAGTGAGTTGTCTACAGCTTCCTTTACTACTGTTATAATCGATTTCTGTGCGTTTTCGAATCCTAGGAGGTGTTTGTTTTTCTCGAAGAACTCTGCAACGGAAATCTCTCTGTGATCTCCGCCTTCAGCCTCCATGCCTTGATCTACTCCGTTTGCCATAGTACTAATTTCACCTTCTCTACCTTTTAATCTTGTCCTGGTTCTTCTCCAGATAGTTGTATGCGGTTGAATGCGAGCTGCCGTTTAATAGCTGCTTCACGGCCTCACGCGCCACCTGGATGTTCCGTGGATGTCCGATAAAACCTATAGTTTTGCCAAAAACAGATATATCCGTCTCAGTCATCTTCTCGATATGTTTACGGGCCTCGCCGTCTCTGCCGATTACACGGCCTTTTAACCTTTCCTTGTCGTTTTCCGAGTTCGCGAACTGGTTGATGTCGATGTAGTTGAAAGTAAAATCCTTTTCGATTATTCTGAAAGCTTTATCCGGGTTGAATCCTCTCCCGATGGCCTTGACGATTCTTTGGCCGTCCATCTCGTCCAGTGCATCGCCGTCGATACGCGCAACGTTGTCCTCGACTGTTAGATCGCAGTCAGTAACGTCCTCGAACTCTCTCTTCGTCTTTCCGCCCTCGCCGATGAGAACTCCGACACGCTTCTCCGGGATTTTAACCTCCTTCATACTTATACAGAACTTCCCAACCTTTTTATACCTGAATCCAAGATAGAGGCGCTCTCAGGCCTCTAAAACTTCCTCAAACGCTTTCTCAACATCTACTTCCGCGCCCTGTTTACGGAAGAACTCTGCCACGTTCTCGATGTCACGACTCAGCAACTCTTCCGCCTCCGGATGCGATTTATGCACGCCCTGGGAGAAGTCGATGAAGTACAGTTCCCCGGATGAATCCAGCAGGATGTTGTACTCTGAGAGATCGCCGTGAACCATCTTTTCATCATGCCATAATCGTTTTACATCATCCAGAACCCTCTGAAAACCGGCCTCAGGGTTCTCGATATCGACGTCTTTCAGTTTCGGATAAGGTGAAAAATCTTCTCCGATGAACTCCATTACAAGTATGTTCTTCCTGAATCCGATGGCTTCGGGACATTCAAGGACTTTACCTGCCTTCTTAAGGTTCTTGAACTCCTTCTTGCACCACTCCTGAATAACCGATTTCCGATCTTTTTTCACTCCTCTGAAACGTTTATCTCCTCTCAGGTATTGATACATGTCCCGGAAGCCACCGGCCTGGTTCATGTAGATCTTAACGATAACTCTCTCGCCCTCAGGAGTATCCGCCAGGAACACCACGGACTCCTTCCCTGACTCGATGGTGCCGTACATCTTCTCGATAACTTCTCTGTCCTTCAATTTCAGCAGGGCCATAGAGGTCTCGTGGTCGAAGACGTTCTCAAACGCCTTCTTGGCCTCCGAACTATCGAACATCCTCCGGCTTTCTTCCTTCCATCTTTCCTGGAAATCGATGTTTTCGTCTTTCATTTCTCTTCTAGCGCCTCATCAGTGTTTATTTCTCTGTTATCTCTTTCTTCTATTTTCTCTACTGCCGAATTTACCTCTTCCTTGCTTAGGAAGTCTTTCTGAATAAGCAGTTTAATCAGGTTGTTGATTGAGAGTGTCTGAACTCTTTTCTTCTCAGCAAACCTTTTTGCCTGCTGATCCATCGTGAAGAAGATGGCATCTCTGTCTTTTGCGACTACCGTGGCTTCCAGCTCTCCCTTGTCAACGGAACTTTCCTCAAACCATTCTCTGTACTTATCCTTTTCCTCTTCTCTGATGTTAGTTACTTCAACATTCCTCAGTATCTTTTCAGGGTAGCTGTATCCGTACTCAAGAGGTCTCTCAACTTCTTCCTCTATCTTCGGAGTTATAGCTACTTGATGGTTGCTGAAAAGCTCCAGGGTTTCCTCAATTATCTCTCCTTTTGCCAGTACGCTTGAGGCATCTGTGTCGAGGATTAGCAAGTTATCAAAGCCTCTCTTCAACTTTTTCAAGCTCTTCTGAATCTCCTGAAGCAGTCTTTATACTTACGTCTCTCTTCTCAAGTTCGTGCTTGAATCCTTCCAGATCCATCTCTGCTATCTCAGCGGCTCTCATCAATGAAACTTTTTCCTCTCTGTAAAGCTCTACGGCCGCACGAGTCCGCATCTCCGGATTGTTCCGGAGGAATTCTCTGAAAGCATCACGCATAACATCGCTTCTGGAGCTATACTCGCCTGATTCAACCAGAACATCTATCTCATCAGTCATAACTTCTGGCAAGCTAAACGACGTACTCTTGCTTGTCATATGCTAGTAATTGTTAACAAATGTTAATAACATTGACTCTGCTAGAGACTTCCATAAGTTTCTGAATAGTCTTTTTGAGGAAGAAAATTACAGGAATTCTGAGATCTCGTCCAGGTAATCTCGATCTTCGAGCCATTCCGTCTGCGCCTGTGAATAGCTTTCAACTATATCTCCTTTTTCGTCGCCCTGGATGTCCCACGGCTCGACCAGTACTACTGAGTCTCTCTTCACCCATAGGCCTCTCTTCTTCGATCCAGGGATCCGGCAGATACGTTTGTTGCCGTCGGTGCAGTAGACTCTGTACTTTCCACCGCCTTCCTTCCTCAACACGATTCCCAGTACCTGGTTGTCGCGCGGCGTCTTTACACGGCCTATATCCTCTTCTCCGTCTTGATCGCTCATAGAAACACTTTCCCGGTGAATCCTTTTAAACCCTGATTCTACTCAATCCGGACTGAGACCACGTTCCGGTAGACTTCTTCTCCGTTCTCCTCTCCGATGAGTTCGTAGCTTCTCTCTATCTCCGGGTCGAACCTGTCTCTCAGCATGCCGAGGATCTTCTTGTTCATGGGTTCTGTGGAGAGGAAGTAGTCGTAGCCTCCGTCGACCTGATCGACGTTGGATAGGAAGTCCTTCCGGTTCTCGTTGGTGAGTTCTGCGGCCTTGTCTACTATGGCTTCCGAGACAGGCTTCAGGTCGTCGCCTCTGAGCTGTATCTTGGCCTTGAAGAACCCTCCGTTAAACCTGGCGCATTCGTCGCACTGCACCTCTTTGAAGCTTACACGGGCGTCGGCTGTGTCGTGTATGTCGTCCCTGTAGGAGTGCACTTTGACGAATATGTCGTCCTCGTCTTCCTTCTCCCAGAACTGCAGCTCCATCCTCACGTCCTCTTCCGCGAACTCGGAAAACTTCAGTCCCAGCTGTTCCTGGATAGTGTATTCCTCGACCCATTCTCCGTGGTGCTTCATCCTCCCACAGACAGAACAGATCTTGATCTCCACCTCGTCAGGGATCTCAAGCAGACTGTTCTTTTCAGGGAAACACTCACTGCACAGCTGCTTCTCATCGCCGTACAGTTTGTCCGTCTCCTCGCCGCATCGCGGACAGAATTTTGAAAGTTCCATACTACTGTTTTGCCTCGAAAATGATTTCAACATGCAGTTCTGTGCCGCAACTTTTTTAAATCGCTCGACATTACTATTTCATAGTGGCTGTAAAACATGATGCTACGTGCTTTCCTGGTCTAGAAGGAAGTTATGAAAGTTTTACTGCTGAACTCTACGATGGCCGTGATGTAGTCGGAGATTACCTGAAAAACTGTCTTGATGAAGTCTTTGGAGACAGCTATCACGAGAAATACACGGGAAGGCTGGAGAGTTCTTCTCTACTGAAGATTTCGAACGGTGAGGCAGAGGAAATACTGATAGGGAAGGATCATATTACTCCTGACAACATAGTTGACTCTCTGGAAGAGTTGTCCTGAAAACACGGATTATCTGCTCATCTTTTCTACGCACACCGATATCATGCCTGTTTTTAAGTTTAACGAAGCAGAAGATGACTATAATGTCGTCGCTGCTTCAATACAACGAAAATATCGGTCTGAAGGATGGTGAGGAGGCTAGTTATATTGAACTAAGAATTCCCGATAGTCGGGAGAACTATGGGTCTGAACTGGAAGAAGCCATTGAATATCTGCAGGAGAATTTTCCCGAGGAAACACGTGTAAGAGATGATGCTGGCTATGATGCCCTAGGTTATGGGCCGGAGGTTATGATGTCCAATCCAGGCGAGATGGGATTGAACCACGTACTATCTGGTTCTCAGGTTACGGTGGAAAACCTGAAAGCAGCCCTGAACCAGGACTAAAACTCCAGATTGTCTCCCTCATCTATGCCCAGTTCCTCAAAACTCTCCAGAAGATACCTGTACTTCTCTCCAGGCCTGTGAAACAGTTTCCCTGGCAGTCTGTACCATGGCTCGGCCTTCTCAACGTGTACTACTTCTTTCTCAGAGTTCATGAAGTATAGGTGGAGAGGTCGGCGCATCAGCATCATGTCGATCGGTGCCCTGGTTTTTCCAGGGAAATTGAAGATCATCTTCCCTCTTTTACGTAGTGAGAGGCCGACCGCTCTTTTCAGTATGCTGTCGGCTACCTCGGCCTCTATCTCGCCTTCTGGTGTCCGTATCTTCATCTACTTGGCCTCCTTGAGGTAGTAGTTGGGTGATATGACGAGCAGGTAGGTGCCTGTGACTGAGGAGGTCAGTCGGCCGAGGATGAACGCTGTGATGCCCAGTGTTCTGAGGGTTCCGGAGACCGTGGAGGACAGGAGTAGCAGGGCGAACGAGAACGCCATGAGCAGGGCGACCTCTTTTCTGTTCCTATTCGAGGAGTTGAACGCTTTTTTCAGGTTTTCCCGGGTGCCTCTGTTGTCAAGTATCGCGATCGGTGTGAAGTAGAGGTAGAATCCGGCCACCAGGGCTATCAGCACGTTCAGGATCAGGATGGCTGCGAGCAGTGCGATGCTTTCCGTGATTATGGCTGCTCCGAGTCCGACCGTGTAGATGATGCCTGTGAGGAATAGTATGCCTGTGCTCAGGGCTATCAGGGCCAGCATCCCCTTCCAGTTCTCCAGTGCCTCGCTGAAACCGCGCCTCAGTAGCTTGTCCCTATCCTTAATCCTAACCATGGCGGCAGTCATCACAGGTGTGAATACTCCTAGGACGATCAGGGCGGGGAGGCCGGCCAGCATCACGTAGGCATCCGCTAAAACAATCCCATCGAGAAGTATGTAGGCGAAGAGTGCGCTGCTGAAAGATGCAGAAACCAGTCGTGGGACGAAGAGCTGGGGCCTGTCCAGCAGCATCCTGAAGCTGCTCCTCAGGATTCCGGTGAGGTCGCTCATATCTATCGATCAACTCCTTGTACAGTCTACTGCTCCCGGTGTTTGGCGTGCTGTTCGAGAAGCTTCTCCTGCTTCAGGCTGTCAGGCAGCGGCTTTTCAAGGATCTCCTCAACCTTTTCGACCTCTTTTTCGGGAAGGCTTTCAAAGCTTCCCCCGTCGATGTTTCTGCCTGTCATGAACCTGTCGAAGTTTTCGAGTTCCGAGTTCAGTGCTTTGTCTATCTCCTGCCAGTGCTTCATGTACATGGTTCGAGAAGGCTGCCATTAACTCTTCCGGTTACTTGTTCGGCACCGGCACTATCCTCTTCCAGAATGTGAAGAACACGACATCCAGCGCCATGAATATCAACGCGGCCTTGATGCTGTTACTGTTAATCGTCAGCGGCGTACCGACCAGTATAACGGCGAGATAGGCGATGGAGTAGATCGGAGTGACGAACGAGTGGAATATCTTTATCTTGTCCCTCCAGTGCTCAAGGAACTCCATCAACAATGTGCCTCCGCCGATACCGATCAGGAACAGCACGACCCATATCTCACGGCCTTCTGCACCAGCCTCAAGAAACAATGCGATACCTGTCGAAAGCCAGAGAAGAGCGTTACCGATCGGATCAGCCCTCTCCCGCCTGTCCTTGTTAGTCTTCTCGAAGTAGACCTCGAGGACGAAAACGCCCAGGATCAAAGGAATAAGCTCCGGCAAGGTATTCGGATAGTTAAGAGGCGCGGAAAAAACCGAACAGGTACTCCATCACACCCATCTGCTGACTGAAAACCAAGTTACCCTGCCTCCACCACCGAATAAAAACGAATCCAAACTTATACCTGATGGAGGAAAAACGCCCTCACGGGGATTTGAACCCCGGATCTGCACCTATCTGCTGGGAAACATAAGTTTCTGAGAGCCATTCTGTGAATGGTTCAACGCGTGCGACTCCAAAATCGCAGGAAGCGATTTTGTGTGTCACCAGAAACTCTATTGGAGTTTCGGTTACTCCGCGTCAGGAGTCCCTCCGCAAGGTGCCGTCTTTCCGCTAGACCATGAGGGCCTGTATGATTGGTTTGTGGGAAGGGTTTTCAAATAGGGGTGAAGGGTTTCTTCACCGTAACTATTTAATGGGCTGCATGTTTTAAACCGGGATAGGGCGATAAAACATGGGAATCATCGAAAAGATCAAGAAGAAACTTGGCCTGAACTAGAGCAGTCTTTGTTTAAATATTTCTTCTCCATTCTTTTACTGTAAAACGAGGTAATCCAAAAATGGGAAAGATTTCATGCGTATACAAAGTCATGCCGGAAGACGCCGAAACCGACCTGGAAAACATAAAAAAACAGCTAAAAGAACTTCTCGATGTAGAAGACCTGGGTGAGGAAGAGGTCGCATTCGGACTGAAAGCCATCAAGGTCTCCACCATCACAACCGATGAAGAAGGAGGCACAGACGCAGTCGAGGAAAAACTCGAGGAACTAGACAACGTCCAGAGCTACGAACTCGAACACTTCGACAAGATGTAGGAAGTTTCCTACTACTCATCCTTCTTTCAGAACTTCTGCTCCCCACCACCACAGACATTGCAGCCATACTCCAACTTATCCTCGCTGCAGACTCTACTGCCGCATACCTCGCAGCCGGTGACGGCCTCCCTCTCACCGCAGTAGTCACATATCGCCATGTAACTGTTTAAGTCTGAGGTCGGTTAATTCTTTCCATGGGAGTAGACCTGGGAGAACTGGTGGAACCGGAGGAGATAGACTTCGCAGACCTGAACGACAAGGTCATAGCGGTCGACGCGATGAACACCATGTACCAGTTCCTCAGTATAATCAGGCAGAGGGACGGCACACCGCTGAAGGACTCCAACGGAAACACTACATCGCACCTCTCAGGGCTTTTCTACCGTTCAATCAATTTACTGGAGAAGAATATCCGGCCGGTCTACGTCTTCGACGGAAAGCCTCCACAGCTGAAGGCGAAGGAGGCGAAGGAAAGAAGAAGGAAGAGGGAGGAAGCCCGGAAGGAGTGGGAAAGACTGAAGGAGGAAGGCAAGATATCCGAGGCGTACTCCAAGGCGACCCAGAGTTCAAAACTTACCGGTGAGATGATCAAGGAGGCTCAGAAACTTCTGGATGCAATGGGTTTGCCGTACATCGTGGCGGAGAGCGAGGGAGAGGCCCAGGCCGCCTACATGTCGAAAAACGGTGATGTCTACGCTGTCGGAAGTCAGGACTGGGACTGTCTCCTGTTCGGTGCCGACACGATGGTAAGGAACCTGACGTCAAGAAAGACACGGAAGACTTCCGGTGGCGGGAGAAAGAAGGTCTCGACAGAGAAGATAGTTCTGGAAGACGTGCTTGAACAGCTCGGCATCACGCATGAGAAGCTGCAATGGCTGGGTATACTGGTCGGAACGGACTTCAACCCGGACGGTATCTACGGCATCGGTCCCAAGACCGCACTGAAACTGGTGAAAGAGTACGAGAGTTTCGACGAACTGATGGAGGATGAGAAGGTTGAGTGGGAGTCGGAGAACGATCCTGAAGCCATCCTCGATTTCTTCCAGGACCCGCCCGTGGAAGATGTCGACTTCGAGTTCACTGATCCCGACAAGGACGAAATCCGGGAAGTACTGATCAAGCAGCACGACTTCTCCGAGAAAAGAGTGAATTCAGGGCTGGAAAGCCTGGAGACAGCGCTTGAATCCCGGCAGTCCGGCCTCGACAGCTTTACCTGACTTGAGGCTATTTATTCTCTTGATTCTTCGATTTCCTGTATTCTTTCTTCCTCAAGTTGTTTCATAATTTGTGGAACGTGATCCAGTTCTGATTCCAGTTTAGTTCTCATATGTCCCCATTCTGCACGGATCAGTCCCTGCTTTCTTCGCCCATGTTCCTCTTCTTCATCTACTACCTTATCGAAGATAATCCGCTCTTCCTTCACCTTGTTTATCTCTTCGGCTATTTTTTCCCGGTCATAGCCTCTTTCGTCTGCTTCTCTCAGTATTTCATGAGTGGTTCTTCCTGCACCTATTATAACTCCGTCTTTGAATTCTACGTCGGGCCACGCTCTGGTGTGCCGTCTTTCATCTTGGTTTAGTGGATCCTTTGATCCGTATCTCTTCTCAAGTTGGAACTTTTTCATACTGTGTGTCTTACGCCCTTGCATCGAATAGGTATTAGGATTGAAGGATTTGTGCCTCACTGACTTCGCCAGTTCACCTAGGCCTCCGTCGTGGAACTCCTTCAAACTGTCATACACCTTTGCCTTACTGCTGATTCTATCAAGTCTGTCCTCGAGTTCACCAAGACTGTAATCCAGTTCCTCAGAATACTCTTCCGCTACTTCTCCGACATCCAGATCAAACTCAGCTATCCAAGCCGCAGCAGAATCTACCTGCTCATCTCTTCTCTCATATGCCTCAACAAATTCCTCATATCCTTCCGGGGGCTCATCCAACAGGCTAGATTCTTCTACAACCGACATAAATCCGATTTGTGCCTAAAAAGTTAAAAATATTCTCTCAGTTCGAAAACTCCATATCTCTTGTCTCCCGCAGTTCTTTCAGGACGAGCTGCATCATCTCTCCCAGTTCCTCGTAGCCCTCTCTGATGTCTTTGATCTCCTCTTCCTGCCTGTCGAGTTCGTCCACGACTGTCTCGAGGTCTTCCTGTTTGACTTCCGCCTCGGCCGACTCTACCTTATCTTCCAGTGTCCGGATCCTGCTTCTGACCTCCGTCAGTTCCTTCTTCTCGGTTCTCTGGGCTCTTGCCAGCACCTTTTCCAGGTTCTGGTTCAGGTCCTCTATCATGTCGGGAGAGGCTGAGTCTGCAGCCGTCTGTTCCTGGCTGTCTTCTACAGCTTTCTCCGTTTCCTCTACTTTGCTCTGAAGCTCCTTGTATTCGTCCTGTGAAAGCAGTTTGAGCTCTGCCAGGTCATCGAAGTCGTTGAATATCCATTTGAAGTCGGAAACCATGCCTTTCAGCTGTTCGACCTCTTTCTGAAGCTGAGAGACGTCCATGTCTTCCTGGCTTTCCTTTACTTTTTCAAGTCTGGATTCCAGGTTCTCGACTTTTATCATCAGGTCCTCGAAGTCTCTCTGCTCTACCTCGGAGAGCCGGGCCTCAACCTCTTCGAATTCCTCGAGATCGGTCTTGCTGTCGATCAAAGCTGCCAGCTCGTCGATCTGCTCCTCAAGCTGGTCTGTGTCGGCTGTCTCGATCCCTTCGACTTTCTCCCGGAGCTTTTCGATTTCTTCCTCTACTTCCTCGATATACTGCTCCAGTTCCTCTGTATCGCTCGTCTCGAAGTCCTCTATCTTTTCCTCCATGCCTGAGATCTCTTCCCTGATGTCCTCAAGTTCTTCGGCGTCGGCCTTGTCTTCAAGGCCTTCTTTTGCTTCTTCTGCCGTTTCCTCTACCTCTTCAACTTTTTCTTCGACTTCCCCGATGCTGTCTCCGAAGTCCTCGACCTTGAGCTCCACTTCCTCTATGTTCTGCTCGGCTTCCTCGACTTCCTGTTCTATCTCCTCCACATCTCGCTGGAGCTCGTCGATCTTTTCGCTTGATTCATCTGCGGCAGCTTCCTCGATCCTTTCCTCAAGTTCCTGTATCTGTTCCTCAAGTTCGTCGATCCTTTCGTCTTCTTCCTGTTCTATCTCATCTCTCAGTTCGTCAAGCTCATCCTGGATGTCTTCCTGGCTTTCCTGTTCGATCTTCTCTTCCAGATCTTCGATTCTGCCGATCTTTTCGTCGTATTCTTCCTTCAGGTCGTTGATGAGGTCTGTCTTCTCCGCGATTCGATCTTTCAGCTCGTTGAGCTCGGTCTGGTGATCAAGTTCGTCTAGCTGGTCTTCAAGGTCGGAGAGCCGGTCTCTCAGCTCCTGTACATCTACTTCGTCTTCTTCTCTGACCTCCTCAATCTCGTATTCGAGTTCCTCGATCCTGTCCCTGAGCTGGCTGGTGTCTGGGTTTTCATCGTTTTCCTGCTCCAGGTCTGCCTCATCCTCATCTTCAGTTTCTTCCTCAGTTTCTGATCCTTCTTGTTCTTTATCCGATTCTTCCTGAGAAGATCCGTCTTCCTCTTCGTCTTTTTCTTCCGTATCCTGTTTTTCTGGCTGTTCTTCCGACTCTTCTTCGCTTCCCGATTCGAAGAGCGTCTCATCCTCGTTTTCCGAGCTTTCTTCGGCATCTCCTATTTCATCTGTAGTTTCTTCCTCGGGTTCCTCGTTATTTCCTTCAGAACTGTCGAAAAGTGTTTCCTGTTCTTCCTCTTCCGAGTCGTCTTCTCCGCCGAATATTACCTCTTCAGCCATTCTACTTCTAGTAGAGAATTTCCGTCAAAAAGTTAAAAGCCTTTGTAGAATCAGCGGTGACAACACCTACTTCAGTTCGGTCTTCACGACCTCGGAGAGATCCGCGACCACACTCAAGAGATTCTTAACGTCATCCCTAACGTCTTCCATGTCTTCACGTATGTCCTCGGTCGATTTCTCCACGCTCTCGTCAATACGTTCGTCCAGGCCGCTGGAAAGCCTCTGAAGCTCTTCCTCTACCTCGTCGACCCGGTCCATCAGGTCTTCGGGGGTGTCGGTGACTTCCAGCTTCTCCTCCAGGTCTCTTATCCTGTTCAGTTCGGCCTTGTCGTGGATGCTCCTGTTCTGCATCTCAAGCTCCAAATCCTCGACCCGCGAGTCTATATCCTCTATCCTGCCTGTTTCCTCGACGTCCGAGCCCATAATGGCTTCCTCAAGCTCCTCGACACGCTCCTCTATCCCTGCGCTGACAGTCGAGACCTCTTTCTCGCCTTCCTCAATCTTCCGTATCCTTTTCTCGAGGTCCGCGACCCGTTCAAGACTGGCACCCATCTCTTTCTCCGCCTTGAGGCCTTTATCTTCCTCAACGTTTTCTTCAAGTTCCTCGACCTTCTCCTCAAGCTCTTCCACTTCCCCAGAGCTTATGCCTTCTTCATCATTCTCTGTCTTTTCTTGAGGTTCTTCCATCTTCTTTTCCAGTTCCTGTATCCTTTTCTTCTCTGTCCGGGCCTCCTCCAGCTCTGCCTCAAGTTCTTCGATTCTTTCTCGCATCTCGTCAAGTTCCTGCTCCGCTTCCTCGTTATCGTTTTCGGCATCCCTGTGCATCCCAGGTACGGATTCCTGCTTCTCGGAGTCGATCATCTGCTTGACTTCCTCGAGGTTTTCCTCTACACCCATACTTTTTCTTTCCTTTGCGGTGTTAATAAATTCTCCCGCAACCAAATCCGGGATATGAAACCAGTGCTTCTAGTGGTGATGGACGGTGTAGGGCTCCGGGAAGAAACAGAAGGAAACGCATTCAAACAGGCAGACACACCTAACCTAGGCAAACTCATGGCAAGACAAGGGTTCGCCAAATTAGAGGCATCCGGCCCGGCCGTAGGACTGCCCGAAGGATATACAGGCAACTCAGAGGTAGGCCATCTACACCTTGGAGCCGGACGAACGATACCGCAGAGACTCACCAGGATAAACCAGGCGATAGAAAACAACGAACTAAAGGAAAAAGAGACCCTGGAAAACTCGCTTCAAACGGCAGAGGAAGAAGATCAAACAGTCCACCTCGCAGGAATAATCAGCGACGGTGGAATCCACGGCCACATCGACCACCTGAAAGCGCTTCTGGAGATCGCCTCGGACTACGATGTAGAGGTGAAGATCCACTGCTTCACGGATGGAAGGGATGTAGCGCCGAAGTCTGCGGAAAAGTTCATAGAAAAGATAGAAGGATGGTGTGAGGAGTACACTGGCGAAATCGCCACGGTCATGGGCCGCTACTACAGCATGGATCGCGACCACAACTGGGAGAGAACACAGAAAGCCTACAAGGCGATGGCAGGGGGAGAAGGATTCGGGTTCTCCGATCCGAGGGAGGCGCTTGAGGAAACCTATGAGGATGGTGACTATGACTACTTCGTCATTCCATCCGTTTCAGAAAATTATGAAGGTATGGAAGACGACGATCAGCTAGTCTTCTACAATTTCAGGGCTGACAGGGAGAGGCAGATCGTGGAGGCCCTGCTGAAAGAGAATTTCCAACAGTTCGATAACCCTGTTCGACCGGATTTTGTATCGATGTTTCGCTACAGGGAGGACTTCGACAATCCTGTTCTTTTCGATAAACAGGTGGTCGAGGATACTCTAGGGGAGAAGATTGAGGACGCAGGGATGTCCCAACTCCGGGTCGCGGAATCCCAGAAGAAGCCGCACGTCACCTACTTCTTCAATGGCCAGAGGGAACTGGAGTTCGAGCATGAGGAGCGTCACTTCGTAGAATCCGACAAGATCAAGGCGTACGACCAGAAGCCGGAGATGCACGCCGACGACATCACCGATGTAGTGCTAGAGGCGCTGGAGGAAGGTGAGAAGGACTTCATCCTCCTGAACTTTGCCAACTGTGACCTGGTCGGCCATACAGGCGAGTTAGATGCTGCGGTCACGGCGGTTGAAACAGTTGACGGGAACATCGGCAGACTGGTGGAAAAGGTTAGAGAGACGGACTACGAGATGTTGGTCACTGCTGATCATGGGAACTGCGAGAATATGGGAACGGAGGAAGGCCCCAACACCTCTCACACCTTGAACAGGGTGCCTCTGATACAGGTAGAGGCGGAGTTGCCGGAAGACATTGGGGAGATAACGGATGTAAGGAGACTGGTCGAAAATTCTCTGGAACTATCCTGACTTCAAGGAGTTGAACTCCCACCAGAACCGGACTCTGAACTGCTCACTGCGCAGTCTCTCGCTGATTCCGGAGGTTTCTTACAGTTCTGCCAGTTGGCGCTGTCGATCATGCAGTTCTTGTACTTCGTCTGCTTCACGCTGCAACTGGCATCTTCCTGCTGGTTTCCCAGAAATGTGCTGAAACTGTCGGTCTCGCTCTGGAGCATGAAAGCCAGCACCATGGCTGCTATGATGGCAATCATCGCCACGACAACAAGCTGGATAGTCTTGTCCATTATATCTCCTTAAGTCTGGCACTGGTATTCTGATGCGCTCGGGCCTATTCCGAGCTGGTTCTGCACTCCGGTCTTCACCTTTCCGTCACTGCCATAGCAGGTACTTGGCAGTTCAACGCTCTGGGCTCCTGCACTACATTGTGCCTTTACCGTGCTTGTACAGCTTGTTACGCCTGTGTCCTTGAAGAATCCTGTCAGGCTTCCGGATGTGAACATTATTACCAGGAGCGCTGTCATCATGAGAACGGATGCGGCCACGATGAGTGACAGTACCTGGGACATTCCCTTTCGACTTTTCATGAAAAACTATTGAGGTGGTCTGGTATAAAAATGCAGTGCCGGCGTGAAGAAAGAGAAAACTAGGGAAAAATTAGGTTTTATTCGGGCTGTCTGAGATCAACTTGGATGGATGAAACGTTGATCTCATCGCCTTCATCCGTCTCGATGTCGTCAGTACCGATAGAGATATCCTCGACCTCTGCTTCCTCAACAAAACGGTCTCTGACAATTTCTGCAACGTCTACAGCTCTGGAGATAGCCTTTCCACGAGCCTTGACGTGGACAGTTTCATGTCCCTCGTTGAACTGAGTTACAACTGCGAGCACGTAGCTCATTGCAGGTTTGGATCCGACGTACACTGTATTGTCATCTTCGTTCTCTGGCATACTAGTTCACCTGTATTTGGAAACTGCATTCACAATCATAAATATCTATTTGGTCGGCACAGAGTATATCATCTCGAAGTTGAAATCTATCCTCTCTTTTTCCCCTTTTGAGTTTATTACCTTCTTCTTTGAGTCGGAAAGGTTGTATTTCAGCCGTGCTCTATAAACTGCAGCTGTGGCGTCTGCAGAGTACTGTGTCCCATCATTACATTCTGGTTCGTCCTTCCCACCACACGGATCAGGGTAAGTACAGCTGTCGGAGTCTACATCCACTTCGCCTTTTATCTCAGCCTGGAAAGTTCTGGACGATCCTTTTCTGACGATCCATTCAGGCCTCTTCTTGCTGTCATCGCCGAAAAGCTTTTTCGCGTAATTTTCTTTCGAACCCTCCGCCTCTTGGATTGCTTTAGTTCTGGCCTCAGATTTTTCAGCAGATCTTGACTCAGGACAGTCGCTTCCCTCATCATAGCCTGTGGCGGTTATAGGGCTCCTATCCTTGATATATTGGGGGATCCGAGATGCGAAGCTCACAGAATACTCTCCAAGCTTGAGATATCTGTTCGGAGGGTTATGGATTTGTAGTGTGTCGGTGATGTTTATCGTGGCTTCCGTGGCTTTTGTTTCGCATCTTATCCGGGGCCATCTTAGGTTGGCTTCGAACCTGGTTTTACTTGAGCTGTATGTGTCGACGTTTTCTATCCCTGGTGTGCTGCAGCCTATTACATCGTTCTGGGTTCTCAGGTGTGCGGTGACGGCGTCCAGGTATTCTGTCTTCACCTTCTGGTAGGTTGGTATGCTTTCCGGCCATCCCAGGTCGTCGGTGTTTCCGTCTTTTCTGTCTTCTCCTCCGTGCAGTCCCAGTTCGAGGGCGCGGATGTTCGTGGAGTAGTTAAGTTCCACGCGGGTTCTGTTCTCGTAGGCATCAGCTTTCAGCTTCGCTTCCGTTATCGTGTTGAAGTCCCCTGTCTGGTAGTTGACGGTTTTCTGTATCGTGTCTGCCGAGTATATTATACCGAAGAAGCCTGTAGTGCCTAGTGCGGCCAGCAGTACGACTGCTATAAGTGAGACGACTCCTTTCATAGTTCTCAGTGGGAGAATACTCCTATTTTCAGTTTCCGCAGGTTTTCCGAGGGCGAGGCGATCCGGACGCTCGAGTATCGCATGCCTCCTTTGTTCGAGGAGCTTGTGTTCAGCAGGATCTTGCTTCCCTCATCTGTCTGGCTCTGTACCTCGGCATAGTACCGTTTGAATGGTGAAAGAGCGCTGTTCAGAGGATCTGTAATCTGTTTTTCTGAGATATCTGAGCCTGAAAGGTTGTATTTCCCGGCTTTCTTCATCAGCTCCCGGTTGCTGTGTATCGCTGCCGTGGCTGTATGAGCCTGGAACTTCAGCACGTTCTGGATTCTGTTCGCTCTTAGATCTGCGTTCAGCTCTATTTCAGCGATTACTGGCGCTGAGAGGAGTATAAGCAGTATAGATATTCCTAGTACGATAATACCGGGTATGTATTCAAGTGCGCCTCTTTCACGTTTTATTTCGAGTTTCATCTGTCATTTACCTCTCAGTCTCTCGACTTTGTACGTTAGTTCCACGTTGACAGGGTAAAAACCTTTCTGTTCCGAGTACATGATCGATTCCAGTGAGAGTGATTCGGCGCCACCTACTTTGGTTATGCAATTAGGCTTGCCTGCGCCCACGCTTAGCTTTCCGTCTTCTGTGAGGCCCTGTTCGTTGATACTGCATGAATCAATCCTCGAGTTAAGTTCACTGAAGCTCTGGAAACCTAGTTCCCCGTTCATGTTCGAAACTGTGAAGAAGCCTGCTGTCTTATAACCTGTGCCTTTGTTAACTTCAGATGCTATATCTGAACTGGCTCCGATGAAGCCGAACAGAGCCGCCAGGATCGTGGTCGCAAGCATGATGAAGAATATCGACTCCACCAGAAGTTCGAATACTTTGTCCAGGTTCATCCCCATTTTTCAGCACTCACCTAGTTTGAGCCTGACCTGGCTTCTAGGCTTCTTGATCAGGCAGAGATAATCGTCCTTACCGGTTTCATACCTGAAATCCACTGGAGGGTTTATCCTGCTCTGACCCTCTCTTCCTAGCGGCTTCAGAGCCAGCGCCCCACTGCTGTAATTGATGTAGACTTTGCTCTGCTGCACCTCGATGCCGTACCTGCCACCCAGTCTGAGCTCAGCCCTTCCTCTCTCAACACTTGACATCATGTAGATAGCGGACTGGACACGCGTACCGACGATATCAACCGTCTCGATTCTTATCTTCTCGGGGATCGACTTCGCACTGCTTACAGCCAACGTCAAAAGCATTATCGCAAGTATAATCCCTGCGGCGTATCTACCCGGTATGGCCAGCAAACCCTTAGCCATTCCTTACAGTCACCTCGCCGTCACCGGTCTTCTTCAACGTCCAGCCGCCACCAGTGAAGATATTCGTCTCCTTAACCTCCAGACCCTTTTTCTTACAGGCGTAAAAGGTGACTGTATCGCTCGTGGCAGTGCTACTGGCAGTGTTATCTTTAGAGATGTGGATGCTCTCACTGGGGTCCAGGTTCAGGGTCACCGTTGTGCTTCGCATGGAAGAACTGCAAAGTGTCTCAAGCGACTCGTTCAACTTCTCAAGATTCTGACCTCCTGTACCTGAAGAATCCGGTGCAAGACCATTCGCCACTCCTAGACTTACTTTCATTCCTACCAGTGCGGCGACCAGGCCGAGTATCACGGTCACGACTATGCTAGGCATACCGCCCTTCATCACTCTTCAACCCCTGTACTGTACCTTCGATCGATCCCGAGGTTTTCTTACAGTCCCCTTTAGCAGGATTACAGTCTATAATCCCGTTATCACCTTCTTTACCTATCACTGCATCCCTGGCCTCGCCGAGAACGTTCTGAGAAAAGCCGAAAACCAGCGCTATCACAGCCACAGCCAGGCCTATGGTGATGAGTATTGCTGTCTCACTGCTCATGGCAACCACCCGATGAGCGCCTGTTCCCCGCCGCTGATATAGCTACTGGCCGTGAACATCAAAATCATAAAAGCAGTGATTCCCAAGGCAAGAGAGACAACTATGCGGATGGAGATACTCATATACTTCTATAAGAAGAGGCTGCATTAAGTTTTCTTCCCTTATCTAGACTCACAGAATGTACCGCATCTCCATCTTTACCCTCCTTCAGAGGAGCCGAACTCGGAGTCACCTGGTCCGGAGTATTCTTCTCCGAGATACCGATTAACTTATCCACCTCATCCTGAATAACACCGGAAGCGATAGCGAAAAACACAGCCATAAACATCAAAATCAGGACCAGGACCGCAGTCGAATTAATCGGCAAACTTACTCCTTTTCTACCCATATGATTCACATAAATCTCCTCCTTCAAATCACTTTGCCCTAGTATGCACATGCAGGAATAATCTTCTTCTGAGCTGTCCTAACCTTCGCAATGCTCAATCCTCCCTTATCGGAGTCCGATCTTAAACTTATCGAATTAACATTACCGGATTTTATGCCGATACTCTGGGAAGCATACTTCGAACCAGCAAAGACGAATGCCAGTCTGGCCTGATCTCCCGACAAGTCCAGGACGTAACCGAAATCTCCAACTTTTCCGGCGCCTATATCGGCTGGATTGAAGTCTAAATCTCCTCCCGGGTAGGTGGCTGTATAACTCCTCTCCGCGTTCAACTTGTCATAGTTAACATATATCTGAGACTTCTTCTTTCCATTGACCTTTAAGATGATCGAGCTAGGTACTCTGGGATAATCGGTTGTTCTGTACGTATATCTAAGTTTGAACTTGTCTACGGCCCCTGATACACTCCACTTGGCACTCGAAGGACTCCCCTGCGAAGTCACAAATAGTTTACTATCTCTGTACTCGACATTACCACTCTTAACTGCATCATCGAGAACATCCCTCTGACTTGGCTGACACTGACCGCTCCCACTCTCCTTTAGGAACCATCCAGGACGGAAAACTTCTATCTTCCGACTTTCCTTGAACTTCTTGAATCCGACCCGAGTAATTTTGAAACTGCACTCGAGTTTCGAACTTAAGCTTTCAGGCGAGATAGTTTTATTCATTCTGGCTTCTCTAGGGCTGCAGGTTCTGCCTTTAGGTGCTTCGAAACCAAAGAAACCTCCGAGACTCTCATCGCTACCAGTCCGAATACAGTTCCCGTTCTTACCAAACTTGTTGTTCGTGATAGCGATCATAGGAAATACAGCATTTTCGATCCTTGAGATGCTGCCTGTAGCCTCTCCTGTATTAGGAAGCCATTTGGCGTTTGTTTGAACGTACCCTCGTGCACCCTTACAGAACTTGTATTCGACTTCCTCGATAAAGTCCTCGAACTTTCCTTCACCTAATGAGTCATGTTTGTTTTTCTTTGTTTCGTATCCGCTGGTAGTGTACTGAGGGGTGGCTGGAGCGATCATCGGGACATTCACCATCCTGACTCGGTAGTTGTAAAGTCCCTCTAACTTGCCGTTCTTAAAGTGGGTGTCGTGGAGATTTTTGCTCTCAGCTAAGGCAGGGTTTGCTGGATTTCCTGTATTGCATGATTTTCCCAGCACTAAGGATTCAGCAAATTCCAAACCCGCAAGTTCAGCATCAAGAATTTGCTTAGCAAGGTTTCCATAGTCTAATATCGGACCTTTCCATTCAGCCTTCTTGATTTTTGATGCATCGCATTCAAAAAGGACTAGTTCATCGGCATAGAGTTCTGCATCTTTTTGGTTAAATATGCGATCGTCCATGAGTCCAGTCCACCATTTGCCTGGTTTACCCCCTTTAGGTACGAACACGGCGTTTGTAAAGCCTCTCCAGAAGGCAGGGGGTTCTTCATCTTTCGGCATTACCTCTCCTTCAAGTCTGATTCCCATCAGTACTTCAGGACAGTTTTCCGCTTTGTACCTGTCAGCAGGGCAGGGTTTGAAGTCTCCGATGCTGAATGTTGTGTTGATTTTGAAGTATTCGCGTCCGTACCGTCCTTCCATGTCGTTAGATGTTTCCGATACATCTGGACTTAGAGGATTAAGGTTCTGTAGGGTATCATCTATTGGATTGACGTCGATTGCCTTGGCTCCGATGCAGGTTGGGTTGAAGTTTGTCCTGTTTACAAGAGCGTTTATAGGGTTCCTGTTGGAGGCATCTGCTTTCTTGTTGTTTCCTGTGTTGCCGAAGTGTGCTATTAATCCTGCTGATTTTTTGGGTTTTCTAAATATCTTGTCCATTGCTTTGATGGTGTTGCAGTTTACTGCGGCCATCATGTTGAATGCTATGAGGCCGCGCATCTGTGCTTCTGCGTCGTCGTCTCTGAAGTTTTGGTTGACTGTGAATTGGCTGTTGTCGCTTCCGATGTCTCCGCCTATTATTACTGTTTGTGGGCCTAGGCTGTCCAGTGCGTTGCTTAGTTTGTCTGTGCCGGGGCCGAGTGTCTGTGCGTGTATCCCGCTTATGACCTGGTAGCCGATGACGAGTCCCATGACTGCGAGGACTAGTTTGGCGGTGTGTGAGAAGGGGAATGACATTCCTTTTTTCAGCATAGTTGTGTTCCTCCGGCTGTAAGGTCTGATAGGAGGCTTCTGAGTGCTCCGCAGCTTTTTGCTGCTGCTCCTGCGTCGTATATCAGTGGTACTACGACCACGATTATGACTCCGATTGCTATTATGCCGAGGCCCAGTTTGACGAGCATGTCTGTTCCTATGCTTCCTTTCATATCGGCAACCCTCGTGTCCAGAATAGCAGGAGTGCTGCAATTAGAACTACCATGAGGACTGCTTCCATCATCAGATCCTCTTCCAGCCCCTTCCTATCCTGCAGTGATCCCACCTATTATGCCTCCGAACATGACCGATATCAAGATCAGTGATATTGAGTAGATTATCAGGCCTGAAATAAGTATCTTTCCGACGAACATGTTGCGGTAGGTCAGGTTCTCGCCGTGCCGGATCTTCATGTAGAAGTGGCCGAGGATGTGGAGCAGCTGGATGAGGTAGATTCCTACGACGAGCTGGAGTGCCTCCGGCGGTATCGCGGTGTCAAGGTTGCCTAGGATGCCTGAGAAGCTTCCTACTCCGGTTCCTGCTCCGGGACTCTGGATGTTGCCCTGTATATTGGAGAACGAGCTGCTTAGCTGGAACATGGCTGTTATGATTGTCTGGCTCATGCCTACTGCTACGCCGGATACGACGGGTGCGAGCAGGTATGCCAGCATCTGGATCGTCGTCGTAGTTTCCTCCAGTAGGTCGTTCAGCTGTTCCTGTGTCTGGTGGATGTTGTCGAGGTAGCGGCTTATCGTGGTCATCGCCATCGAGGCCATCTTCGTGCCTTTCTCCGATGACTCCAGGATGGCCTTCATGACTGTCCTGATCATCTGGCTGGGGTACTCTCTCAGGGAACCGTTCTGCTCGTCGAATATCGCGTCCTCGAACGTCATCCCCATGGTCCGGACGTTGTCGGAGGCCGAGCGGAAGAGTCCGGAGATCTCCAGGTCCGATGTGGATTCCGCGGCTTCATCCAATGCCAGCTCAATCGGTGTTCCTCCGGAGATCTTGTTGCCCAGCTGGAACAGTGCGGTCGGGAACTGGGACTCTATCTTCTCCAGATGCTCCTCGGCCTCCTTCCGCTCCTTGTTGCCAAGGATCCTGTGGACACCGATCCCCATGCCGGCCCCGACCACCAGTGAGATACTCCTCATAAGCATGGGAATCGGCGCGTAGCCTGTCTCGGCCTGGAAGATGGCAGGTGCGTTCGATACCTGGTTCGCCACCTCCTCCGATAAAGGATAGAAGTGCGGAAAGCTGAAATATCCCCACATGCCGTACGCGCCAATCACAAGGAAAAATAGAAGACCTATCGGCCATGTAGGCACACGCATGTTCAGTCCTAACCTGTTTATAGTGTACTTCCCTCTCTCCGGCAGCTCGTTTTTTGAAACAGGCTTGGAGGAGACTGTAGGCGGCCGCGAGGAAAGTATCTTCTGCATGAACCAGTAGAGGAATACAGGCAGCATTATGTTAAACGACAGAAACAGATGTATTATCTTGATCGAGCCGCCCATGAACACGGAGATCAGCGGCAGCATGATCATGCCGAGGACTGGCAGCATCGCTCCCATCGCGTTCAGGATCATTACAGGCGTCTTCAGGTTCTGTGCGTAGTGCTTCATCTTCTCCTTGGTGCCGTCCAGGATGCGGTCGATAGAGTCCTGCAGCAGGTCGTCCCGCCTGTCCGGGTTTGGCTCGTTCACAGCCGCCTTCAAGAGCTGTAGGGACTCGAGGTAGTCCTCGTTGTAGTCCTTCCATGCCTGAGTATAGTTCTCCAGCGAGTCCTCTATTCTGTTGTATTTTCCGACTTCCAGATCCCAGAGAACGCCTTTCAGGTCGTCCGAAATCGGGCCGTCGAGGTTAAGAGCGGCGAAACGGATAGCGCCCTCCAGGTTAGGTGATGAACGCATGTAGATGACCATGTAGAGGATGGAGAGTATCATCTCGCCGGATGAGCGTATGACCTTGTTCTTGGCGCGGAATATGGGTACGTAGTACGTGTATGCTCCGGCGCCGAACGAGAAGAACACTGCGAGAAGCATTATCGAAGTGGGAAACAATCCGATCATCATGTTCAGGGCGAAGAGGAGCCCCCAGCCCAGGAAGGCACCGAAACCGACCATCACTGATGCGGAAAGTACCATCCCTGGCGTTATATCCCAGCCAAGTAATTTTATCGGAGGATTCAGATCCTCCTTGACTGATTCATCTGCCTTCAAACTCAGGATGGAAGAAGACTTGTAACAGAGTTTCTCGTACCTGTTCAGCTTGCTTTCACGCTGTTCCTCTTCCTTGTACTCCTGGTACTTCCTTGAATAGCCGCTGGAATCCGAATTATTGTCGTACGGCGGCATCTCGACATCCCTGTTGATATCGTCAATTATGTCCTTAAGGTCTTCCTTCTCTTCCTCGTTCAAGACGCTACCACCTGTGATAGCTCGGCCGAGAAGATCTTTGATCTTCGTATCATGACTACACCTGCTGGTCCAGCCACTCCTTCCACCGGTTTAGAATTCTCTCAGGCTCCTGCCGTCCGTACTCGTCATGCACCTTCTCCGAGATCAGGTGGAACTGCTGGTTAGCCTTCACCACGAACTCTGCCTCAAGCAAATCATCATCCCCGGTCTCTTCCGCTTTCTCGACCAGCTCCTGCTTTATATCCTTCCGCAGCTGGATGTTGTTCCAGACAGCGTCCCAGTTGTTCTTCCATTCCCGGATGTTCTCCGCTATACGGTTCAGGATCAGTGACTCGCCGTTGATCAGTGTGTCGGTAGGAACCAGCTCGTCCTCGTTACTGTCATACCTCATCAGGTCGACGAATGCGTTCTCCTCCTGTGGATCGTCGGTCCACTCCTTCCTCACCTCGGTTATCCCTGTAACACGACGATATGTCTCCAGTCCGTCCGGAGACTTGATCTTGTTGACGGAGACGATGATGTCCGTCGCCTTGAAAGAAGTCTTCGGAACGTTCAGATCGTTGACAACTCTGTCAAACACGGAGTAGGCATCCTCGCCGTGGATGGTTCCTCCGACGAAGTTCGCCACGGCCCCGACACGCATAGCCTCGTACAGCGCCTGAGCTTCCTCCGAACGCACCTCTCCTATGACAAGTGCTGAGTCTCCGAGGCGGAGAGAAGTCCTGATTGCCTCATCCGCCCCCAGTTCATTCTCGACTTGAGTGATAACCGAGCGAGACTTCATCCTCTCGATGTTGTAGCCTAAATCTTTCATCTGAGGCACTGGGAGTTCGAGAGTGTTGTGTGCGAGAATATTGGAGGTGATGAAGTTTTCGTCTCCAGGTACAGAGATATCGTAGACTGTTTCCTCTTCTGAGACTTTCTCTATCGATTTCACCTGGTCCCAGAAGATGTCGCTGTCGGCGAACTGTGAGATCTTCTCCGCCGTCTCCGATCTTCCGATTACCTGTTTCAGTTTCTGTCTTCCTAGTTCGTTCCCGCGTGTCACGTAGTCGTGCCGCTCCATCTCTGTCTCACTGCAGAGCTCTTCCAGCATATCTCTAGGCAGCGGAACCACATCAGTAGTGTCGTGAGTGCTTTCTCTATCTTCAAGGTCCAGATTGTCGTTTTTGTAGTCCTGCAGGAATCCGATCTTCTCCTTGAACTTCCTCAGACCTTCAAGGTCGCTGATACGCATCGACCGCATCTTGCCTGAGTCCCTGGCCCTGCCTCTGATCCCATCGATCAGCAGCAGTGTCTGTATATCCTCGATCAGTTCCTCGTTTATCAGGTCGATTCCGGCCTCGTGGCTCGTCGAGTAGCCGTCGCTGCTGTAAAAGCCTCGTAGGAAGGCGTGTCTCTGTTCTTCGGAGGCAGAGAAGATCCATTCCGGAATCCTCTTCGAGTACGCATCTCCGGTAAATCCATGCTTCTGCATGACTTCCTTCAATGGCTGGGAATTAGCCATAAGACTGTGTTCATCAGAGTGCAGTTTAACAGGCAGACCAAACCTCTCGAACACTTCTCTGACCACTTCCTGGCATCTCTCATCCGAAACAGTGACCAGGACGCTCCTGTTGTCGTAGCACCCGTCCGCCATCCAGAGCCCCAGGAACTCCATAAACCTCTTGTCCAGCTCGATCTCCACAGGCAGCTCCGAGGACGTCCTCTTGTGCTTGTAAACAGTATCCTTCCCTGTCTCGATGTCCAGTACTTCAACAGCCTCTGCCGGAACGATGTTCTCCCTGACCCAGTACTGAGCAGTATGTTCGGAGTAATCATTTTCGTCCGCAAAGTCCCTCAACTCGCTTCTGTAGTCTCTTAAATCCAGGTCGTTCTTGAAGTATCCATCAAGTTCAGATGCTTTACTGGAAAGGTTCCATTCTTTTTCCCCGGAAGGGATATCCAGCTTCCTCGGAGTAACCAGGTGGTCGCCCTCATCAAGCTCAGTAGGCCTGACTTCCGTAATACTTCCCTCATCGCTCATGCCGAAGACCGAGTGATCCTCAGTAACCTTCAGCTTCCTCCCGGTTCTGGTCTCAATCTCGTAGATAGGCTTCTCCACATCATGCCGCATGAACAGTGAGGCATCGCTCCACCGCATATTGCCGGAATCATCCATCGAAAGAACCTTGACATTATCTGGATTTTCCGGCAGGACGTCCCTTCCTCCTCTATCCTCGCTGCCTTTCTCCTCGATCTGCGTGTCAATCAAATCGCCTATCTCGCCGTACCTGACTTCGCTATCCTTCCTGTAAATAATGCTCGAATCTCCGGTTACACTGTCCTCTACGCTCACTATGCGGTGGTTTTTCATTATCTCAAGCATTGAGGCAGATAGCAATGAAGTATTATGTGCTATAAGTCCGTTAGCTATGAAATTATGTTTATTTCCTACGGTCAGGTCAAATACGTGTTCTTCCTCTGGCACCTCCGCTTCTATCTTCTTGATTTTATCCCAGTAGAGATCCGAATCGGCTCTTTCAGAGAGCTCTTCGAGGAGTTTTTCTGTTTTCCTGTCTGTGGCTTCCCTGTATATATCTGCGGTTGACGCGGCTAGTTTCTGCATAACTTCGATAGAGGGTTCGGTTTCACTGCTGAGCACTTGAGAGACAGTCTGGTCATGGACTCCCTCGTATTCTTCTCTCTCGATATTCAGTACTTCTCTGAATTCTTTGAGAGCGGCCATTATCTGTGCAAGTTCTGTAGAGGCTGATTTGAAGTCGTCGATCTTTTTTCTCGCCTTTTTCAGGTTCTTATGTGTCTCCTTCTTTATATTTTCAATTTCTGTCTCTATCTTCTGTCTTCTATCCTCCGAAGGATCGATTTCGCCGTAACTGTAGTTTTTCACGCTTGTCAGTGGTATCTCTGTCCTGTCTGAGACCTCTCTGTAAGTCACTATGCCTGCTTCAACCATTTTATCTAACTCTTCCAGATTTGAGCCTGTTTTCTTCTCAAACTTCTTGATGCGAGAATTGAGCGTCTGAACTATTTTGTCGAATCCCTCAATCATCTCCCTGCTTCTTTTTCTATTCTGCACTGTGTTTCTCATGCCGCTCTCTGTGAAGCCTATATCCGCGGCAAGAGCGTTGTAGGAAATGTCAAGTATGTCTCTGACTTCGTCCAGATCTCCCATCATTTCCTCGTAGTCTTTCTCGGCAAACTCTTCAAGAAGCTCTGCCTGTTCTTCCATTTCCTGGAGTTTGTCCCACCTATCCTCGAAATGATTTGTAATCTTCTCCAGCCAATTCCTACCGACGTTGTATTCTTCGTTCTCGTAAGCCCAATAATCCTTTCCACATTCCCTGAACTGTTTTGGGCTCATCCTGAGAGCCTCTCTTAACTCTTTGATCTCTTTCCCCGCTCCGGGTACTACATCGGTGTTCGTGTTGTTGATTGCATCTTTTTCCAGCATCTCTTCAAGTCTTTCCTGCTTCTCATTGTGTGCTATGCCTATTTTTTCAGCAAATCTGTCGGCGAACTTGCCTCTGATGAAAACTCTGTAGTGTTCGCCAGAATCCAAATCCTTTTTCTTTGTGTACGCTGTGATGCCGAACCTCAGCAGAACCATACGCAACTGTTTCTTCATCTTCTCACTTTTGGTCGAAAGTTCTATCTCTCTTTTATTCTCCGATACAAATCCATCTGCTGCAAAATATCCACGAATGAAACCTCTGACAACCTTGTCGGGCGATTTCAGTATTTTATCAGGGATCTCTATTTTTCCGGATTTCTTACCGAAAGGTACTGAGAATACGTCTTTAAGGATTCTGGAAAGATTCCGTGAAGTGACCTGAGAAACTGTGGTCGAGTGAGATTCAAACCCTCTGCAACTCACTCCGAAACGTGAAACAAGTGACTCAAACCTGTCCTGAATTTCCTGAACGCTGTTGTGGAATTCGATTTTTTTCTCATTGACGTGCCCATCCCCAAGAACTAGGCCTAGGAACTCGGCCAAGTCTTCATCAACTTCTCTCGGGAACTTTACTTCCTGTGCATTGGTCTCTCCGTATACTATGAAGCCTTCGTCTGTTTCTTCAAATTCAAATCTTTCCCTATCTATATCTATTTCCTGCTTCTCTGAAGAAGTCTCAAAGCTGCGAGGGGTCGCTATATAATTACCTTCTTCTAGGTTATCCGCTCTCAACTTTTTCAGTCCATCTGAATACGTGAAGTAGGGATGCTCTGGTGTAGTTCTGATTTCTCGACCTGACTCAGTTTCTATCTTTATCAGCTCTTCAGGACTCTCACGTTTCCAGACATCAGTTATCTCTTCTTCCGAAAGCTTCTTCTGATTTGAAAGAGCTATTGCTTCTCCAGCAGCACGGTTGTCGTGGAGCGTTCCATCTTCGATTTCTTCCTTGAACCCTCCAACCATATCCTCTATCTTAACTATATTACCGTTGGAGAGCTGTATTTCCGTATCCCCTGAAACACATTTACCGGCACCTCTCGTACCGGAGAAAATGACGGAACGATTACCGTCTATTATGAAGCTTAACAGTCCTGCGCCGAGCGGGTTGATCATGTTGTTCTGGATGAAGAGTGGTAGTGTCCATGCGCGGCTTCTGTGTCTTCTGAATGCGAAGGCCAGTCCTTCTGGGCTCAGGTTCTCCTGTATTACTGCTACGCGTGCTCTTCCTCCTGTGACCTCTGTTTCTGTGTCGAGTACGGGGTTGGCTTCGTCCAGTGGTCTTCCAGACTGTATCCTGAAGCGTGTGGCCCAGGATTCGGCCTCGTCCTTTGTCGGTATCAGGTTGGTCTCGCATTCCCCGTACTCCTGGTGTGAGATGAAGATGGGTGAGTCCCCGATAGGGGAGTTTATGTAGACGTCCTCGATCTTCGGATCCGCTAGTAATAGTTCGAGTACTCCGAGGCCGGAAGTGTATCTATTCAGTATATCAGTTAAACTTTGCAGTTCTTCCTGTCCGAGCTGCATGTCCATCTGGTTGGCGATGTCTCTCAGCATATCGCGGCCTATGTTCTCGAACACGTCCTTCATCCTCTCCGGTCGGGCGAACTCTCCTGACTCCGGGTCGTGACTCGCCATGTATCTCCGTGCTGCGTCCAGGAGGTTGTACTTCTCCTCAGGAAGATTGAACTCTGGAGGGTCTACGTGGTAGACGGGGCGGGTCTGATCCGGCACGTCGTAAAGTGTCACGTCGATATCGTTCCTTACTGAGTACCTGTCGACCTCCTCACCTCTCTCAGGTGGCAGAGACATGAACTTGGTAAGCATAAAGTTCGGCCTGACCAGCGGATGGAAGAATTCCCTGTAGACCTCCCTGTCGCCGACGTGGTGGCCAGTGATGTAGTCCGAGGCCCTGTCGATAATCTCGCACTCCTCGATTCTGTCCAGCACCGGGCTGACCACGTCCTGTATGAAGTATTTGCGGCAGCGGCTCTGCTGCGGGTATTCGCTGTTCTCCATCTCCTGTTTCAGGTGCCGCTTCTTCCTCTTTAGCTCGACGTATGCTCCGACCGGGTCGCGCCTCATCTTGTCGAAGACTATCTGCTGGACCTCCGGTAGTTCCTGAGAATACAGTTGATCGCATTTCTCGGTCTTGATGTTCTGGGAGAGGTAGCCCTGTGAAGAGATTTCCTGTATCGCGTCGGCGACACCTCTCAGCAGGCTGACCTGTTCCTCGCCGTACTCGTAGTCACGTGACTCGGAGAGGATCACGCTGGAGGCGTTGGGTACCTCCTGTAGTATGTTTATGACCCGTGACATGACCTCGGGATAGTCCTCGATGCTTGCGCCGTAGATAGATCCGAGGGTGTTGACTCGGACCGTTCCGGTATCCTCCTCGTACTCGTAGTCGAAGACGTCCTTATCTCTGACTGCCATAGAGCCCTACTATTATTATGCCGTACTCCTCAAATAAAACACATGGCCCAGGGCAACATGATCAACCGGATAGTCGACAGGGTGAACGACTTCAACAGAAGGGTCAGGGACCTGGAAGAAAAGATACGCAACCTTCAGGCCCGGGTCAGAACTCTGGACGATACCTTGCTTGAGAAAACATCGGATCTCTCCGACGATATACAGGAGCTTGAGGATGAGATGAGCGAGTTAAGGGATCGCGTCGCCAACATGGAAGTCGACATCAAGGAGATAAACCGTGAAAAGAGAAAATTCGTGACCTCACAGGAACTCGAGGAGATAGAAAACTACATGGACCTGATGAACCCGTTGAACGCAGGCTTCATAACCCGGAGCGAGGCCAAGAAGATGATGAAGAAGCAAGGCTCCGGGTTAACGAGGGATGAAGTCAAGCAGATAGTCGACAGAAAGATAAAAAACCTCGAGCAACAAGACTCAAAGGAAGACCGCCCTGGTGAACAAATCGAATGAAATTCCAGCTTTTCGAAAGACTCAGAGACGACGACTCCGGAAACAACAGTTCTACATCAGGAGGCCCACAGTCCCAGGGACTCGGAGAACCACAGATGAACGATTCAGGGCTTCAAGGTGGTGGACTGGAAAGAACAGTAGAAAACATGTTCGACCAGGGCTACTCCGAAGAAGAGATAAGAGACGAACTACAGGGCCAGTACAGCGAACAGGAAATACAGCAGGCCGTCAACAACACTGTAGCAAGTAACGCGACCGACAGTGGTGGACCGGAACCCATGACACCGTACCAGTCCGATGACGAACCTGTCAGCCCTATGGACGAGGGATACGGCGGAGACGGCGAAGGAGACATGCCTGCCGAGCAGGATGACGGCAATCAGGACATGCCTCCACAGAACCCTCCACAACAGCAACAGCAGATGCAGCAACCACCGCAACAGGATATGCAGAACCAGCAGATGCCTGGTGGTCAGCAGGGCCCACCGGGTCAAGGAGGACAGGTTGACTCCTCCGTAGAAGAACTTATCGAAACAATAGTGGCGGAGAACTTCCAGAGAGTAACAGCAGAATTCCAGAACGTATACGAAGAACTCGACACAATCGAAGAAGAGATAGAAAGCCTGGAGAAAAGAGTACACG
The DNA here is from genome assembly GCA_042216335.1 of Candidatus Nanohalobium sp. Classification (GTDB taxonomy): domain Archaea; phylum Nanohalarchaeota; class Nanosalinia; order Nanosalinales; family Nanosalinaceae; genus Nanohalobium. The sequence goes on from JBDGTY010000040.1 coordinate 39,815, forward strand.
ACCTGGAGGTCAGGGACGACGAAGACCAGGAACAGTTCGTTCAGAAAGTCGAGGAGATGGAGGACCACATCGACCAGTACCAGTCCAGGATTGGAGGACTGGAAAAAGCGTTCCAGCAGGTACTACCCAATCTCGTCGACAACGTTCGCGACCTCACCCAGCTGGTCCAGGAGATCAAACAGGAGAAGGGGATAGAAACCTCAACCGACATCTCCCAGCAGGAAATGGACGACATGGATCAACTGGAAGACTGGTAAAGGTTTAATTCTTCTCTAATGGTTATTTCTAGTCCCCGCCGGTAGATGCATCAATCATCAGCAGCAGGAAGAGCAAGAATACTACAGGGAAGATCACGTTCTGCCAGGTGTCTCCTCCTGTGTTGATGCTGAGCAGGGAGATAAGGTCCAGGTTGTAGATCAGTGCACCTATGAAAGCTATCAGGACTATAAGGCCGGCAAATAATGCCAGTATCCCGAACTCTCCTTCCTCATCCGGTATCACATCTGTAGGTTCTACTCCTCCCATTGCAAGCAATATAATTGTGCCGAAAAGCGCGAAAAGACCGAAACCTATCGCCGCAGCAAAATTTAGAAAAATTTCATTTAGTTCATAAGCATATATACCAAGGAGGGTGAAAAGTGAGCTTCCAAGTGAGGCACCAGCCATAACCGACTCATCGCTGAAAATCTCATACTTCGCCAGCAACCCGTAAATGAGTGCTGCAAAGAGTAACCATATAAAAACGTAGTAGGCTCTTGAATCGATCATTGACTGAAGCAGAACTCCAAATACTCCTGCCATTATTCATCATCTCCGTCATCCCCACCGGTGTCGCCACCGGTGGCGTTATCATTTCCCGACGGATACATCACCGCCAGCATAGCGCCAGCAATCACTAGGAGCCATATAAACCCGGTTTCAAACGTCGCACTGATTATGCCGGCTATGAATCCGCTTGCATCCTCGAAACCGAACATAGCTGGGCCGAATCCTCCGGCCCAGACAAACGCTGCTCCTGCCATCAGTACTGCTATGTAAAATACGTATTTTCTGAATGGGTTGTTGTCCTGGCCTTGACCCCAGTCGAATCCTGTGAAACTGGCCAAAGTCAGCAGTCCGAGGATCGATGCCAGTCCGATGACTATCTTCCCGAAGAACACGGAGAAGAAGCTCTGGTAGAATGGCTGCATCACTAGGAACCTGGCTGTGAAGAAAGCCAAGATCATCGCCATCACAGGTGCGGCATTGTTCAAACTATCTACATCATCAAAAATACTTGCTTTCTCGATAGCTGCCAGGTAAAGCATCCATGAAAGGATAAATGGGAAAAGCAGGCTGAAAGCATCAGCTCCAGTCAAGAAAGAAATCAAGCTGGAGAAACCGGAGACCTCAGGTTCCATCTACTCTTCTCCACCCTCGCTCTCGGAGTTATTCTCATCTTCGTCTTGGCTCTCGCTTTCCAGGTAGGAGCTGATCTTCCTGTTCATAATCCACAGCTCTCGACCTATGATCATCAGGCCGAGCATGACAATCCATGGGAAGATCTGCCGGCCGAACTCGATAAAGTTAGGGCCGTTCGAAACAAAGAACAGCGAATAAACCGATACAGTAAGCGCTCCAAGAGATAGAGCTACAATCACAAACTCGTCTACTATGTTTTCAACTTTGTAAACAAAGTTCCGGAAATCCTCTTTCTTCATTCTTTGATCACCCTAGAAACCGCCCATACCACGGTTTTTCCTTCCAGTAAGTTTTGCCACTGCAAATCCTGCAACTGCTCCGATCAATGCAATATCGATGTTGTTCATCAACCGGACCATCAAGGTCGCGGCCTGCTTCGCCTCTTCTCCTGCCATTTTATATCGTCCTGTTGTTTTATTTACAGTATATGGTTTAAATAATTGTTTGGATCAGAAGCCTTGAACTGTCTCTTCAGTGATATCTATTATCTGGCTGCTTTCGCTCTTGACTCTTTCTATAGTATCGATTTTATTTTCGAGAAGCTGTTTTGTGGTCTGTATGTCTTCTCCTTTAGAGCCAGAAATCTGGCTTTTAAGTGTTTTAAGGCTGCTCTCTTCTTCACTCAAACTTTCAGCTATATCTCTTATCACTTCTGTTTCGCTTTGTAGGCCTCTCACTTCTGTTTCAAGTTCCTCCTTCTCTGACTCTATCTTTTGGGAAAGTTTCTTCCTCTCTTGGTCTAGAGCGTGCGTTTCTGATTCAATGTTGCCTGTTTGAGATTCAATATTGCTTACTGCTCCTTTTTCTCGTTCTGCGCCTGCTCTTTGCTCCGCCTTCTTTTCAGCATCCCCCATCTCCTTCTCTGTTGTCTCCAATTCAGATATTTCAGTGGCTAGGGCCTCAATATTATTTTCAGCTCTCTTTATCATAGGTAGAATCTGTTTAATTCCTTTAGCATAGTCTTTCTGGCCTTTGAGTAGAGTCTCCAACTTTTGAAGGCTCTCTAATTCTTCTCTGAAGTCTTCGTTTATTCTCTCAATGTTATCGCCTTCAATTCCCTGTTCTGCCGTAACTTGGATAAGGTATTGGGCATCCTCAATCAGGTCTTGCTGCTCCCCCTCTATGGATTTAAGCGCCTCTCGCTCATGTTCCTCGCTTTCCAAGATTTGGTCTTCCTTACTCTTTATCTCGTTTAATGCTTCTTCAAGGCGAATTTCCTCCTCTCTCAATTTCTGAACTATATCTTCTGCTTCCTCGTTCTCCATTTCAAGTTCGTTTATTACTCTGTCTTCGGGCGCGCCCTGGGACTCCTCATTTTCTGTCTGGTCTACTTTAGTCTTCAGGTCTTCAATTTCGGACTGGACTGTCTCAAGGCCTCCATCGGTCGTGGGTACTCCGCCGTCTGGTGTTGCGCCTCCTCCGCCCGTTCCATTCAATATTTCGTATGCATAGTACAGAATTAATCCAAATCCTCCTAACATCAGCAGTAGCGTGGCAAGCCCTGCGAACCAGAAACCAATAATTGTCATTGAAACGTACGCTCCACCGGCTGAAATAAGTCTTACTGCCCAGACGCCATCGCTTCCTGTTGCTGTTGAAGTTATCTGATTGTTTAGTTTTCCAACAGCCGCATCGACTAAAGTTTTAATGGCGCCATAGCTGGCGATGAATAATCCTAGAAATATTAGTAAATCTCTCGGACTGTTAATTCTGAAAAGTATTAATTGATCTGCTAAAGTGGTTATGAGTCCCATCACGCCACCTCCGGAATTTACCATTCCGGTTGAGAAGATACCTCCTCCTTCCTGTGCAATTGTTAATCCAATGAATGCAAGAGTGATGCTAGCTAAGATAGAAGACTTAAGCTTGATCGAAAAAAACTTTGGACTTTTGGAAGGATTACTATCCATATCTAATAACATCTCATATTAGTTTTTAAGTTCTTTTCCGTGTCAGGAGAGTGCCTTGTATACTACGTAGCCGGACACTATGACTATGCCTGCGGCTGCCGCTATACCGAGAGAAGCCATTAGTCCGCGGATGATGTCCCAGTAAGGGGTTGGTATCAGTGATGCGGTTATAGCTAGAGACATTATCATAGAGTATCTGGTGGTATCTGGGCGATTATCTTTGATAGGAAACATGTAAGGTACAAATCCTCTATATTCGGGGTCACTGTAATCTGGGGTATCATCTTTGGCAAGTATAAATGTTAGAGCCTTACTTAGGGCAATATTTAGTAGGGTTGCTATGAAGATGAATGGTGCCACGAGTTCTGAGAGTATCTCCTCTTGAGAATCAAATTGAGGTGTTGAGAAGTATGAGTCTCTAGATTCGAGTATTTGAGAGTTTCCTCCGCCCTGGTTGTAGTAGAAGGCCGCAGATACACTCGAAACAAAACTGATCAACATCAGCGTGAGTACCAGTTTTTTACTGGTCGAAGTCGAAATCGTCTCCACCTCCTCCGATTTCTCCTGCTCCTCCGCTGCCTCTGGCCTTGTCGAGGTATGCGGGTATGAGTTCGTCTATGAGGAATCCGGTGAACAGTCCGAGGAATGCGATTATGAGTATGTGGCCTGGCTGTGGTGGAAGTCCGTACTGCTGAGTGGCGATCTGCGTGACTATATCCGATGCTAGGTATCCTGCCACTGCGGCGAGCGCAAATGCTCCGAACTTCCAAGGATCTCTCATACGTTACCATTTTGATTATGTTTTTATTATAGTTGGCTATATATTCAAAAATTAAATAAATGCAGTTGAGAATATTGAATCATGGCTATTCGTGATCGAGTTGGAAATATGTTAGGGAAAGACGAAGAACTTGAAGAGAAAGAACTAACTGATATGGGGGAACTTGCGAAAAGGATTCAAAATGAAGAGGAACATCTTGAGCGAGAGGAGAAGCTTGATGAGAAGATTCTAGCGGATGTTCAGGATATCTCGTCAGAGATGCAATCTCTTCGAGAGGATGAAGAAAGGATGCGTGAGATCTGGGGGAAGGAATAACGTTAGGAAACCAAGAACAACTATCCGAAGTTCAGGAACTGGCCCAAAGAATCAAGAGTGAAGGTGAGGCTATCGAGCAGGATTTTGCTCAATTAAAGGAAGAAATTGAACAACAGAAGGAAACAGCCCAGCAAGTGAATCAGGATGAGTCTAGTATTGCAGAATTGGCAAATCAGGTTCAGGCTGAATTTGATAGACATCAAAGTATGCTTGAACAGGCTGAAAATGCCTTGAATCAAGAGCTCATGGGGTCTGATGCATTACAGGGATAAAAATTAGTTGCTTTAATTCTTTATCTTACACATACAGCCTTATTTTTTTGTGATAAGCAGGATGCTGCATCTTTTACACTTATTCTGCGGAATTTTTAGTTCTGTCTCAACCTAAATTATAGATTGATTATTCCTCGAACTTTCCCAATCTCTCCAAGGTTTCCAATATTCCCCATGCATAAATTACCGCCTCCCAGGCCCTGATGTAGTCCTCTTCTTCCAGGAAGTGTATGGTGTCGTCTCTATAAGCGAGGACGTTCTCCATCTGCTCAACTGATTCATCCTTTCCTTCGATCCTGTCGTCGAGTTTTTCCAGCCATTTCTCCGTCTCCTCTTTGAGTTTTTCCTGTGTCTTGTTCATACTGATTCTTTGAGTTTGTCTGCTATTTCTCTGGCCTTTGATTTCATTTCTTCGTATTCTTCTTCGGAACCTAGGAATCCTTTTTCGTAATCTGCCTGTTCTCTTCTGGTTTTCAGTTTGGAGTAGAATGATGCTTCGTCTTCTGTCAGGAGGTCTTCCTGCCGGTACAAAATATTGTGTACTAGTGAGTCAAGGCCTTGGTGATTTTTTGGTGCGTAGTCCATGGAAATCAGGACGGCCCGTGCTGAGTGGTATAGCGCGTAGTAGAGTGTCGAATATCTTCGTCTAATTGAGGCAGCCTCTATCAGGTCTAGATCGTTCAGAGCTTCCTCCGCAAGCTCAAGTTCCGAATCAACTTCTGACATACTCTACACCTTCA
>JBDGTY010000041.1:0-3522 GCA_042216335.1 Candidatus Nanohalobium sp.
TTGCTGCGGGTCGAGAAAACTCGCTCGAGTTTTCGACCTCCGGCACAACTGTCGTGACAGCTGAAGGCCTTTGGGCCTTCTGGATCCAGAAGACTCAGAGAGTCTTCGGGTTGGCAGTACTTGATAGGTTATTGACCTATCTCTCACCAACTGTCTAGAAAACATAATCTGTAGAATCTTTAAATTAGGAAAGGATTGAGAAATAGTAAATTTATTCAATCAGTTCGACTTCGATGTCAACGCCTTCTGGTACGTGTACACGCATGACCTGTCTGAGTGCTCTCTCACTTTCCATGACGTCTAGAAGTCTTTTGTGTACGTGCATCTCGTATCTTTCGATAGTACTGCTTCCTTCTCCGTCAGGAGCCTTCCTGGTCGTTACTCCCATGTTCTTGGTTGGAAGAGGTACCGGTCCTGAAACCTCTGCATCGTACTCTTCACCAATCTCGATGATCTCATCTGCCAGTTCGTCAACTTTCTCCTGACTTGTACTTCTAAGCTTTACACGTGCCTTCTGCATACCAAATCGATGGAAGTTAACTATTATAAATGGTGTCTGGCGAACTTGCCTTGTAGCTGATGAGGGTTCTGAGAAGCCTGAGGGTAGGAAGTACAGTATTCTAGGGCTGGTATTTGCTTTCTGTTCCTTAATAGTTCTGCCGATTATTTTTGGGCCTCTGGCAGTAATATTTGGTGTTGCAGGTGTTCTAAAAGAAGATGAACTCTTGGGCAGTTTGGCTATAATTTTGGGAGTGATCCTCTCCGTGGTCAGCACCCTGATTGCGATTGTGATAATGAGTGGCTAAAAAGAGTCTAACTCGTTAACTTCTCGGCTTTCTCTTCTTCTCCGATTATTTGGTACATCTCGGCGAAGGCCTGATCCTTCGGTACAGGGAATCCCTGTGTTTCTTCTGTCTCGGTGAAGTCGATGTACTGGTTGCCGTAGAGAACTTCTAACTCTTCTCCGTTTATCTGGTAGACGTCTACGTCCGAAGTCGGGCCGTTACCGACTTCAGTTGTTTTAACCAGCTTGTCAGAGAATGCTTCCCTCAGTTTCTCTGCGTTTTCGTCCGTGGTCCATATATCGACGTCATCCGGTTCTACATTCAGGCCTTTCAGTTTCAGGCCCATGCTTCCGAAGACAAACCATTCACGGTTTAGATACTGGGAAACTTCTTCCAGAACTTTGATCTTGGGTTCCATGCTTGAATTGGGTTAAAGACGGTATCCTTTAACTTAGTTCTGTTGACTGTAATGAGAAAGTAGAGATAAGAGAAATGGAAAGGTGAAGGCCATGCTATGCATGGCCTAGAGCCGCATCACTGCGTGATGCTTTGAGCAGCAAACTCGACTGGAGGCGCTCTACTCCTTCTCGTTGACTTCTAGGCACTGTCCTGCGCCTACTGTCTGTCCCATGTCTCTGATGGCGAATCTTGCCATCTGTGGGATGTCGTCGTTTTCTTCGATGACTAGTGGCTGCTGTGGTCTGATTGTGACCTTTGCTGCTTGACCCTGTTTGATGTAGTCTGGGTCTTCTTCCAGTGTCTCTCCTGTCTTTGGATTCATTGTCTCGTGCAGGTCTTCGAAGGTACAGCTGACCTGTGCTGTGTTGACGTGGAATACTGGTGTGTATCCTTCACTGATGACGTTTGGATGGTTGAGGACGATGACCTGTGCCTTGAAGCTTTCGACGACTGTTGGCGGGTTGTCTGCTGGTCCTGCGACGTCTCCTTTCTTGATGTCGTCTTCTCCAACTCCTCTTGTGTTCCATCCGATGTTGTCGCCAGGCTGTGCGTCTTCTACTTCTTCGTGGTGCATCTCGATGGTCTTGACTTCTCCACCGACTGATTTGTTGAGTCTTGTTCCTGCTGGTTCGAAGACTACGTCGTCGCCCTGAGCGAGTTCTCCTGTCTCTACTCTTCCGACCGATACTGCTCCGATTCCGGAGATTGTGTAGACGTCCTGAACAGGGATTCTTGTTGGTAGGTCGATCGCCTTTTCAGGTTCCTCGAAGTCGTCCAGTGCCTCTACAAGTGTAGGTCCGTCGTACCAGTCCATTTCTTCTGATTCGACTACGTTTTCTCCCTCGAACGCGGAGATAGGTACGAAGTGGATGTCGCTTGTGTCGTATCCTACCTGCTGGATCATCTCGGAGACTTCGTCCTTGATGTCGTTGAATCCATCTTCTTCGTAGTCAGCTAGGTCCATCTTGTTGACTGCAACTGCTAGCTGGTCGATTCCCAGTGTCTTCGCAAGGTATGCGTGTTCCTTTGTCTGTGGCTGGATGCCGTCGTCTGCAGCGACAACAAGTACGGCTGCGTCTGCCTGGGAAGCTCCCGTGATCATGTTCTTGATGAAGTCACGGTGCCCTGGAGCGTCGATGATCGTGAAGTGGTAGTTATCTGAATCGAATTCCTGGTGAGCCAGGTCGATTGTAACTCCTCTTTCACGCTCCTCTTCAAGACTGTCCATCGCAAATGCGAAGTTGAAGGATTCCTTACCTGCTTCTTCAGCAGCTTCCTCAAGCTTGCGCATCTCTTCTTCTGGAAGATTTTTAGTATCCCACAGAACTCTACCGATTGTAGTAGACTTACCGTGGTCAACGTGTCCAATAAATACTAGGTTAATGTGTGGTTTATCTGCCATTATTAGGTTTCACCTATAGCGTATAATAACCGATAACCCGCTAAAACTTTAAAAAGGAGTGGTGATTCTTCATTTTTCCGATTGTATTTCAAAAGTATTCCTGTTGAGATCAACGAAGAAATCCCATACTTCCATGGCAGTATAGATATAAACTAAGATTACTACGAAGAGATTCAGCCATTCAAATCCTGAGTTTGCTGGTATATTTTGAATGCTTCCAAGGCCTAAAAAATGAATTACAAGTGAAATAATCATGGTTATAATTCCTACAATGAGTGTTAGGAGAAATTTTGAGATCTTTAGTCTATCAGAATGAAGTTTTTCGTTAAAACTAGAGATAGCTTCACTTAGTTTCTGGTCAATTTTGAGCTTGTATCCTAAAATAATTCCTTGGCTTAGTATTCCTAGCGCTATTAGATTTTGAGCAATTTCAGTTTTTAGCTCTAAGATTACGAATAATGGGGCTGTTGTGAGGATTAGTATTGCACCGAATACTGTAGATGCTATGGCGGAATGGACTAGTATATCAAGTTGTTTAAACTCTACTTTAGGCCCGTATTCATTTCTTAGATAGTGGATGTATAGGTAGCCTCCGAAGAAAATTAGCGTCAAAATTAGATTTTCTCGAGAAGCTATAACCTGGAAAGGGCCTTCAAGAGCCATATTAAGTTAGCTAACCTAAACTCTTGTATATTTTGAGTTCAAAATAGTCAAAACTTTGCCTGGTTTATAGCTCGTTAAGTTTCTCGGCTATCCTGTCGCTTCTTTCCCGAGATCTTTTCCTGCCTTCCTCCGCTGCTTCCTTGATATCTTCACAGTCTTCCCATATCCCGGCTAGTTTCATCAGTGAATTATCCTTGCTCATCTTAAGGTTAA
>JBDGTY010000042.1:0-11092 GCA_042216335.1 Candidatus Nanohalobium sp.
TTGATTTCCTTGTTGAGAGGAAGCTGGAAAATAACGGTTTTGATTGTGTTCGTTTGTAACGGATGGCTTCTTCTACATCCTCTGTGTCGATTGTCGGGTATCTTCCGGCAATTTCCTCCGGCGTAAGTCCATCCTTGTAAAGTCCATAGAGAGTTCTAACCGGTATCCGAGTTCCTTCAACTCTTGGTTTGCCGTGAAGCGTATCATCTGTTTTGACTATCTTAGACATAGATAGTCTGGACATCTGAATTATTTTATCAGTTGTGGTCGTCGAGTGTTTATACTGTGAAAGTCTGAAAGAAGTCGATGACCAGATGAAACCTATAGTACAAGTTCCGGATTCGAAAAAGATTCCAGATCCAACATATCAACTCCTGACAGGAATAGAAATGCGAGGTAAATCAGGCTCTTAGAGCTGCTTTTTGAAGCAAATTTCGGAGAGGAATTTGCGAGGGCAAGGATTCGAACCCTGGAACCCCTACGGGACAGCGCATTTGACGGTCGAAGCTCGCTCACTGCTCGCTTCTTGAACCTCCATCTCTCTAGGGAGAAAGAGGTGTCCTCAACGCTGCGCCTTTGACCACTTGGCTACCCTCGCATTCTATCGGAATGCTGGTGTCGGGAAAACTCATAAGAGTTTCCGACCCCTCGCCTGTGTAGAAATATAGTTACTGGTGAGTTTTTTAATTGGAGTTGTCTAGGTTGCCCTGTCTATGCAGGGTGAGGGATGTCTTCCTTTATCAGGTGAGACATCCGGTTCGAGATGTTGCTCTATCTCCACTTCCTCAGTTTCCTCTTTATCGACTATGCTGTCGTAGAATCCTTCAACCGGCATATATTTCTGGCGGAAGTTTTCCGCGTCTTCACCGGTATCTGCCTCAACTATCTCATCGAACAGTTCGCCGTGCTGCTCTCCATCGTACATACAGGCTCTGACAACCGTTGAGTTTTCAAACGATCTTCCTGAAAGTCCTATCAACTGTTTGCCTGTCTTCTCATCGTATATATCTCCGGCAAAGTAAGAGTCATCTTCTTCACTCCCTCTATACTCAGGAGAGATGTCTAGGTCGTTTTCTTCAGCAAAATCTTCGAGTTCATCTGCTAGAAGGTTGCCCCAGGCTCTCATGTATTCCACATGGTTCCTGGCTGCGTTATCGGGAACCCCCAGCATCAGGCACCTGCTCTCGGGAGAATGATACCATGTATCTCCGCCGTCCTCCCTGGTCAACTCCATGGGATAAGCTGCGTCACCATCGACTTCTTCACCGAGGCCTGTCTCCCTCTCAGCATACCCTCTGATGGCACTGGTGTGATCATGCTTGAGGCCGATTCTGTAAGGGCCGTCAACCTCAGACTCCTCAGCCGTCCTTCTGACAGACGCAAATATCTCACGTGGATCCTCAATCATCACTTCATCAAATTTCATTGCGATACAACCATTCTCCATCCCTATACTTATCAGCTAACTCCTCCGCCCGTTCGACCTCAGAATCACTCAACTCAGAGACCTCAAAGTCTCGGCCCTCCAGAAGCGCATCCTTCAGTGCCTGCTTCGCCTCATCGAAGGAAGCATCAGACTCCTTCCTGACTGATGAAACCCTTTCCCTGTAGTCCTCTACCTGTTTGCCCTTCTTCTTATCATCGCTAGGCGTCAGAAGGGAGAACATCTCCTCCGGATCCGCCTCGTAGATCAGTGTACCTCCGATGTAGACCACACCACCTTCTCTCTTCAGCGTGGCGCCGGAGATCTTACCTTTCTCCGTTACTACATCGTTGACGGGTTCGTGTTCCGCATCTATACCTATCTGTTCCAGGCCTTCGGCAATCCTGCCGCAGACCTCCTCATAGATCCTGTTGACGTCGTCCGGGAACTTCTCTTCCGGTGCTACGATACCCCACGTGATCTCTCCTTCCGGTGTGAGGAACGTAGCGCCTCCTCCGCCCTGGCGCCTCACAAGCTCCACATCATCCCTTTTCTGGAACTCTTCTACATTCACTTCTTCCTCGAAAACCTGGGAATAACCGAGGTTGACGCACTTCCTGTCCCAGCCCGCAAGGAAGATTACAGTTTCTCCTGAATCTCTCGCTGATTCCATCAGAGCCTTATTGAGGCCTGTCTTGAAGTAAGGGCTGTAGCGTTTGAAGGGTATGAATCGGGTCATGTTCCTGAATAGATTCTCTCATGTTATACAGTTTTTCCTGCCAGCAGGTTACATCCCGGTAGCTCACCGTCATTTAACTGACGCCGTCCAAGGAGAAAACATGGAACCAGAAGTCCAAGGACTCCACCACTTCACAGCCATCGCCGGCGACCCAACAGAAAACGCGAGGTTCTACGTCAACACACTCGGGATGCGGATGGTGAAGAAGACAGTAAACCACGACGCACCCAACGTCTACCACCTGTTCTACGGCGACAGGAAGGGAACACCCGGAAGCAGCATAACTTTCTTCCCCGACATGACCGAAGAACAGGGAGAGATGGGTGCCGGGATGATAACAGAGCTAGGCCTCAGGATACCCGAAAACTCGATGCAGTACTGGAGAGGAAGACTAGAAAACGAAGAAGTAGAGTTTGAAGAGGAGGAATGGTATGAGAGGGAAACACTCAGCTTTAGCGACCCCGACGGCCTTCCTCTCAGGCTTGTACCGGAGAAATCGGAGGAATTCGAGAAATGGGAGAAAAGCAAGGTTCCTGAAGAACACCAGGTACAGGGTATGCACCACGTCACTCTATCCGTTCACAGAAAGGATGATGTATCGCCGATACTCGAAGAACTAGGGCTTGAAGAGGCAGAAGAAAACCTTTTCGAGGCAGAGGACGGCTCCCGGGTAGAGGTAAAGGAGACAGACAAGCACGGCAGGATGGGGAAAGGCTCGGTGCACCATGTCGCGTTCAAGGCCGGAGACGAGGAAGAAGTAGAGAAAATGAGGGAGAAGCTGAAGTCCATGGGTATGCGTCCCTCACCAGCTATCAGCAGGAAGTACTTCACCTCCACCTATGCCAGGACGCCTTTCGGGATACTGTTCGAGTTCTCCAGCATGGGACCAGGCTACAACGCGGATGAGGACGTGGAAGAGCTTGGAGAGAACTTTGTGCTGCCGGAAAAACTCCAGGGACGGAGGGAGGAGATACTTGAAAACCTTCCAGAGTTCAGAGAGGAAGAGATAAAATGAGGGATGTACATGCAGACGGAGAAGTCCTGACAGCAGGATCAGATTTGAAAAATGCGGATAAAGCTGTTATAATGATACATGGAAGAGGCGCTACAGCTCACAGCATCATCCAGCTACACAGACAGTTGCCGGACGCGGCTTTTATCGCTCCTCAGGCGGCGAACAGGGAATGGTATCCAAGAGGCTTTATGGAGCCTCGGGAGAGGAATCAGCCACACTTGGACTCGGCGCTGAGAAGAGTCGACGAACTAGTGGAAAAAGCAGTGGGCGAAGTCGGAAAGGAAAATTTTTTCCTACTTGGATTTTCACAGGGCGCCTGTCTGGCCTCGGAGTACATGGCTTCCAACCCAGGGAAATACGGCGGGCTTTTCGCGTTGAGCGGCGGCCTGATAGGAGAAGAGATAAGAGAGTTCTCAGGCGACCTGGAAGAAACTTCCGTCTTCATCGGATGTGCCGAAAACGACCCACACATCCCCCTGGAGCGTGTCAACGAGACAGAGAAAGTCTTCCAGGGGCTGAATGCGGACGTGGAGAAATACATCTTCGAGGGCAGCCAGCACGGCATCGTCGACCACGAAATCGAAAGGATAAGGGAGTTGCTTGGCTAAAGAGTCAGTTTTTCCTCTTTCTTTCTGTCCAGACCATGGATTCGGTGTTGAAGTATGCACCGGTTTCTCCTTTGCTGTCCAGAACTATAAGTCCAGCTTCCTGCCCGTCTTATCCTCAAGATAATCGATGGCTTCGCGCGCAGCGTTTTCTGGAACCTTTCCTCTCTCTAAAACCTCTGCGCATCTTCGGGAGAGCGTCGATTTGATTATGGCCTCTCCTACTCCCGTGGCTGAGACAGCTGACGATTCGTTGCAGTAGGTTCCGTTGCCGGGCATAGGTGTATCGCCGACCCTTCCTGCCAGCTGGCCGTATCTCCCTCCTGTGGATGTGGCTGCTGCCATATCGCCGTTTCTGTCGATGGCTACTGCCCCCACAGTACCGTTTTGTTCTCTGTCCTTCAGTTCCCGGATTTTCTCCCTGTAGCTTAGATCTTCGAGATCATCCATCTGTTCGGAGTAGGCCTCCTTTTTAACCTCAGTCCTGAGATCAGCCTTTTCAAAGCCGTATTCCTCGGCGAAGTCCGCGGCCTGACAGCCTTTCAGCGCCACATGATGCGTTTCCTCCATGACCTTTCTGGCCACCGACACAGCATGCAGGAAACCGCCTTCAAGCCCTATAACAGCTCCTGCCTCGAGATCGGACGTCATCAGGGAAGCGTCCAGCCTTATCTCACCATCAGCCTGGAACTTGCCGCCTCTACCTGCGTTAAACACAGGTTCATCCTCTAGAAGCCTTACAGCATTTTCGACCATGTCAAGCGCATCGGAGAAATCGGAAGTTTGTGCGACTTCGTCAGCAACTTTTTCCAGTGCTTCCTGGGCATCTTCCTCCTTCTCTCCCCAGCTACCGGCCCCACCATGCAAGACAATTTTCGGCTCCATCAGTACTTCGGGCTCTTCTCATCAACATCTTCCAGGAAGTTTTCGTGACGCGCCATAAGGAAGAACAGGTCGCTCAAACGGTTGATATACGCCAGGACCTCTTCACGCAGTTCTTCATCATGGTCAAGCTCCACAATCTTCCTCTCAGCTCTCCGGGCCACTGAACGGGCCTGATGCAGATGCGCCGCGCTTTTGCATCCTCCAGCGAGGACGAAGTTTTTCAGCGGCGGGCACTCCTCCTGATACCTGTCGCACAACTTTTCTAACCTTTCAGTATTTTCATCCGTCACCTTGACATCGGGCTCTCTGTTCGCCAGTTCCGCCTGGAGGATGTGGAGCTCGTTCTGAATCTCCTCTAACTCTTCTTCTTTGTCTTCTGTGTAGCTTCTGCATAGGCCTGTAAGCGAGTTCAGTTCGTCGACTGTGCCGTAGGCTTCGATCCTCTCAGAGCTTTTGGAAACTCTTTCCCCCGAACTCAGGTCGGTCCTGCCGCGGTCACCTCTTCCCGTGTATACCATAACCTATTTTTGGGTAGCCAGAAATTTAAGCGAATGTTACTTAAGAGTAATTTCAGTCACTTTCCCTCACATGTAGAGTTTTGAACAGGAGGATTTCGAGATTGAGGAGGTTCACGGAGTCGGCGGAGAGTACGGCACCAGTACCTGGCCTTATAGAGTCTTTGAGGCCGGGGAAGTAGGGCAGTACACGGATTCGGATTCCACGATCCTGTCCTCAGGAACTATCATGGGAGATGGCTGTTCCGCACTGGCTGTATACGACCAGGAGAACGAGAAGGCTTACCTGCTTCACTGTCCTGTACCCGAGGTAGAAGAATTCAACAGTGAAGAGATAGTCGGAAAAGCATTCTCAAGATTCTTCTACGAGAACGTAGAGTCCGTAGGATCGTCCGACTACTACATAGTGACCTCCTTCCACGACATAGACGACTACCTTGACAACGAACTGACCGACCCCAGCAAAAAAGCCATCCTCGGATCCTACGAGACAGCAGAACTAACAGTTAACCCTCCACAACAGCCAGACATCAACGTGAGAATCAGGGAAAAAGAGGTCGCACACACAGCCACATCACAGGATAAATATAGCTCCGACAGAAAAACTGCAACATGAAACTGTACGAACACGAGGCCAAAGAACTTCTCGAAAAACACGGCCTGGAGACACCATCCAGAGAACTGGAAAAAGGAAAAAGGTATGTTATCAAGGGCCAGTTGCTCGCCAATAATCGGAAGGAGATGGGAGCGGTAAGGTTCGCCAAGGACCTGGAGGAGGCAGAAGCGATCAAGCAGGAGATGATCGGTGCCGAATTCAAGGGAAAGGAACTTGAGGAGGCTGTTATCGAGGAACAGGTAGAGTTCTCGGAAGAATACTACGTCTCGTTCATGTACGACACAGACACCAGAAGTCCTGTGATGATCTTCTCCAGAAAAGGAGGTACCGGAGTCGAGGACAGAGAATCAGCCAAGATTTCTCTGGAAGATGACTCAGCCTTCAGATTCAGGGAGTTCCTGAAAGAACAGGGATTTGAAGGCAAGGAAATTGCCAGATTAGGAAGCACTTTACAGAAACTATTCAGTGCCTTCCTGAAAGAAGATGCCCGGCTTCTCGAAGTCAATCCTCTGGCGAGGACCGAGGACGGCTATGTTGTCCTGGATGCGATGATTGATCTTGAAGATGACGCAGATTACCGACACGACAGAGATTTCCCAGAAAGGTCAGTTATGGGAAGAGAAAAAACCGAAAGGGAGATAAAGGCGGAGAAGATAGATGAGGAAGACCACAGAGGAGTGGCAGGAAAATATACGGAACTAGACGGCAACATCGGGATGATGCTGGCCGGAGGAGGCGCCAGTTTAACTAACATGGATGCACTGATTGAGTACGGCGGCGAACCGGCGAACTACACAGAGTACGGCGGCAATCCGCCGACCGAGAAAGTCTACAAGCTTTCCAAGATTATAATGTCGAAGGATATCGCTGGGCTGTGGCATGTCGGCGGCACAGCCAACAACACGGATGTTCTCAGGACGATGAAAGGCTTTGTCCAGGCACTGGAAGAGGAGGAGCCGGATTACCCTATAGTTGTGAGGAGGGACGGCCCACACGCTGACGAAGCGTTCGAACTGTTAAGAGAGACGAAGGAGAAACTTGACCTAGACATGAAGTTGTTCAGAAATGATAAACCTATGACAGAGTCGGCAGAGGATTTGATTGATATGGTGGAAGAGTATAGAGGTGGGGAAGATGAATAAGATACCTGTTTTCGATATCGGAGATACGTTGATGCCTTCGTTCCGGCTTCAGAACGAGTTGATGAAGGATGAGCTGGATGAGTACGGTGCGGAGGAGATCCCGGAGTTCGATGTGAACAATTTCCGTATCTACACTCCCTCAGAGGTCCGTGAGTACATGGAGAAGCACGGTATCGAGCACAACGACCCGCTGAGGATCATCGAGAAGTACAAGGAGCGGGAGAGAAAGTTCATGGAGAGCCACAACGTTTTCCAGATGCTGAAGAAAGTCTCAAAGGATTTCGGGCCTATCGGTTTCATCAGCGACAACACCATCGAGGGAAAGAACTGGTTCGAAACATTGCTGAAAGCTCACGGAGTCGATTACAAAGGTTTCGTGGTTTCGGAGGAGGTCGGAGTAGAGAAGCCGGATCCGCAGATCTTCAGGAAGTTCTTCGACTACCGTACCGAGCCAGCGGAGAAGTTCATCTACTTCGGCAACAACCTGAACCGGGACCCGGCGTGTCGGAAGGTCGGCATGGACTTCGTCCTCGTCAAGCAGTACAAGGTGTATGGGGAGAAGGAAGGCGTTGATCCGGTCGAAAACCTCACATACGAATCAGTCAAGGAGGTAGTCACCGAATGAGCGTTTTCGCCGACGAAGACACCAAACTACTGATCCAAGGCATCACCGGCAGAGCAGCTAGTGAAAAGACGCCGGACATGAAAGACTACGGCACCGACGTCCTAGCAGGTGTCACCCCAGGCAAGGGAGGAGAGGAAGTCGCCGGCGTACCCGTCTACGACACCGCCCGGGAGGCCAAGAGAGAACATCCGGAGATCAATACCTCACTGGTGTACGTCCCGCACTTCGCGGCGAAGGACGCGATACTCGAGGCACTGGAGAACGGGATAGAGAAGATCAACGTCACGACCGAGCGCATCCCGACCAGAGACATGTGGGAAGTCAGGAAGGAACTGGAGAGAAAGGATGCGACACTAGTCGGCCCGACATCTGTCGGAGTGATCAGTCCTGGCAAAGCCAAGATCGGGCCGATCGGCGGCAACAGAGCCAAGGAAGTCTACAGCGAGGGAAGGATCGGCATAGTATCGAAGTCAGGAGGGATGACAACCGAGACCGCACAGGTCGTCCAGAACGCAGGATTCGGCATCTCAACCGCGATGGATATCGGCGGAGATAAAATCGCTGGGACAAACTTCGTGGAGGCACTGGAGATGTTCGAGGAGGACGATGAAACGGATGCGGTCGTGATGTTCGGAGAGCTGGGCGGCACCTACGAGAACCAGGTCGCAGAGTTCCTGGAGGAGAACCCTGACTCCGACACACCGGTCGTGGCATTCATCACGGGAAAGTTCACCGAGAACATGCCTTCACAGCAGTACGGCCACGCAGGAGCCGTCATTCGCGGCGATGAGGACAAGCCCAGCTACAAGGAGAAAGTTCTAAGAGAGTCCGGTGTACATGTTGTAGATGTGCACCACGACATAGGTGAGAAATTGAAGGAGGTACTGGGATGAGTTCCACAAAATCCAGCAATTACAGTCATCAGGCTACTGTGAGGAAGTCTGAGACAGTTGATGATTTCTTCTACGATATTGACAGCCTCCTATCCAATTTCATGGATCACTGGCAGAACCACAGAGACGATGAAAAAGATGAAATCTATCCTCAGATCGAAGGCAAGTACAGAGGATTCTCCGCAGAGGAAAACGACCTTTACTTTGAGATAACAGCTGAAGCGGACGAGAAAGCCGTCATAAAACTGGAATACCAGGATCAACAGCAGGACACTCTCGACCACGTAGAAGGCAAGCTCGAGAAAGTCTGGGAAAACCGCATAGAAACAGTACTGGAAAGAGGCAGAAAATGACAGACTGGGAAACGTCAATTTCCTCTTCAGGAGAGGATTCTGTCGTCAGAGGAGTTCCGAGAGAGGAAGTCATGGACATGGACTTCGCAGACGCCATCTGGCTGATACTGAAAGGGGAAAAACCTTCCGAGGAGGAATCTGAGATATTTAATACTATTCTATCGACTTCAATCGATCACGGAATAGGAAACCCCTCCACGGTCTCCGCCCGGACGGTTCAGAGCGGTGGCAACGACATGAACACATCTATCGCCG
This sequence comes from Candidatus Nanohalobium sp., assembly GCA_042216335.1. Classification (GTDB taxonomy): domain Archaea; phylum Nanohalarchaeota; class Nanosalinia; order Nanosalinales; family Nanosalinaceae; genus Nanohalobium. Next base: position 9,067 of record JBDGTY010000042.1, read on the forward strand.
GAGGGATTCTGGCGCTGGGCGATAAGCACGGTGGAGCCATCGAGGACTGCATGGAGGTACTACAAGACGAGGACTATTCTCCTGACGAGATTGTCGATGTTTTCACCAAATCTGGAGACAAGATCCCGGGACTTGGACACAAGGTATATGAAGAGGAAGATCCGAGAGCCGTGAAGATTTTCAGAAAAGCAGAAGAACTCGGGATCTCAGGTAATTATGTTGAAAGGATGAAAGAGATTGCTGACTCCTTTGCGGAGGAGAAAGTCCCTCTCGTCATCAATGTGGACGGAGCGATCGCCGCAGTCATGAGCGACTTAGACTGGCCTCCAGAGCTCGGGAAAGGTTTCTTCATAATCGCCCGGACACCAGGACTGGTGGCGCATGTCCACGAGGAGATGGGAGAAGAGGACTTCAGAAGGGAGGAAGGAGAATACGTTGGAGATTAGACGTTAAGTTTGTCGTTTATCTCCTTCAGCTCTGAGAGCATCTCCTTCATTATCTCTTTCTGGCTTTTTTCTCCCTTGACTGTGTCGGACTGCTCCTTCTTCATCAGGTCGTTGATCTGTTCCTGCACCTGTTTCGGGTCCTCGATGCTTCTGAACCGCATCTCTACTCCCTGACCTCCGGCCGTCGATATCTCGATGTTCCCGTAGCCGAAGTGGTTGCCGAGGACTCCCTGACTGAAGCTGATGTTCTGGACCTTATCGAATCCTATCTTCTGGACGCTGCGGGACAGCACACCTTTCTTGACGTACAGGTTGTCGGTGGTGACGACATAATCCGTGTTCTTGACGCTGAGGTATGCGCCGGCTATGATGAATATCCCGATTCCAATTATCGTGAACGGTATACCGACGATGACGGCCGGGATTATGCTTTTCATACGCGGGTTGCCTTCCCAGACGACTTCCTCGCCGGAGGAAAGGTTCAGCCAGTCAAAGCTCTCTTTCATGTAGAAAACTTGGAACTGGAGAAATTAAAACCTGTCCGAGAAAAAAACAGGTGTGAACTCTGACAGATTCGAATCAGACCTGGGGGAAGTCGCAGTAACGAAGACTCACGTCGAGAGAAGGAGGAACGACTCGGAGGAATGGGAGCGCATAACTGACAACTTCAGCGAGGAAAAGCTGGTTGACGAGGCCGAGTACGTGGACATCGAGGATATGGAGCTGGAGAAAGGTTCTATCTATCCCAACATCCGTCTGAAGGTCGACGGCGACTGGAAGCGGATGTTCTTCCATGTGGGCGACGAGGCCGAGGAGTGCTTCAAGCGTTTGAAGTACCGGTGGAACGCTTTCCACCAGAACTACTGAAAGTTTTATTCACGTGTTTCTACAAACTTCTGGCATGGTAAGCGTCCTGAGCAGGGTTATCGACAGGTTGAAGAGCAACGACGAAATCCACATCCAAGACATGGACCTCGACGAACTCAAGGAGGAGAGAAGTGAATTGAGGGCCGACCTCGAACTGAAGAGGGACAAGCACGAGGGACTGGCCGAGAAAAGAAGGACGAAGTTCGAAAGGTTACAGGATACTGAAGACGAGCTCCTTCAGGAGGAACTGGCTGAGGAGATCGCCTCGCTCGAGGACGAGATGAGCATCTACCACAACGAACACGCACGGTCATGGACGCACTCAGAGTCATCGACGGATTGATCGCAGTTAAGAGGAAACAAAACCTGATGGAGGATCAGGGAATCGTCCAGGAACTCGAAGAGATGGACCAGGAAGAACTCGTCGACACATTGAAACAGGAGCGCGTCCAGGAACTGATACAGGAAGAACAGTGGGACGAACTGAGGGACGCGTTCAGAGGCCAGCTGAAGCCTGAGCACTCCGGAAGCAAGCGCGTCAACGAGATAATCCAATCAGCAGAAGAAAACAGAGGCGAATCCGTCGACAAAGCGTTAAAGAAAAGGGACAGCGAGAGAGGCCAGAATATTCACTGAGAAAAAAGAGAGGGTTCAAAGAACCCTCAACTTGCGTGCCAACTGAGCGTAACCAGTTGCGGTTGCCGGGATTTGAA
>JBDGTY010000043.1:0-74 GCA_042216335.1 Candidatus Nanohalobium sp.
CTCGTCCGATACGTCGTCGTCCTTGTGCGAGACGGCCCAGACTGCTGTGAACAGTTGGGACCCGCACTCGCAGA
>JBDGTY010000043.1:245-35991 GCA_042216335.1 Candidatus Nanohalobium sp.
TCCAATATAGCCGTATCCACTACTACCAACACTACCGACCCACTCCCAACACGATTCCTTCGGGCAAATATTTACCTTCTCCCAAAAGTTGCCGAGGAATTTCGAGATGTAATCACTATCCGCTTGATTGAACATCTCGTGTATCGTAGTGGGGTCACGTCCTGCGGTTTTACCAGTTATGCTTGTAGGTAAGGGTTCTGACTGGTTAGTTGTTTTGCTTGGCATTGTATCACGTTAGAGTGGTGTAATTACCACTATCGTCTTTTGCTACTATCTCGCCACTTGAACTGGAAGTAACAAACGGATTCTCACTACCATCAGCAACAGGCCACGATAATACGTTTGCAGTACCAGTGAATCTCGCTGATTCAGACATACGCAACTCCGCATTCGTCAGTACGAGCGTGCCGGGGGCGGAGGAGGAGGAGAGATACTTTACTGCATCAAAGACACCCGTAGCATCTCGGAGGACGAACTTTTGGTCAGACCAAGAATTAAGTTGAACTACTCCTTGATAATCCGCCCCAAACACCATTCTACCCCCGCCATCATATATGTTTGTGGCATTTGTGTCGGGTATATTCAAACGCTTTTGCCCACTCCCATCCTCGATGGCCTGCCCCGTGGCGAGGCGGAGGTTGTTGCCGTCGCCGGTGAAGTCCAGGAATCCCTGTGTGGTGTCGGTTAGTGAGTTGCCTTGTAGGTCGAAGTTTCCGGCGGCGGCTGTAGCCGTCTTTGCTTTTATGTCGCTGACTCCAGAGCTTTGAGGCTGCAGAATACTCCAGGCACCTGCCGCACTGCTTGACAGTGCCAGTCCTCCTGCACCCAGGCCCAGCATCTTCATGAACTGTCTGCGGCTGAGTCCTTCCGAGTCTTCTTCGGTTTTTTCCTGCTGTTCTCCATCTCCGAGGTGTCTCTCTACTTTGTCTTCCAGCTGCTGGTTTCTCTTCCTGAGCTGCCTGTTTTCTTCCTGGAGTTCGTCGACCTTTTCGGCCAGTTCCCCAACTTTTTCCTCTAGTTTCATTTTATCGTTTCTCCGTGTCTAGTCTTCGCGTACCATGTCTCTGTCCGCTGATCCGGGCAGATCAAGGTTTTCGTCTTCTGCATGTCGTTCAGGTACTTTGCGTGTCAGCTGAAGCCTTCCGCATTCCCTGCATTCGAATCCAACAGGTTTTTTGAGAGTGTTGCCCTGTTTCGGGTCGAGTTCGCCGTCTTCTACATCGTCTTCTTTATGCGTTACTGCCCATACTGCTGTGAAAAGCTGTGAGCCGCATTCACAGATGTCTGGATTGCTTGGCATCTAGCACACCCTCTTGGAAGCTTTTCTGGAGTTGAGTAATGGTTGTTTTAATGTTTTTCCGTTTCGAGCGGTTTCTGGAGAATCCTGCTGCTTCATGAGAAGTTTTTTGTTGTCTTGATGTTTAAGTTTTTGCCCTTTCTACCGCTGCTTGAGTTCACGGACTTTTTCCTGTATCCTCTGCTGGTAGACTGGCTCTCGATCCTTCAGGTTGAGGAACCAGTAGGCCCAGATCGCGAGGACGAGGAATGTGAGGCTCCAGCTCCATAGTACGTCGTGTATTATATTGAAGCTGATTATGCCTTTTTCTGCCAGGAAGATCGTGGTGTAGACTCGTATTATGTTGGCGATCAGTATCACGGCGAATCCCTGGAGGATGAAGTTGAGGTGCTCCAGTGTTCTCTTCGATGATGCGTACATCAGTCCTGTGAAGGCTGCGAGGCTTTTCCATCCGAGGCAGTCCTGTGTTATGACGTACTGCATGCCTGAAAGAGTTATGTATGTGCCGTCGGCCGCGGATTGGAATCCCGTGGATTTCAGCATCGCCGAGATGATATCAGCCAAGAACGCCTGAAGAAGGTCAGTGTCGGGATAGATCCAGAGGATGCCGTGGAAGACTGCTCCAGCCAGCAGTAGCTTTCCGAGGAATACCAGTGTCTTGAACAGTTTCTGTTGAGTCTCCGTGAAGTCTTCCGTGTTTATCATCGGGAATCCTGGTACTCTTTGATTATGGACTCGAAGTCGGTGCTGTCAGGGAGCTCATCGACCACGACGAAGTCCCTGAGTTCGACTCCTTCGACATCCTCTACATGGTGGATTTCGGCTCCCCGTTTTTGAAGCTTTTCAACCACCTCGTGATCCTTCGTCACCGCCTTCTCAGGAACCCTCTCGACCGAATCATCTACCAGAGGCACGATATCATGGTCTTCCTCAAAGATTCGCCTCAACGCTTTCCTGTACTGCTGCTCCCTCACAGCAGCGTCCAGTATCTTTGATTCCAGGTCCTCGATCTCCCGGTTCTTGTCCCTTATAGTGGCCTCACGCTTCTTCACCTCACGTTCCTTCAATACCTCTTCACGGTCCGCCTCGTTGATCTCCTCTATCTTATCCTCAAGAGACTCTATACGGGAGTTCTTCTGCCCGAGCTCTGACTTCAGCTCCTGGACATGTTGCTCGAGATTGTCGATCTTCTTCTCCAGTCTCTTCCTCTCGGCATCGACCCCCGAATCCTCAGTTTCGACACTTTCCTGTTTCCCGTCTCCCTCCTCAGTGTCTTCCTGACTCCTGACGGGTTCGTCCTTCAGAATCCTCTCCGCGATCTCATTCACCGGTTTATCAAGTTGCTCGTTGTATTTCCTGATCTTCCTGATGTCCCTCTGGAGCTGCCTCCGGGCGTTCACGGCAGAGGCCACCGCATCCAGTTCGTGAGAGTTCGCTCCCTTGCCCAGCTCCTTCTTCCTCTCGGAGGAAAGATCGCTCTCAGGCTCGAAGAGTCGGGCGCCGACCGAGTTAGCAATCTTCTCCACCTTGCTCGGTGTCTTTCCCTTGTCGGATGCCACGACCACGGGTTTACCCACCTTAATTATTCTCTGGATGATGTCGCGGGGAGGAAAGTTCTTTCCAGACTCAAGGAGCTCTATTTCGCCGTCAAGGTCGACTGCCGCGACTGCAGAAGTGCTTCCCGGGTCGACGCCGACGATCAGCGGTTTCATGAGTATTTCCTGGTTGCGTAGTCCACGATTTTGTCCGCGGTCTTCTCACCTACCCCCTCAACATCCTCCAGCTCCGAAGGGGAAGCCGTGAATATATCTCTAACGGTTCCGAACTCCTCCAGCAGCCTCTCGGCGATCTTTGAGTTTATGTCCGGTATCCCGGCGACGATGAACTCCAGCGTTTCCTCATCAGTCATCCCAGATTTGGTGCCACGCACCTGAACCTCCCTATCCTCATCTTCCTGTTCTCGTCGAGCTAACGCTTTCAGCGTCTCAACTGTATCTTCCTCATCATCTGTCCAGATGGTAGGTATCTGGTAGTCAAGCGCCAGGGATGAGATAGCTCCACGTATGGCGTTTGGGTCGATGTCTCTGTGAGTGTAGAGGTTCTCTCCCTCGATGATGATCACCGGGTTGTCGAACTGTGTCAGCTCTTGGAGCTGGTCGAATAATCTGTTGTCTATTATGGAGTCGACGAAGTCATCAGTCCTCTTCCTCTCAATCGCCGTCCTGTCCGAGACTATGAAGTCAGCCACGTCCAGCCTCTTCTTTTCGATCTTCAGGTCATCCCTCGAGAGCTCCTTCGCTATGCTGTTCTCCCTGTCGTCGACCACGATCTCGATCCTGTCATCTTCCTCTTCTTCTTTATTTTGTTTGTCTCCGTCTTTGACCTTGAAGCTCTCCAGCTTCTTCTGCTGCTTCTCCTGTATCTCGTCCGAGTTCTTCAGCTCCTTCAGCGTCTTCTTCATGTTCTTCTTCTTGTGGTGCGCGCTCCAGTAGTATCCCTCATCACGTGTATCCTCAGCGATCAGTACTACAACTTCACCTTCTTCCTGCCTTCCTGTTCTACCTGCTCTCTGGATATCCCTGACTGCTGAGGGAACAGGCTCGTAGAAAACCACTTTGTCAACCGCTGGGATGTCGAGTCCTTCCTCACCGATCGACGTCGAGACGAGTACGTTGTGCTCACCGGAGTCGAACTCACCCAAGGTTTCGATCTGCTCCTTCTGACTCATGCCTTCATCTCCCTGCTGGCCGATGAACTTCACAGGATTCAAGCCTTCAGTCTCTAGCTCTTCCACTATTTTGTCGGCCGTGGCACGATACTCTGTGAAGACAATCGCCTTCTCATCGCCGGAGAGATCCGATAAAAGTTCACGGGTCTCGTCGATCTTCGGATGCTCCTCACCCTTCTTCCTCAGGTACTCTATCAGGCTCTTGGCCTTCTGGAAGTCCTCATCCTCCAGCGCCCGTCCTGCTGCCTTCGAATCATCGTTCTCCAGCCCTCTGATGTAGTCGTAAGCCTGGCTCACTCCCTGTGTCTGAAGCAGTTCGATGGCCTGCGAGATTTTCAGCGCGGTCGCAACGTGTGATATGGCCGAGTAAAGCTTCGGATCATCGGTTGATGAAAGCTTGGAGCTTATCTGGCCGCGCAGCTTAAGCAGATCGGATTTCTGCTGGTTGACGGAGTCGATCTGATCCATCTTCTTCAGCTTCTTCAACTGAGTCCTCTTCGCATCCTCCATCTTCTTGTTCGCGGTCTGGAAACGGTTGTCCAGCGACACCCTTTTCCAGTCGACCTCCTTATCCTCGATATACGGCTCTACGTCCGGATCATCCTCGGTTCTAATCTCGAAGTTGGTTATCTCCAGGTTGTCGGCCACATTCATGATCTTCTCCTTTTCTCCTCCTGGAGAAGCCGTCAAGGCCAGTCTCTGGCACTGCATCTTCTCCGAGATAAAATTGTAGGCATAATCGCCTGTCGCTCTATGCGCTTCGTCGAATATGATGAGTGAGAAGTTCTCGGTCGGAATACTGCCGGAGATGAGGTCGTTTTCCACAATCTGTGGCGTGGCGAAGAATGCCTGTTTCTCCTGCCAGAGTTCCTCCCTTTTTGCGGGCCTGGTCTCGCCTGTCATCACCTGTAACTGGTCCTCGGAGATATCTATGAAGTCCCTGAAGCTTTTCTCGTGTTGCTGTACCAGTGGCTTGGTTGGTGCGAGGAAAAGTGTTTTTCCATCCGGCAGTTTCTGTGATGCTACCATCGCGGCGATGACTGTCTTTCCCAGGCCCGTTGGAAGAACGACGAGCGTGTTCTGGTCGCGTGCGGATGCGGCGATGACTTCCTGGTATGTCCTGGATTCGAGTTTTTCGGTCTTCAGCACGTTGAATTAATGTGTGGGAATCTTCTTAACGGTTCAAGTTTACGCCTCTGGCATCTCTCGGGACCTCCATCGCCTGGATCAGCTTGAAGACTACGTTGAACCCGATGAAGAACACGGCAGCACCTTTCAACGTGACCGTGTTGACCGGCATCGACGTCTTGATCATGATAACAGCGATATAGGCCAGTGAATAAACTATCCCGGAGGATGATACCACAAAGGCGACTGTATCCGGCCATTTGTGGTTGAAGTCCATATACCCAACTAGACCACCAATTCCGACAAGTGCATAGGCCGCATATTTCTCCTGCTGTGTCATCTGGGTCGTCATCAGAAGCGTGATTCCCGTAGTGGCCCAGATTACCGCATTGCCGACAGACGTGTTCCACCCCAGCTCCTCCCTGCTGTATTTGCCGAAGTACAGCTCTATAACTATGGCGCCCAGCACTATTGGCAGTACAGTCGGCAGTATTTCCGGCTGGCGGAGAGGAGTGAACACGAAGGTCTCCACAGTCGATTTTATGGTTTCACCAGTAAGTGCTGTAGCCATATCTTCCTATCACCTAGTCGCTGAAGGCATCCGGTGTTCCACCGGCGTGCCAGCTTTTTCTCGGCCTCATCTGAACGGGGAATATCCTCTCGGAGTTATCGTCCAGGATCAATCCCGTTCCTGTCCTGTCTGGAAGTGCATCGATGTAGTGCTGGATGTCGTGCCGCATATACGTCTGCATGATCTCACCCAGCGCATCTATATCCTGCTTTGCCGTCAAACGATGGGAAAGAACTATGTCGCACTGGGAAAGTGCGTTCGGATGGAGCTTGGCAGGCTGCTGCGTCGCAAGAACGAGCGAAACGCCCGGCTCCCTTCCTATCTTGACCCAGCGGAGCAGTGGATGTGTGGCCGGCGTTTCGCCCTCTGCCGGAAGGAACTGGTGGGCCTCGTCGATCATCATCCAGACTATAGGCATCTCGTTCGACGCGATCCCCTCCATCTCGTCCAGTTCCTCCACTCTTCGGGCCTCCATTCTCTGCCTGAGGATCCTCTTCGCCAAGAGTCCGACTACCAGTGAACGGATTGACCAGCCGGAGCTCATCTCGCCGAAGACCGAGACGTCGATGACCGAAAGCTCTCCTCTCTCTGTGAACTTCTCAAGCGAGGATTCTTCCCCGAAGATCCCCCAGTCCTTCGCGTTGCTCAAACGGTTTTCGAGGCCTTTCTCCACCTCTTCATCGAAGTCGAACTTCTCAGTACCTTTTATGACGTGATTCAGTGAGTAATCTACACCGAACCGGTCAGTCAGCTCCGTTATTATCTTGTCAAGCAGTATACCCATCGTAGACGAAAGATCTATCTCCAGTGCCATGGCCCACTCCGAAGCCGTCAGCTCGCCCGGATTGATCGTGAAGGTGTCATCGTACGGCATCTCCTGCTCCTCGAACCTCTGGACCTTCCCCTCCGGGATGTAGACCTGAGGATCGAAGGTAGAGGGCTTGGTGCTCCACTCGTCGAGAAGTCCTGCCGCCCTATCATTAGGATGCTTCATCGACCAGTAGATCCCCATGGAATCGATTATAATAGTCGAAGTGTTCTGGGAGATGTCAGAATCCTGTATCTCCTCCGCTATAGTGCCGAGAGAGTAGCTGTTGTGGCAGAGTATTCCTCCGAATCCTGCAGTAAACGAGTGATCTTCCTCGACTGTCAGGTCGTAGACCCATCCCTCATAATTTATCTTTTCTATGTTTTTGACCTCATCCCAGTAAACGTCAGAGCTAGCCAGCTTATCAAGTTTCTCCAGCTTCTTTTCTGATTCAGATAGGTCGTGCTTTGCTTCGAAAAGCCTGAGAGCGATTTCGGAAAGCTTCTCCGGGTTTTCCTCATATTTCCTGTAGTTCAGGAATCTCTTGTCCGGCCGCGAGTATCCCAGTTCTTCATTCATCTCTTTCCAGAGGACGGCAGATTTATCGACAAGTTCTTCAACATTGTCTGTAGAGGGATTTTCCTCAACTTCTTCCCTGAGCTCCTTCAATTCCGTGAGGAAGTTCCGAAGCTCTCCAGTTATCTCTGCCAGTTTCTGCCTGCCTGGATCGTATTCACCGTCTTCATAGGACTTCAGCGATTGCTTATACTCCGCTACCTGGGTCCTGTCGGCTCCCATGAGCTCTCTGCATTCCTTGATCAGTTCACTGCATGGTACTGTATCGACATTAGTATTAGACTCCTTGATTATATGCTCCAGTTTCTCCGATTTCCCCCCAATTGAGAAATCTATCCTCTCCTTGAACTTTCTGAGCTGGTCGCTGCCGGAAACTGTGACCTGGTAGTAGGTCCTGACTTTCTGCTCTTCAGTGTTGGAGGCATACTTCCGCTTCTCCGTCGTCCGCCCGATTATGCCGAACCTGAGAAGCATGTAGTTCACGGCTTCGGCTATCTCCTCACTAGCGGTAGAAAGCTCTATCTGCTGATCCGTGACGTTGCCCTCACAGTCATAGTAAATCTGGAGGAACCGGGAAACCACCTCATCGCTGGAGGAAAGAACGAAGTTCGGGATGCTTTTACCGAATGAGTTCTGTCCTGCATCGTAGCCATTCTGTTTCAGGAACTTCTCCAGAGCCCGCGAGTTGGAGTAGATAGAGTTCTGATCCATTTCCCTGAATTCCAGGTCGAAGAGTTCCTGGCCAAGTTCCTGGAAACGATCCAGGAAATTTTCGTTATTGTTTGTGAATATTACTCTGTAGTTGCCTTCAGATATTTTCTGTTCGTGGCCTTCAGCTATCAGGAAGGCCATGAACTCTGCAAGCTCAGTTGTCACTTGTTCCGGAACTTTGATCGGATCTGCTTTTCCTGTACTGTAGTGCTGTTCTGTTTCTCTCTGCCTCAATTCATATTCTACCTTCTCAGTTACCGAGACTGTATTCTCTTCAACCGAGACCAAGCCTTTACTTTCTGCTCTGTGAACCATTTTACGGAAAGAGCCGGTTCCATCGGACGCATCGGCGATAGTAATTTCTCCTTCCTCAAGAAGTTCCGACTCCCTCTGATTTAGACTTGAGTAGTCTGCTTTCTCGAAACTTTCCGGGAATTCAAGTTCAGAGTTCTCTGTAGAGATGTCGATTTTCCTGGGGACTCCTATCTTCACACCCTCTGAAAGGCTTTCGGCGTTCTCCCATCCTTCTACCGTGAAAAGCGGGTGCTCGGCTGTAACAGTTATCTCCCTTCCCGATCTGGTTTCTACCCGGTAGAGTTCTTCGTCAACCCTCTTTCTGTAAGCCGCGACCACCTCATTATCTGAAAGCTCGAAATCTTCCGCAACCGATAGTACTTCAGGACCGTTAAACCGGTAAAGTTCCTCGTCTTCTTCCCTGATCTCCGCATCTCCCTTTTCTCTGGCTTCACCGAAAAGTTCTCTGATATCAGTTAAACCATCTTCAGTCAGTACTTTTTCATCCGGCATCAGGCACTTGCCCGTTCCTCTCTTCCCGAATATTCCCATGACGTGTGGCCGGGCGATGTCGAAGTATACCGGGTTGGCTTTGTGGGCTTCCTCGTTCTCACCTACAAGGTGTTTTCCGATCATCCCTGTTCCTTCCAGGCCGTGTTCCTCCTGGTCTTCCTCGTCCCTTCCGACTACGATCTTCGGCATTGGTTCAAGCTTGGGCGCGGTCGGGTTTAAAGTTTTCAGAGCACCGACAGGATCATCGCGATGATGGTCGTGCCCATGAAGATCAGCCACATGAAGCCGGTCCACATGATGATGTACGCGCCGTCAAGTTGTCCACACAAGGGCTTCTCTTCGTCAAGAGGCAGCAACTGGAAGAACGTGAATAATGCAGTAAGTTCGGCCAGGTTCTGGAAACCCAGAGAGTAGACTGTGAACCAGCCTAGAAGCAGTGTCGTTATTCCTGAGGCTGCCAGCCAGTACTCCCTCTTCGCCCAGATCGCATCGATACCTTTACCCCAGTGCTCATACCTCTTATTTGAGTATTCGGAGAAAACAGGTACGAGGAACGCAAGATTGAAGACCGAGACGTAAGAAAACGCAGCGACCAGTATAGTCGCCACTGCTCCCTCCCGCGATAGCTCGGAACTTACGTCGGCCTCCATCCAGTGCGCAACCACTCTCTGACCCAGTTCACGGAAGAAAAGCGTGATCAAACCGAACAGTATGAATACTGCGAATGTTTTCGGCGCCGTAACCTGCTTATACGCGGAGAAAGCCGCCCCGACCGTGACACCTCCGATCAGGAAGTTCTGGATATCCTCTTTCCCGGGACGCAGCGCCTCGACCATAAGGGAAAATAGCAACTCCCGGATTAAAAGACTATGTAAACATCTCCATCATGTTCTCCGTAAGATCGTAGTCCTCGGAATCACGGAATATCTCCGGAAAATCCCTGATCTCATCCAGGTGCATACCGGTCTCACCCTGCTCATAACACTCTCTCAGGGCTGTCCACGGCACCATGTACGCCTTCCGGGCCTTGCCTCGTCCCCGCTTGAACTCGACGGCCAGAAAGCCCTTTCTCCCGCTTCTATCGATGAAGTCGGAGATACGCTCCACCTGATGGCCTCCGTTGCTCGTCGAGAAATGCTGTGAGAAGTACAGCTTGTTCGTTGAATCAGTCTTCACCGACTTGTTCTCGATCGCCAGGTAGAACGTCTCATGCGGCGAATCAACCAGGACATCACATAACTGAGAGGAGAAGCGATGCTGCTTCTTCCTGTGCGCGATACCCTCGATCCCCTCCTCTTCGAAGAAATCGTTGAACGAATTGACTAGTGCGCGTTCGAAGTCTGTCATGGTTTTTTCTTGGGATAGCAGAAATAAAAATTGTTAAGCGCCGAGAAGCAAACCGAAATATGAGCCTGGAAAAGATGAAGAAAGATGTCAAATCCTTCGCGAAGCGCTTGCTGGAGCTAGTGCCAGAGCCATTGATCGAAATTATGGGAGATATTTTCTAGAAACTATCCAGACCCTTCTGGTCCGGCCGTTTCAGTGTCTTGCCGGAAGTCATCGCCATCGCCACCCTGCCATTCGAAACTATCTGACCCTTCACCGATTTTATCTCTCCTTCCAGCAACCCTTTTCTCCTGAAATCCCCTTCGATCCCGGGATAGACCGTCAGACTCTGGACGTCAACTATTTCGGAATCGAAATCTTTCTCTTCCAGGATATCCCTCAGTTTTGACGGATTTTGGGGTGGAGATGTCTTGTACTCTTTTCTTATCCTCTGTGTGATTTCTCCATCTGTCAACTCGTCTTCCTTCTCCAGTGCCTCGTTCGAGGTTACCCCGGAGAGTATCTCTGCCCCGTAGTCGGCTCCCTGTTCGATCCATCTGCGGGGGATCTTCTCCTTCCTTGTTACTCCGACTTTGACCTCTTCTCCAATCTGGGCGAGATAGACCGAAAACTCTCCGTCGAGGTCGTTTTCCTCGCCGCGGACGTAGCCGGAGTAAATGTCTTTTCCCCGGCACTCCGGACACTGCGATCCCGAGGAAATCTTCCTGAACCCGGGGCACGGCGCTCTTTCCCCCTTGCCTGGTGCGTAACCTGTGCACCGTCTCTCGTCAGTTATCTCCGCCGATATGCTTCTTCCCGGTTCCAGGCCTCTCTTCTCGAATCCGTTTTCAGTTGCGAGGAAGAGTTTGGCCTTCCAGCCTTCACTCTGCTGCCGCCACTGCACCTTGACTATCGACTTCATCAAGCATCCTCCTCACCGGTTTGACGTGGGCTGCACCCAGGAAAGCCACCACGTCGCCCTCGTTCTCCTCATCTACTTTCTGCAGCGCCTCCACTATATACCTGTTTCTCTCCTCCATCAGGACGCGGTAGATACCAGGGAATTCCTGCCTGAGTTCCTCGACAAGCTCGTCTATGACGTCATCTTCCGGGATACTGGATATGTCGAACCTCTCACCACCCAGGAAGCCCAGAACTATCGAGAAGGCGGCCTTCACCTTTTCCTTCCTCCTGACATCTTTCAGCCGCTGCATCGTAACTCTGATATCCTGGTCGACCAGCGCCACCTCCCTTTCCTGTTCCATCGATGCCTCGAATGCGTACTTCATCTCATCGCCCGGCATAACACCTGTTTTGGATCCGATGCTCTGCTGGAAGTGCCTGATGAGGCGCGGGAATAACCCTCCAGCTGCTTCATCCTCATCGTTCATAAGTGAGTTGAGTCTCGGATAGTCTAGTTCCAGTGCCACGACTTCCGGGTCATGCTCCTCAAGCGCCTCGTCTACCACGTTGAAGCTGTCTTCTGATACGTGGGAGGTTCCGTAGAGGTGTATCAAGACGGGATCACAGTTACATTTATGCTCCTAAACGTTGTAAATCAAGGGTTGAAAACTATTTCTCATGCTGGCACGGCATCCTTTGATCACCGAACCTATGCTGGCAGTAACGATGCTGGGAAGCCTAACATTCGCGGTGATAACCGTCACAGCCCTCTACTCAGCCAGGAAAAAAGAGCTGGCCGGAGAAACCTTGTTAGGGCTTCTGATCGCGAACTCCATAGTTTATATCTCCAAGGTTCTGGTATCAAGGCCGAGACCGGAACACATACTGCCGGAAGTAGCCAGATACTCGACAACATCCTCCTTCCCGTCAGGCCACACAGCCACGGCCTTCCTCCTCGCAGGAAGCCTCAGCAGCCAGATAAGCAGAAGAACAGCTTACACCATGGCCTCTCTAGTCGGGATTTCCCGGATCTACCTTGGAGCACACTTTCCCTCAGATGTAGTAGCTGGAGCAGCGATAGGAATTCTCACAGGAAGGCTAGTGGATTACCGGAAACTATTTGAGACGATCTCCTCTACTTCCTCCTGAAGAACGCCGTTTGAAGACACCACTTCAGTACTGTCGGGGAACTTCGAATCACGGACCCTGACCTCTCCACCAGCTTCCTCAATAATTAGTTTGGCCGCGGCCCAGTCCCACTCCGTCACAATAGCATTTACTGCAAAATCAGCTTCTCCAGCCGCGACCCTGCACATCTCCAGCGCACAGCTACCGAGCTGTCGATGAACTGCATCCCTCCTGGCCAGCTCTTCAAGTATATCCATCTCGGCCTCAAGCTCTCCCTCGTAGATATCGAACAACGTCAGGAAGAACAGAGAATCCTCGATACTGTCGTGGCTGCTGACCGTGATTGCTCCAGCATCAGACAGTTTTCCCGAATCAAGAGCATAGGCCCCGGCATCCTTCAAAGCAAAGTAACTCCTATCAAGAGAAAATTCCGGAGAGTAGACAAGGCCGACAACTACTTCCCCGTCAACCTTCAACGCGATGGAAACACAGTAATGGCTGAAACCGTGGTCAAAGTTGAACGTGCCGTCTACCGGGTCAATCACCCAGACACGGTCCTCGCCATCGGGCCTCAAGTTCTGCTCCTCTCCCAGGAAACCGTCATCCGGAAACTCTTCCGAGATAATTTCAACGATCTTTTCCTGCGACCTTCTGTCCGCCTCAGTCACCTTGCTGCCATCCTCTTTACTGCCGGTTTCAAAGCCGTTCTCCGCATAGTCTTCGATCATATCTCCGGCATCTTCCGCGGCCCTGAAAGCAGTTCTGAGTTCACGCAAGTACTCCGAGCCTTCGAATTTAGCCACTGACATGAGAAAAATTTCCGATTTTAGAAGTGTTAAAACCAGTGGGTTCCCGGAGGTGGACGGCTCTATAGGACTGCCCGGGCGCCGGTTTCGGATCCGCCACCCTCCAAACATGCGACTGACTGCTTAGAGCTGCTCCCGTCAGGGCCTGACCCGGTTCACAGCCCGCCGCATCCTGGAGGACGGATCGTCAAACAACCAGACAACCCGGAGACAGCGACCCCACAGAGACCGCCGCCCAACCGGTTGACGGCTCCAGCATAACGAGGAATTTTCCGGAAAGAGGCGACCCCAAACCGCCCAACCTACCCATGTTCACGATAAGTGGTTGGAAAGGTTAAAAACCGGATGGATAGAAACAACTGCCTTTACAAGACCGAGAAATATTAAAATTCAGCTCCAATTAATCAGTATGGCTATCAGCTTGGACCTTCCAAGTGAGCTAAAAAATATTGAGGAGGTTGACAACGGCAGGTATAAGTCGAATTCAGAGTTTCTACGTGATGCTATCCGGTTGAAGCTTATCGAGTCGGACCTTGAACTCCGTGTAATCTCGGATAATACTAGAGAAAAATTGATGGAGCGTGTCAGTAAGGCCAAAGATTCCGAGAAGTATACTGTAGAAGAAGCAAGGGAAGAACTAGGGCTGGAATAAATTAAGGGAACGACAGATTTCTGATGCTGACTATAAAACCTCCAGTAATTCCTGCTATAAGAGGCCGATAATAGTCTGCAGCCGCTTTTGCCAGATTTTCCTTACCCATGGAAAATCAAAGCTCTATCTCCATTCCTTTCTCGGCTACCTTGAATCCTCTTTCCTCTACTTCTTTTCTTTCTTCAGATTCTTCCCTTAGTGCCGGGTTGGTGTGGTTGAGGTGTGTGAAGATTATTTCTGTATCGTAGTCCTCCATCATGTCCATACTTTGTTTGATTGGCGGGTGTGGAACTTCTTCGAAGCGGTCAATCTCGTCCCGGGTCCAGAAGCATCCGTCCACTATGGCTATATCCGCTTCTCTGACGGATTTCAGAGCATCTTCGTTCCATTTGTCGAGGTCCGACACATAGTAGAGTTTCTTGTCTTCCCCGTGAATCATGAACGAGTATGCGTCAGCGTAGTCCCCTCTGTGGACTACTTCTCTTGTCTCAACGCTGCCACCCTGTAATTCCACCTTCTCCTTCCGTTCGACTACGTTAACTACTATGTTTTCCCTGTCGATCAGAAGTCTGTATGGATCGTTTTTCATCATGAAATTCTCTATGCCTTCAGAGCAGTAGACTGGCACTCCATCAGCTTCCATGGAGGATTCTCCCAAATAAATCAGCCCTGTGATATCCCCAAGGTGGTTGTCAGCCACAAATATTCCATCCAGAAAGTCCCCAATAATTTGTTCTCTTATATCCGGACTCGGGCCTATAAGGTACCTTGCCGAATTATCATCTTCACCATCCTTCAACATCATAGAATGAACATATTTCTTTCTTTCAGGGTTATTTCTCGCTGATTCACACAGATCACACTCACATCCTAGGTGCGGTACCCCACCGTCTTGGACGCTTCCAAGTATCTCGGCTTTCAAAATAAGATCCCCTTTAAGCCGTTAACGCTGATTCAATAATTTAAACCTCCGCCTTTATCCATGACGAGTGTTTAAAACTTCAGTGCTCAAAACGTTTCTTACAGGTCTTCGCCGGAGTGGCAGAGGAGTTATGCGTCCGCCTGCAGTCGCAGATCGCAGATTTGCTGGCTACAAGAAAATCTCCGATTTTCGGCATTAAGCGGATTACCAGGGTGCAAATCCCTGCTCCGGCTTTTCTGAATCAGTTACAGTATGTTGTGGATTGTATTGTTGTGAATCTGTTGGGCTGTAAAGAAGATGCCGTTGCCATCCTTTGACTCGAATATTTTCTTGAATCTCTTTTTGCCAAATATGCCTAGTCCGACTATGACATCATCTCTTAGTATAGTTTCTGGTAAATTGAATTTTTCTATATTCTCATTTTCAACCACTGAATCAATCTCGTCCTGTCTTAAACGCAAGGTATCTGAGTCTATGAAAATCGCTTCTTTATCCCCCATATCAAGCTTGAGTAGATCATCATACGAATCGCTTAGAGTATCAAAAACGTTCTCTGGCTCTACATCAGATAAGGCGAGGTTTGTTCTGACATCTTCGAGCATCGACCGGTATTTTTCAGGTCCTATGTCGAAGTTTTTCATCTCTTTTTCGATATCTCCGGCGTAGTAGAAATCGTAGAGCTCCTGTGTAGAGGGTTGAACCTGTTTCAGTGCGTTATCTATGAGTTCTATTCTCTGTGTTTCACGGCCTCCCTGATAGTTTTTCCAACCTTGCTCTGATGTTCTTCTTCCCTTGAGTTGGCCCGTTTCTTTGTCGTACTTGAGTTGTGCCACTTCTCTTTCCTGATATCCTACTTCGCCTAGAAGGAGCACCCTTTCGTCATCCGAGTGAATGATACGGTAGCGTCTTTTCTCCTCGCCATCCTGGAAGCTCAGCTTGAAATCTAGGCTCTCCGGGTTCATGAAAACGGACTCGACTTCCAGTTCTTCACTGCCTTTAACAGCCTCATATCCTTCATCGGAACAGTCCTCAAATCTGTAGTAATTTCCCTGCCTCCTTCTGGTATTCTTCCTGTCTTTCTCAAGTCTCAATGGATAGTCTGGATTTAAGCTCCAGCTCACAGAATCATTCAGTATCTCCTCACCGGATTCTTCGATGCCAAAATGCTTAAGTACAGATTCCCTACCAGGACTAGTCCCCACATCCTTTGTAACCAGAAGATAACATTAAAATATTGCGGTGAATGGCAACATTCGGTAGAAGTTAAAGGATTTCAAATCTTATGGGTTACTACACTCATGGATTCCTCGGATACGTTCGATGTCGTCCAGACAGTGGTCAGGTCAGGTGGAGAGTACCTGCTGGCGAAGCGTTCAGAAGATAATTTCTGGGAGTTTATGGGCGGCAAGGTGAAAGAGGAGGAAGACCTGAAGCAGGCAGCTATCCGGGAGCTGAACGAGGAGACGGATCTGGAACTTTCGCAGGAAGAACTTCATGACTTCCGGAAAGGAGATTCATACCGTTCTGAGGACGATGACCGTTTCCGGCTTAACCCGGTTTTCTTCGAGGTTTCGGAGAAAAAGAAAAGGGAGATGTCACCGGAAGGACTCTCGGAGGAGCACACCGATTTCGAGTGGATAGAGTTGACGGAGTTCGACAGATATGATACATTGGGCCAGTACCCTGCGCTGGAGCATCTTGACGTTGTGAATGGCAGAGTGGCGCTGGCTCTGGTAGAAAAGGATGGAGAGTTTCTCGTGGTGAAGAGAAGCGAGGAAAACTCGACGCCGGGAAAATGGAGCACCGTATCGGGAGGTATCGAACCAGGAGAAACTCCTGAGGATGCGGCGAAGAGAGAACTGAGAGAAGAGACAGGTATGGAGGCAGAAGTAGTGGAAAAAGGAGGATACTACATCGGTGAAGGCGAGCAGGGGACCTGGCGGCTGGAACCAGTACTGATGGAGTACAAGTCAGGAGAAATCGATCTGAACTGGGAGCTTTCCAGGTACCGCTGGGTTGAACCCGGAGAAGTCGAAAACCTTGACACTCTTGGAAAGCTGAAAGGATTCGATAAACTGGGGCTGAGATAGGATGGATTTCAAGAAGAAGAAGGATTCGGGCGAGGTTGCGGCCGCAGTAGTGTATAACCCCGAAATCCAGAAGTTTTTGCTGGTGAAGAGGGCGGGGGAACGGGAGCGCTTCCCGGGGCACTGGGAGTTCCCATCCGGTTTCTTGGAGGATGGTGAAGACCCGGAGGACGCCGCACTGAGAGAGCTTGACGAGGAAACCGGTTTGAAGGGCGAGGTTGTCAGGAAGGGCGAAAGTTTCCCGATACAGATCCCTCATGTCCACGTCCATCCTGTACTTGTGAGGGTCGACGGAGAAGACGTCAAGCTTTCTCGTGAGCACTCCGAGTACCGGTGGGTGGAGAGAAGTGATCTGGACGTACTGAAGACGGTTCCGAAGCTGAAGCAGGATCTGGAGAAGGTCGGGGTGAAGTGACTTACCCCATCATGCTCTGTAACGTGTCCTGTATCTTTTCTCTGTTCTTTATGGTGTAGTCGCTGCATGAGAGATAGTACCTGCCCTCTCCCTTCTTCCACCTTCCTTCGATCTCGGCCCTAATGGTCAGCGAGCGGTAAGATGAGGCGCCGTCAGCGTAGACTCCAAGCCTCTTGCAACCCTTCACAAGTATCGACTTTCCCCCTGCGTGAAGCTCCAGGTCGTCAAGATCGGAGGTCATGAATCCTCCAAGCGGGCCCGAACGTGAGACATCACGTACCTTGCCCTCTACAGAGATATTCTCCGAAACAAAGCTCTCGGGATTTTCCGAAAGTGATGAAACCGTCGCCCCGCCAGAAGAACCAATAACAAGATACAGAACCGGCAGAACGAGAACTAGAGGAGCAACCAGCCATTTACTGTCCATATTCATGGCTTAATAGAAACCAGTATAAAAAACTGCCGTGGACTCCGATGCAAAAACAGAGTTGAGAAAGATGATTGAAGGTAAAAATAGTCAGGCAGCGTCCTGATGCTTCCGCCGCGAGGCAGTACTGATCAGATCGCTGAGGGACTTTACTTCCGTGTTCGGAATGGGTACGGGTGTTGCCCCCTCGCTCTGGCCGCCTGTACTCTAACATACACACCTTACTCTTATAAAGGGTAAAGGGAAAGAGGGCGGCAGGTTTTTATCGAAGCGTCGAGAAGATAGATGTATGGTCGGAAGAAGCAAAAGCTGGACGGAAAAGATGGAACACTCAACTATCCTTGATATACTCCAGATTACGGTGTACGCATACTTCGGCTGGATAGCCTATACAAACCTGGGCTACGGCCAGAGCGATATACTGGTTATAACCACCAACCCTACAGTCATCGCCGTCCAGCTCGCAGTCGTACTCATACTGATCAACCTGGCATTCCTACTACACGACAGGATCTCAAGCAGCGGACACCGCTAGAAAGTATCGACAAGCTCCTCTAACCTGCCTTCAGGCACCCTGTTCGACACCAGTCCATCCATGTAGAACCCGCATCCGATTATCCTGTCCTGGAACCTGAGCGTGACGTATCCCTTCTCAGATAAATCGGCCTCGATCATCCTATTTTCACTGAAATCTTCTAGGTCGCTCTCCGAAACAGCCACAATGTTTTCAGTTACCTCGTCCTGTAGAAGCTGCAGGAAGTAAGTAGTAGGCTTTAAACCGATATCCATGTCCCTGACAGCCCTGATACCCCGAGTCTCCGACTCAAGCCCTGAAATTTCATCAGAACAGAGCCAGTAGTCGCCATTGATTTTCTCCAGATTGACTTTTTCTGGGTCCACACCAAAGCGTCCCTGCATGTATTCCTCCGCCTTATTTGACGAGCTTGACTCCGAACACTCAGATTCCTCTCTTTCCGGCAGACTACCTGTTTTCCGTAATTTGGCAACGTAGATCATCCCGGATTCCATATGGTGCGGGTAGACCCGGACAGTCTTCTGCATCTCCTCTCCAAAGCATTCATCCTCGAAATTTTCTACTCCACGGACGTGTTCGGCCTCTGTCTCGATCATCTCGAGTTCCAAATCGGTTTCCTCGACTATCTCGGAGACTACTGCCTCGTTCTCCGTCGGTGTCAGAGTGCATGTGGAGTAGACGACGGTGCCACCCTCCTTCACAAGTCTTCCTGCCTTTTTCAGCAGGTCCTTCTGAAGACTTTGCAGTCCTTTACTCTCTCCTTCGTCCGCTGCCCTGAAGTTCCTGTAGTATCTGTCTCCCTCGCCTGAGCAGGGTGCGTCGACCAGGACTCTGTCGAACTTTTCATCCTCCGGGATGTTCCTGCCGTCGTAGTTCGTCGCTTCGATAATCTTGCTTCCGGTTCGGTAGACGTTGGCATGTAAGCTTTTCATCCTCTGCGCCGAGTCGTCGTTGGCCACGATCAAACCCTTGTTCTCCATCCTGGCCGCCATCTGCGTGCATTTACCTCCGGGCGCTGCACACATATCCAGTACCTTTTCTCCGGGCTGTGGGTCTAGAACTGTGACAGGTAACGCGGCCGACTCCTCCTGGACGTAGTACTCTCCGCGCCAGTGCAACATGGATTTTCCGGGCGTCTCGTCGCTGACCCTGTAGACGTTACTGTTCCAGCCAGATTCTTCAAGGTCGAAAGTTTCCGAAAGTTTGTCCTCAAAATCACTTCGGGCTTTCAGCCGGTTCTTTCTCAGGCCCTGGAGCGGATGCTTTTCGGCCTGTTGTTTGAATGCCTGCCAGTCGTCGATCAGGGGTTTGTATTTTTCCATGGATTTCTCTGGTGGAGTAAGGTTTTTAGCGATATAAGTTTTTACTGAAACTCTCATAGGTATGGCGAGCTGGCAGGACTGGAAGCCGGAGGCAGAAGTAGAGGCTGGAGACAGTGAAGACAGCGAGGAGTCAGAAGAGGACAAAGAGTTCAGTGATGTGGTCGAGGACGCCACCCAGGAACCAGGCAGGAGTGTTGAGAAGGTTTTGGAGGATATCGATAATGTAGGGGATGAGATCAACGGTGAGATGTCTATAAGCAGTGCAGATGTTACCTCCTTTGCAAGAGGTTTTCCTGGAAGCACTCAGAGAAGGAAGAAAGCGTTGATCACTGGTGCAGCAAGGAATGGAGGGAGAGGAGACCATGAGGAAGTCCTGGACTACTTCAGAGAGGAACTCGTGGAAGGAAGAGGTGTTTATGATGATGAAGAGGAGATGTTAGCATCGTTCAGACAGGTGTTCACCGACCCTGACTTTGAGAAATACCAGGTCAAGTCTTCCTCAAACCCCGGGCTTGAGCACGAGTACGACAAACTGAAATCATTCTTCAGGGATCCTCGCGAAAACGAATTCTTTGCTGATGAGGATGCAGTACTTCAGAGAGAAGAGGTTTTTGGCGAAAAATACCTGGTTTACAGGCTTGGAGGCCGACGCAACACAGGAGAGGAAGAAGCTTCCGAGTACAGCCAGTTCAAGCAGGAAATCGATGTTCAAGACATATACGAGGAAGGTCTGGCAGGAAAGCTAAGGCCGGACGGCAGAAGAAGCAAGGGAGAAGTCTACATATACATACCACAGTCAGAGCTCGAATAACCGGCTACAGATCACTCAGCTTCTGCTGGCCTGTATCCTCCTTCCCGAACGCCTTTCTTAAGTCTTTTTCCAGGTCCGGGGTCTTCGACCGGTCGTAGAGCGTGGCCGCAGGATGATATATCGGCATTATCTTCCTGCCTTCCCGTGTGAAGATCCTGCCGTGGATGCTGGTGATGCCTTTCTTCGTGTCCAGCATCTGCTTCGAGGCGAAGTTGCCGAGCGTCAGTATTATGTCCGGGTCGACGTTCTCTATCTCCTCTTCCAGTAGCGGTGCCCAGGCCTCGATCTCCTCCTTTTTCGGGTCCCGGTTGTCGGGAGGCCGGATCTTAACCAGGTTCGTGATGTATAGATCGGATCTGTCCACGCCGATGTCATGGAGAACATCGTTCATCTTCTCACCGGCTCTACCGACGAAAGGTTCTCCCTCCTCGACCTCGTTGGCTCCCGGCGCCTCACCTACCAGCATCACATCTGCGTCTTCCGGTCCGACAGCAGGGACAAAACGCTCCTCATCCATGTAGTTGGGATGCAGTGTCTCGAAGAAATCCGAGTATTTCTGTTTGAAGTCCATGGTTGAAGGTTTGTGGAAAGAGTTTTTAGATTTAGCCGGGGATTCCTGTCTATGGACTCGGAGATTCTCGCGGGCCTGATGTCGCTCCTGACGGCAACCGCTGGTTTTCTCGGCATGCCTCTGGACGACGCACAGAAACAGAACCCGGTAGAAAAGGACAGCGACAACCTTGAACTTGGTTCGGCTCATGAGCACGCTCAGTTCTTCTTGAATGTTGACGGAAAGGAGGTCAACTTCACGCAGAGGAGATTCCAGGTGAGGTCTCAATATGTACACCTTGAGAACTTCAAACCGCACATCGTGCACAAGCATAGCGAGAATGTGACCTGGAGCATGTTCATGAACACTATCAACGTTGGAGTCAACAGGAGCAGCGGATGCACCAGCTTCAAGGGCAGGGAGAGATGTGGAAATCTTTCAGTAGTTCTAAACGGGGAGGAAGCTAATCTTTCCAGTGAGATCCAGCAGGGCGATAACCTGGCGATCCTCGTCAACGCCAGCGAACTCTCCGAAGACTACATGAGTGAGAGGTTGCCGGATGATTACACGAAAAGAGTTCCAACCAAAGTCCTCTAAACCCAGATAATTTTAAGTCGTGAAACCGGTAATTCTACTTCATGAAAGAGTTTGACGCGATCGTGATAGGAGCAGGTTCAGGGCTGGACGTGGCATCCGGGTACGCAAATCAGGGTAAAGATGTAGCAGTGGTGGAGCCTGGGCCGCTCGGAGGCACATGCCTTAACCGTGGATGCATACCCTCGAAGATGCTGATACATCACGCAGATATAGTCGAGGAAGTGGAGAACTCGGAGAGGTTCCATATCGATGCCGAAGTCAACGGTATCAAGTTCGAAAAGATAATAGAAGAGGTCAACGAGGAAGTAAGTGGAGATGCGGAAAATATACGGAAAGGAGTCGAGGCATCCGAGAACCACACACTGTTCCGGGAGGAGGCACGGTTCGTCGACGAGAAGGTATTAGAGGTCGGAGATGAACAAATTTCCTCCGATACAATTGTGGTGGCGGCTGGCTCACGGCCGATGGTTCCTCCTGTCGACGGACTGGAGGAAGTCGACTATCTTACATCTAGGGATGCACTGGAACTCGAGGAACTTCCCGATGAGATGGTGATCATAGGCGGTGGCTACATCTCGATGGAGCTGGCCTACTTCTACAGCAGGATGGGAACCGAGATAACCATACTCGAGATGCAGGACAGATTGCTGGCACGGGAAGACAGGGAGATTTCCGAAACAATAACAGAGATCGCCAGTGAAGAGTACGACGTCAACCTCGGGTTCGCCGCTTCCGAAGTAGAGCAGGACGGAGACAGAATAATAGTCAGGGCAGAGAACAAGAAAGGCGACAAGAGAACTTTTGAAGGAGACGAACTTCTCGTCGCAGCCGGAAGAAGACCGAACACCGACAAGCTCGAGGTCGAGAACGCAGGTATCGAGACGACGGAGAGAGGATTTATTGAGACAGATGAATACATGGAGACCTCCATAGACGGGATCTACGCCCTGGGAGATATCGCAGACAACTGGATGTTCAAACATTCCGCCAACCTTGAGGCAGAGGCCACTTTCAGGAACTCTAAAGGCGGAGAAGAGCCATTGGATGACTATGCAATGCCGCACGCCGTCTTCACACATCCTCAGATCGCCGGAGTAGGGAAGACCGAACAGGAACTGGAGGAGGAAGACAAAAGATACGTTTCAGCCACCTACGACTACAGCAACACAGGCATGGGTATGGCGATGAAGGAGGAAGACGGATTCGTCAAGGTGCTAGCCGATGCAGAAGGAGAGATAATGGGCTGCCACATCATAGGGCCGGAGGCCTCAACACTTATCCATGAGGTCCTGGTGGCGATGAGAGCCGGAGACTCTAATGTAGAAGATATTCGGGATACGATCCACATCCATCCTGCGTTGAACGAGGTAGTTCAGAGGGCTTTCAACCAGATCTGATAGTTATGAAGGTTTCAGGCAGCGAGATGCGTGAGATGGATAGAAAAGCGATTGAGGAGTACGGGATAGATGCCTCGAAGCTGATGGAGAACGCAGGATTCCGTATCGCGGATTTCATGATTGAAAAGTTCGAGCGGGAGGACTCCATCTGCGTTTTTACCGGCAAGGGCAACAACGGAGGTGATGCGCTGGTCGCGGCGAGGAACCTGTCGAACCACGGGTTTGATGTCAGCGTGGTGCTGGCCGAGGAGCCGGAAAATCTGTGCCGGGGAGAGCTGGAGACTCTCAGAGAGATGGACTTCGATACCCATGGACCGGAGGATGTACCCGATTTTGAAGTGGCATTGGACGGCCTACTGGGCTACAGCATCGAAGGCGACCCCCGACCTCCGTACGACGACCTGATCGAAAAGGTGAACTCGGCAGAAAAAGTTGTTTCAGTGGATATCCCTACAGGAGTGAATCCCAGCGGAGAGGTTTCAGAATCTTCAGTCGAACCGGACTACACGGTGACGCTGGCAGCTCCCTTCATCGGCATGAACCAGGAGAACTCCGGAGACATCATCGTGGCCGATATATCTATCCCGAGAGAAGTATACGAAGAGGAAAACGTGGATTACCCTTTCAAAGACCGCTGCCTCGTCGAGATCAACTAGGCTTCAATCCTGGAACTCCTCGTAGACCTCGTCAATCTTGGAGGCCATTATGAAGTCGTTTTCGTGTAACCCGTCAATCTTGTGGGTGTAGAGCCTGACTGTGGCTTTTCCCCAGGTGAAGTCGTTGATGACCGGGTGGTGCCCCTGCTCCTCGGCGATCCCTCCAACCCAGTTAACGAAGTCGAGCGCTTCCTGGAAGTCCTCGAACTCGAACTGGCGTTCGATATGATGGTTTTCCACCATCTCCCACTCATCGTCGATTTCATCCATCTTTTCCAGTGCTTCAGTCGCCTTCAGTTTTTCCGCGTCGCCGCTGCATGCAGTACAGACCTGCTGGGAAAGATCATCTGACATGTTAAACTACATGTACTGGAGGAACTTGAAACTGGAGGTGTCATCAGACAGTGACACATTTATGCTTTGAGCTATGTTTACTGTGTATGGTTGAGGAACTTATCAAGCAAGTTGAAAACCTGAACCTTGAAGTCGATATCTCGGGTATAGAGCCAGGAGAGGAGCTCTACCAGATAGAGAGGGAAGATGTCGGGAAAGAGGTCGAAGTATCCCAGGACGAGAGGGAGGCCGCGGAGGCAGTCCTGGCTTTCCACTACTACGCAGAGCAGGAAGTTGACGGCGAGAAAACCCAGGAAGCCCTCGACAACATCAGCGATTTCAGAGACGAGGAGGTCATAGAACCAGAACTGGAGTTCCTCTACGATGAAAACTACCTTGAAGACATGATGAGGAAGCTCGAGGACAGGAACATGAACAAGAAGATATCCGAGTTCCAGGAGGACGATGCAACAGAACGAGACGACTTCGTGGATATGGAGGAAGAACTCATAAACTACCTGATAGGCGAGAAGTACAGCAGAGAAAGCTCAGAAAACAGCGGACTCTTCTAGATAATCGGACGCAACGGAAGGCCCGTAATCCACACCTTTCTCGATCTCTCCCGTGAGGTAATCCTCGACCTGTCGAGGCCCTTTCTCCGGCGCATCCTCTCCCATAACCGCCACACTGTAGTCGAAATCGCCGATAGAACCTTCCTCAAGGTATGAGTTCTCCTCGATCTCTATGTTGTCAATCTCACGGTACTCGTCAAGTATCTCCTCCGCCTCATCCTCTATCTCATCGGTTATCTCCGAGTCGATATCCAGCCCCAGAGAATCCAGCTCGCGCTCCTTACTGCTCTCCGCGTATGGATAGCTGGAGTTCTCCTCTGGAAAGAAGCTGGAAAGTATCAACTCTGTCTCACCCTCAACCGATTTCACTCCTTCCCAGATGGTGCCATCCAGCTTCTCCGCGAACCTGTCGGACACATCGAACTCATCCTGAGCCCACTCATCCAGAGAGTTGTTGAACTGCTTGACATGGATAAGCTCGTGGAGAATCGTCCTCCTCTGCTCCTCCTCAGATTGTTTGAAGAAGTTCCGGAAGTCGAAGTCTATTCGTAGTTTGGAACCTGCCTTGCTGGTCCTTGCGTTGACGTAGGTGCCGAGGTACTTCACACCAACCTCGTCCAGCTCCTGCTCGATGTCCAGGCCATAGTCCTCCGCTACCTGGAAGACTCTCTCCCTTATCTTTTCTTCACGAGGTTTTGCTGTCTGGACAGGCGCGAGGGACATATCTCGTTCATGGTTCGCAAATCTATTGAAACTACAGGCCAGTTGATCACACCTTGGCCGAATCAATCCTCCATGAAGACCTGGCTCCTCGGGGTACTCGGTTATATCTCCGATGTGAACCCAACTTCCTTCGACAAGACGATGATGAACCATTACGTGGATGCCCTGCGAATACGGTGGAAGATGTAGTGACGAGCGTAACGATCTTCATGGTCACATCTGACGACCCGTTCAATCTGCCCGGGATGAACCAAGGTGTCAAACTGCCTAGGCTTTCCACAGTCCTCGGCGTCACCTACAGCCTCCTTGTCAAGGTCTCCGTCGCTGATATATTAGTTATCGCGCTATCCTCGACCATAGACTTCTTCGCGGCAGGATCTTGATAGCCGCCGTCTTCGGCGCCTCAGGAACATTTTTGCTGTACTCTGCTCTGAAGACAGGGAAAGCGTCACAGCTCTACCCTTTGAAAGGTACCAGTCCGTGTCCATACTGTTAATCGCGACAACGTTCCTAGACGAGAAGGCCACAAGGCGGAACATTCTCGGCATATCACCGGTTTTGTCGGCATTTACCGGTGCAGCTCTAGATCTTAGGTTTTACCAGGTAAGGTGTCCGTCCTATCTTTGAACAATCAAGATATCGACTTATTTATTGCTTATCGATAACTACAGTTACAGTGAATGACATACAATTGGCTGAGGAGTATGCAGAAACCATAGTAAGTTTAGAGAAAGAAAGTGCCAAATATGGGTTTCTAAAAGAATACTGGCAAGAAGCCACAGGTATACTAGAGGAACAGATACAAAAAGGCAATAGCTGGACTAAATCATCAGGTACAAATACCGGAGCAGTCTACAACTTATTTGAAGACGAATTCAAAATTCTAGATAGCAAGGGATTTGAGAAAAGTTATCATATTGAAATAGGAATGGAAGAACTAAACATACTTAGAGAAAGAATCAGAAAACACTTCGAAAGAGGGTACGATGAGACCGAGCTTATAGCCATCCTTAAATCAAAGTCCGAAGAATCTCCCCTATCTTCCCGAGAACTAAGAGAAAGAGATGACACACCTACTGAGACACCCTATATCAACCAATTCGGAAGCCTAAATAACGCATACTGGAGAGCAGGAATAGAGACGGAAGAAAGATACGATCGAGAAATATTAATCGAGGAATATCTAAAGAAGTTGCACGAGGAAAATATAGGAACAGATCTGTTACTTCACACTCCCTCCTTGGGCTCCGATAGTATGCCGTCCAACAGAACATATAGGAATCACTTTAAAGACATTGAGGAACTTAGAGTAGCAGCAAGTTCACAACTGATAGCAGATATTGATGAGGAACTTGAAAACTGGCACTTCATAATACACTCTCCATTGAATCTGGAGATAGGAGCATACAGTGGAAAAACACTGATAGACCAGGCGAACTACGCTCCGGAAAATCCGGAAGATCTGAAATCAGTTTATCCTAGACTGAAGGCAGAACATCCAAGGGTAAGAAACAGAGATCGAGTACGTGAAAACCCAAATGACTAAACTCACAAGACCGTAATCAATTAGTGAAAGCACATTAGGATTCTCTATCTCGGGGCCTCTGCCGTTCTTCATGAACGATGAGTGGGAGATGAGTATCCCACTCAAAATACATCAGGATAGATCGGAGGATGGGAAAGAGTCGTTGATTTCACCAAGAAGATGCAGTCAACGAATGGCAAGACCAGGGACTACCTGGACGGATATATAGTGAAGGAGTAAAGAGAAGGGGGGATCAGGTCTCGACGACTGATTCCACGTCTTCTGCCAGTTCGTCGTACTTCTCCCGTTCTTCCTCGTCCAGTGATGCTCCTACTTTGTCCACTGCTTTCTCTAGATAGCTCTGCGTCAGTGTCAGATCGCCGAGATTCTTCTCGATTTCCTCAGCCGGTGTGTCCTCCAAGTAGTCTCTCATCGCCAGCATTGAGGCTTCTCTGGACACTGCTTCCAGGTCGCTGCCTGTGAATCCTTCGGTTTCTTCTGCAAGCTGCTCTATGTCTACTTCTTCCGATGGCTTGCCCTCAAGGTGTATTCGGAGGATCTGTTCACGTGCTTCTTGATCTGGTACCGGCACCTCGACTATCCTGTCAAGTCTGCCGGGTCTGAGGAGTGCTTGGTCGATCATGTCGGGTCTGTTGGTCGTTGCGATGACAACTACATCCTCCAGCTCCTCTATACCGTCTAGCTCTGTCAGGAGCTGTGATACCACTCTCTGCTCTGATTCGCTGCCTATAGATCCGGCATCCCTTTCGCCTGCGATGGCGTCGATCTCGTCGAAGAAGATTATGCTTGGAGAGTTCTCTCTTGCTTTCTCGAAGACTTCTCTTACTGCTTTTTCCGATTCCCCGACGTACTTGTTCAGTAGTTCAGGGCCTTTTACCGGTATGAAGTTGGAGTCGCTTGCGTTGGCCACCGCTTTTGCTAGAAGGGTTTTTCCTGTGCCTGGAGGGCCGTAGAGCAGTATTCCTTTGGGAGAGTCTGTATCCATGTGGTCGAACATCTCTCCGTGGTTCAATGGCCATTCGACAGCTTCAACCAGTTCCTGTTTTGCCTCTTCGAGCCCTCCGACATCTTCGTAGGATACGTCGGGAACTTCGACGAAGAACTCCCTCATTGCGGACGGCTCTACCAGGTTCATGGCCTGTTCGAAGTGCTCTTTCTTGACTTCAAGCTCCTCCAGCACTTCTGCTGGTACTTCTTCCTCGATGTCGATGTCTGAGCGTATTTCTCTAACTGCCCCCATGGCTGCCTCCTTCGTGAGGGATGCGAGGTCGGCGCCTACGAACCCGTGAGTTCTCTCCGCGTACTCTTCCAAGTCTACGTCGTCGCTGTATGGCATGCCGCGTGTATGGATCTGGAGTATCTCGTTTCTTCCCTCCTTGTCCGGTACGCCTATCTCGATCTCCCTATCGAAACGGCCTCCTCTTCTCAGCGCGGGATCGATGTCGTCGACGCGGTTGGTGGCCCCTATGACTATGACGTCATCCCTGGCTTCTAGTCCATCCATGAGTGAGAGAAGCTGGGCTACGACCCTTCTCTCCATCTCGTCGGAGTCTTCTCTACCAGGTGCGATGGAGTCAAGTTCATCGAAGAAGATTATGCTCGGAGCGTTCTCCTCTGCTTCTTCGAATATCTCCCTGATCTCGCCTTCTGACTCTCCGTAGTACTTGCTCATTATTTCGGGGCCTGAGACGGAGATAAAGTTGGCATTGACTTCGTTGGCTACTGCTTTCGCGATCAAAGTCTTACCTGTTCCCGGAGGGCCGTGAAGGATAACGCCTTTAGGAGGTTCAATGGCCAGCTCCTCGAATATCTCCGGGTTTCTTAGCGGCATCTCGATCATCTCTCTTACCTGCTCAAGTTCTTCGTTCAGGCCTCCTATATCCTCATAGGTGACGTCAGGGACTTCTTCAGTTCCTGCCTCGCCTGTATCTCTTCCCTCTACTGATGCATCCTGAGAGATGCTTACCCTGGTCCTGTTCGTCACAACTACAGGGCCTTCCGGGGAAGTTTCCGCAACCGCGAATGTCAGCGGCGAGCTGATGAACTTGACCCTGAAGCGGTCTCCCTGCATCAGCGGCTTGTTACTGAGTGCTTTCTTCAGGTAGTTCTGGCCTCCTTTCACTGCGAGCGACTGTGAGGTAGGTGTCAGGGTCACTTCCTTGGCCTCTGAGGCCTGAGCCTTAGAGACATCTACCTGATCTCCTATGCCTACACCGGCGTTCTTCCTAGTGTTACCGTCTATCCGGACTATGCCTAGCTGGCGGTCCTGCTTGTAGCCAGGCTGGGCCACAGCGACGGTGTCTTTATCTCCACTGATTTTGACTACATCGCCCTTCTCAATCCCTTCGGACTTCATCCTGTCGGGATCGATGAGGGCTTTCTTCTTTCCAGCGTCACGTGGTTTAGCTTCCGCAACTTCAAGTTTTATTGACATACACAAAAAAAGTTAGAGGCTTTACCCTTTTAAATCTTTTCCCAAAGCGTTTCAATTTGAAATCCCAAAAGAATCGAAAAAGGGTTAAATCCTGTCCATCAACCCATCCTTATTCCCCTGGTACTACTTAACGATTACATTGCCTCTCTCCTTCTCCAAGCCTATCTTTTCCAGCTGCTCGGCAGAGCCCTCCTCCTGCCAATCCTGCTCCTCTGAAACTCCGGAAAAGTTTAAAATCGTAATACTTCGTAATACTTTTCCGAGTGGATGGAACTATCCGAATACCAAGAAAACGAACAACTATACAGCCAGGCGATCAGGGAGACAGGTCTAGAACCATTCCTCGAGGCATACCGTGAAGAGGAAAGTATTGAAAGTCCTTTCGACTATATGACAGAAGAAGAAAGAAAAAGAGTGGCAGACGCGGCTATGGAGCAGATTCTGGGACACAGACCAGCTGAGACCGGGATTGAGGACTCCACCATACTGGAAGCACCTCAGACTAGTAAGAACTGAAGTTTTCCTTAAAAAGCCAGAGAACCCAGTTTCTCAACATGCTTGGACGCCAGCACCTGATGCTTTCAGCAGCCACTGCAGCAGCACTGGCAGCACCTTTCATCGAACATACAGGACTGGCGCTGACCTTCTTCACCGGAGCATGCATAGGCTCCCTGATACCGGACGTGGATGCACACGACGCCGCGATATTCCACAGAGACCTGAAAGGACTGAACCACGGCACCGGCAGGATGCTCAACAACTTCATCGGTCCCGCATTACCGTTCTTCGGTTACACGACGAAATACCTGATCTACATACCAGCAGTAAAGTTCTACAACTTTCTGTTCAGCGACTACAGCTTCCACGGAGAGCACAGAAGCTTCTCCCATTCAGTACTCGGAATCTTTACGATGACAGCTTTGACAGGCGTCTACATCATCTCGACTCTGGCCGTACTGCAGGTCTTCATCCCTCTGTACGTCGGAGCTTTCCTGCTGGCGTATATGACCGGTGCTTTCCTCCACATGCTCCAGGACAGCTGCACAAAGACCGGTATCGCATGGAACTCGCCCTTCTCAAAGACAAAGCTGAAGGGAAGGCTTAAGACAGGGAAGTCCAGGTTAAAGCCCCGGATGTTCTTCACCTACCTTGCGACAGTCGCGGGAATAACATTCTACCTCGGAAGTATCCCAAGCTACACCTTAAGCTCGGTGGGACTGGCAGTCCAGACTGTTCTGCTTCTCGGAGCCAGCTGGCTGGTTTTCATGCATTTCTCAGGAGTGAAAAGAGAAAGATGAGTTAAAAGGATTGTTCTCAGAGATAACTCAGGGATTATCTGGATCTTCCAGTTCCTCTAAAGCTTGTGATTTTACCTTGTCAAACTGTGTTCTCAAAATGTTTGAGCTGCTGTAACTCTCCACTATATCCTCAATCCTGTCGGGTTCATAGAGCTCGGTTTTCTTCCAGTAGTGATTGCGATGTGCCGGATCGAACTCATCAGGGGCAAGCATTCCTTCCCTCGCCAGATCAATCAGAAGACGGTTCAGAGGCTCAGTCGGAGATTCGTCTTCCTCAACAGAAAGCTTAACACGGACTTCCGCCGTTCTAAATTCATCACCCAGACCATCCAAAACAGTACTCAGAACATCAGTATCCGGGCTGTAATCATAGTTAGGCACAGAATAAATCTACATCGAAAACTTATACAGATAACCCAGGAAAACAGGAAAACGAAGATAAGGACCGAGAACCAAGTCTTTACATGACCTGGACAGCAGAAGACATGAGTTCTCTCGAAGAAAAAGTCGCTATCGTCACCGGCGCAAACTCCGGAATAGGCTTCGAAGCCACGAAGGAGCTGGCGAGGAAGGACTGTGAGGTGGTGATGGCATGCAGGGACAGGGAGAAGGCGAACGAAGCCCGAAACGAGGTAGAGAAGGAGCTGAGGGACCCGGACCTGAGGATCATAGAGCTGGATCTGGCGGATTTAAACTCCATAAATGACTTCGCCCGGCGTTTCAAGGAAAAGTATGACAGACTCGATTTTATGGTGAACAACGCCGGAGTGATGCACCTGCCTTTCAAAAGGACGGAGTTCGGGTTCGAGTACCAGTTCGGAGTCAACCACCTCGGACACTTCTACCTCAACTCGAGGCTGATCGACATGATAGAGAAAACGGAGGATTCAAGGGTCGTCTGCGTAAGCTCTCTGTTGCACAGAGACGCGGAGCTCGACTTCGAGGAGATGAACAACAGGGAGAGTTACGACAAAAAAGTGGCGTACGGAGACAGCAAGATGGCCAACCTGATGTACGCAAAAGAACTAGACCAGAGATTCAAAGAAAAAGAGGTAGACTCGAAGGCAATCGCCGTACACCCCGGATACTCGGATACCAACCTACAGGCAAGGGCCGCAGGAGGAAGGATAAAGACTGCAGGCATGAAACTCATGAACAAGGTAGCAGCCCAGTCAGCAGAGAAAGGTGCTTTACCTACTCTCTACGCATGCACCGCCGAACTCAAGGGCGGAGAGTTCATCGGCCCGGACGGCTTCAAACAGATGCGGGGCAACCCCACCAAGGTTCAACCGGACGAAAGAGCGGAAGACAGAGAATTGAGACAGAAGCTCTGGGAGTTCTCAGAGGACGAGCTGGGGATAAGTTTCGGGGTATAGAAATCAGGCCTTTGCTGCCGGGTACTGACTCGAGATCACGTTGCGTGAGCTGTCGATCTGGAGAATTAGTTCGACCTTTATAGCCTCTTCCGTCCTTGAAAACTCTACATCAACCCCATCGATATTCCGTAGTTCTTCCTTTGACAACGGTGTCTTCTGCGAAGCATCGATTACCTCAAGCCCCAGAAAGTCACCACTGCAGTCCAAATCCACTATAAAGCCGTCAAGCTCCAGGTTCTCACCGAAGTCATCGAAATCTTCTCTCTCAACAACCAGGACATCGATATCCGGTTTATAATCAAATCTCATTTTCAACCTCTCCAGATACTCTTTACCAAAACCTTGGTGCCCGGAACATTAAAGTATATCATAAATAGCTCAAACTAACTGAACATTCTATGCAACAACTTGTCGAAAAACTCAGGGAAGTAGAGGGCGTGAAGGCTGTCAGGAAAAGATCCAGTACTTTACGGATTGAGCTGTTCGCCCGGGAGAAATCAGAAGATATCTGGGAGATCAGAGGCGACCTCAGGAAGACAGGCCAGCAGATAAGACAGAGACTGGAGGAAGCCCGAGAAGAAGGCCTGATAGAGAACTGGAACTGGACGCAGAAACCGGAGAAAAAGTACGGGGACACGCCGATTGAGACGGAGAAGGTCAGCGACAGGAAACCCCTGGGCCACAGACCACCCTACTACACAGTCTCAGTACAGGAGTAAAAACATGGTTGAGACATCGCTCGAACTCGAGTGCCGTGGATGCGGAAACAACTTCTGGTACAGCGGACAAAAACAGAATCCGGAAACAGTCGAATGCCCGGGATGCCACGGAAACGTCCGGATACCCGAAGAAGGATAGCAGAAACGCTAAAAAGACTTAGGCCGGGATAGTGTAAGCAATGGAAGAAAGCAACTTTGGCGAGGATTTCCAGCGATACAATTTTGAGACATACCAGGAAGCGTTTGAGAAACTGAGATCTTCTAGAGAGCATCGAACAGACATCGAGAAGATTTTTAAATCTCTCAAAGAAAGAGAAAAGACACCAGAAGAACTCTCAGATGAACTTAACCGGCCCGAATCCAGTGTCAGGTCGGCAGCTAGCAAACTGAAGAAAGACGGGCTCGTATACTCCGTGGGCCCTGCAAAAGGCAAGTACTACGGCCTAAGCGTAGAAGAGCTTCACGACGGCGACTACATCCAGGGAATCAACTGAAAAAACTGAGATACCGGGATAAAGGGAAATTTTTCAACCGAAAAAACTAACCAGGAAGTATGCACCTCGACAGACACACCTGCAGAAGAACCGTAGCAGCAGTATTCCCTGTAACAGTCCTGATCACCACATACATCCTCAAAACACTGCAGTTCTCCGACATACTCGCCGTCGCCTCCACACTGTTCTCCGCATCCATCACGGCAGGAATCTGCCTCGAAACCTCGTACCGGTTCCTCGTGAAAGAAGCCACCGCACCACTGGATAAACTGATCGAGAAGCTGTAGTTCAGAAGATCCGGTTCAACTGTTTAAGAGTTGGATGTCAGAAACTTTCTCGATGAACGATGCAGTAGACCCTTTCCACATACTTGAAGACACTTCCCCGGAACTGGAGAAGACGCTGGAAGACCCTCTCTCAATGAACTTCAGGGGAAGAGAAAGAGACCTTGTGGAACTTTATCCAGACCACCTCTCGTTCAGGCAGGCGACCGTAGACCTCGGAAACCAGAACGTCGAACTCCAGACCAACCTCCAGAGCGAAACAGAGGGATACACCACGGTTATGTACACCGACGGAGCCGCACTGGTCGAAAGCCAGGCCGAGATAAGAAAAGACAACAGGTTCGGCCTCTCAACAGCATACTACCTCGTAACAGACCAGCACACACTCATCCACAACGGACACAACTGGGAAGAAACCTACAACCCCGGAGTAAGAGACGCCGCCCACCTCACACCACACCTCTACCAGAAAGCCCAGAATTATACTGGAAGTGGAAAAGAGGAAACAATCGAACAAAGCAAGGGAAGAACAGTACCACCACCCAGAAACGGAGACTTCACGGAATAGCGACAAATCCAACGAAGTTACTAAAAACTTCTTTGAAGAAAACTTACACAGGTGTCTCAGTGACTCAGACCACACTCAGTAACTACAGAAACAATCTTTTCTCAAACCACTTCCTAGAAGAAAGAATTCAAGACAGAGATGAATGGCAGGAAACAAAATTTGAGGAAAAATTCGACGACTTCAGAAGACTCTACAGAGAGAAGAAAGATATTCTATCCGAGAACCTGAACGAGGATCAGACACAGGACAACTTTATCGATCCAATTCTTAGAAAGTTAGGCCATGACTGGGTAACGGAGGCCAGCAAACGTGTAGGTTCAAGGACCGATGGAAAGACTCTGAATCCCGACTATGCATTCATGAATCCTGCTCAAACTCCAAAAGTTCATAGAGGACAGGAGGATGCACTGGAAGTTAACTATGCTGTCGGAGATGCAAAAAGCTGGAACCAGAAGCTTGACAAATCCTCACAGGATCACACAAACCCGGCCTTCCAGATCTACAACTACATCGACAGGCTTCGGGCCGACTGGGGAATACTGACAAACGGAAGGAAATGGAGGCTTTACAGCTACGAAAAATGCGCCGCAGACATCTACTTCGAAGTAGACCTGGAAGAAATACTGGCCGGAGAGAAGACAGAAGAGAAATTGGAGGCCTTCAAATACTTCTATCTGTTCTTCCAGGCCGAGAGCTTCGAAGGAGAGTTCCTGAAAGAAGTATACCAGGAATCAGTAAACTACTCTGAAGGCCTTGAAGACGATCTTGAAGACAAAGTTTACGATGCACTTGAAGTAGCAGTAGAAGGATTCTTCGAAACGAATGATATCGAGAAGACAGAGGAAAATATCGACCTCGTTCACCACGCATCACTGATCTTCCTCTACAGAATACTGTTTATACTGAACGCAGAAAGCCGAGACCTTCTACCTGTAGAAAACGATATCTATCAGGATCAACTGAGCTTTGAATTTCTGAAAGAACAGCTCCTCTCAGATGAGGAAAACAACACTTTCCCGGAAAACACCTGGCTATGGCAGGAAAGAATATCCAACCTTTTCGAAGCAATAAACGATGGAAGAGACTACGGAGACTTCGAAATACCTGCATACAACGGAGGCCTATTCGACAACGAAGAAACAGAAGAAAACAAGTTCCTAGCAGAAAACCAGCTACAAGGAAACCACCTCAAAGAAATACTGAATCTACTCGCCACTACAAAGGTGGAAGACGAAAAAGTCCTCGTAGACTACAAAGACCTCAACATAAGACACCTCGGATCAGTTTATGAGGGACTACTCGAACACGAATTCAAAGCAGCCGACGAAAGAAAAGTATTGAAAAACGGAGAATGGCAGGAAATCTCAGATCAAAACAAAGACTGGGAAGGCTTTGACGAAGAGAAGAGAGTAGAAGAAAATGAACTTTATTTGACAAACGAATCAGGCGAAAGAAAGGCCACAGGAAGCTACTACACGCCAGAATACATTGTCGAATACATAGTCGAAAACACTGTGGGGCCGAAAGTAGACGAGAAAATAGAAGAAGCAGAGGAAAACGGCAACAACGTCCTGACAAAAATTCTGGAGCTGAACGTCTGCGACCCAGCGATGGGGTCAGGCCACTTCCTGACAGAAGCAACAGAGTTCATCGCAGAACACATAGTAGAACACGCAAACCTGGAAAAACAGAACATAGACGAAAAAGAAGACGAACTGAACTGGGCGAAAAGACAAGTCGTACAGAACTGCATCTACGGCGTAGACGTGAATGAATTGGCAGTAGAACTCGGAAAACTAAGTCTCTGGATCGAAACAATGGCTGAAGGAAACCCACTGAACTTCCTCGACCACCACCTCAAACACGGAAACAGCTTGATCGGCTCAGACTTCGACGAAATAATGTTCCATCCAGATGTAGAAAATGAGGAGGAAAAAGACCTGACAGAATTCCACGTCCAATTTGAAGACGCCAGAAACGTCCTGAAAACAAAATATCAAAGCATAGAAAGAATGGACGAGGACACTGTAGAAAAAATCCACGAAAAAGAACAAGCCTACAGAAAATTCATAGAAGAAAACGAACAATACCAGATAATCAAAGAACTCTCCAACATACACACCTATCAAAGCCTAAACGGAGACATCACACCAGAAAAATACAGCAGAGCAGTCCAAAACATCTACCAATCCAGCGAATTCTCCAAACAAGAATGGTTCCAAAACGCCCAACAAGACGC
>JBDGTY010000044.1:0-2067 GCA_042216335.1 Candidatus Nanohalobium sp.
GCCTTACTTCCTGACGATCACCGCCAAGAGAATCAGATTGACCGGCTATAAAACCCGAAGAAACCAGTAGAACCATAGATAACGCTGAGAATTTAAACAATGTCGATTTCATCCTAATTTTTGATACCTCCTTGTGAAATAAGAATAGAAATGACTTTTTTATTATTGTAAAGATACTACACTGAGTTAGAACTGTATTTTATTTCTAGGTAGAATCTGTTGCCTTTTGAGCCGGCTTTTTGGCTAATTTTTAGAGATTTGGCAAATACATAGGTTAGGTATTAAAATAGTTGAATTACCTATGCATAGGTTAAGTATTTAAGTAACCGGAATAACCTATGTATTATGGCGTTGCTGGAGAGGCCGAATCGAAAACGAGGATTCAAGAAAGAGCGGATTCTCCGCGTCCTACTCAATCATAGCCAAGAGGAACTCAGCAAATACAAAGTGGCGAAGCAGGCCGAAGTATCCGGTCCATGGTGCCGAGAGTTTACCGAACGGTTGGAAGAGAAAGGGCTGCTGGAGGAAACCACAGTGAAGCAACCGCGGAAACTATACCAGGAGTGGCTTGATCTGCGGATTGAGCCGAGTCAGCTTAGTGTGTCGGTTCAGCAGCCGATGCAGCTACTGGAAGAAACGGACCTGAGATACGCGTTGACGACGTATCAGGCCGAGAATCTGCATCAGGGACTGCTGTTCACGTCAACTACCGACTTCTATATCTCTCCGGAGGACACGGAGGAGTGGCTGGAGATCGTTGAGGAGAAGGGTCTGCTGGGCGGAGGGAACACCCGTATCCGAGTCTTGGACGACCATGTCTTCTACAACCAACAAAATGTGGATGGCTACACCACTGTCTCTCTCCCACAGCTCATCCTGGACCTGCTTGAGGAAGGCGGGCCGTGTGAGGAGGCCGCTGAGAAACTAATCGACTCATTCCACGGTGATCAATAGTGGTGAGGCAGTACTATGTTCCACAGGTAACTGAACTCTCGGAGCAGGAACTGCGGTCAGTGTTTGAAGTGGCGGAGCCACCGATCTGTCTGCTTGGCGGGTGGGCAGTTCACTTCCACGTCAATCCCGGGTTCCAGTCTGAGTACGGTCGCCAGTATATCGGCTCGCGAGACATCGATGTCGGCGTTCACGTAGACCCTGAGTGGAGTGCCGGAGAGTTACCTGAGACACCGGTTGGTAAGTCTCTTACAGCAATCCGTGAACTGGGGTATACGGAGAGCCGGTTCGAGTTCGTCCAGAACTTTCACCGCGAGACGCAGGAACGGATCAGTGAAGAAGAGGCCGGCCAGTACGACATGCACGAGATTTTCCAGGTCTACGTAGATGTTATCCCGGACACCAGGGAACTGGAGCAGTTCAGGGAGGCGTTCGGGTTCAAACCGCCTTCGGAACCACTGCTCAGCCCTATCTTCAGGAAAGGTTTCGGTGAGCCATTGTCCGAACACGTTTCTTGGTCGGTATCTGGTGACGTTCGGATTGTGCCTCCAGAACTATTGGCCGCGATGAAGGTTCGGTCACTTCCGGACAGGGATAAGAGCCACAAGCGGGTGAAGGATGTCGCCGATCTTCACGCTCTTCTCTGGTACGTTAAAGACTACGCCGAAATCAAAAAAGAGGTACAAGAACACATCTCCGATTCGGACTTGGAGCGGCTGAGTGACGCTATAGACGAAACTGTATTCGAGAACGCGGCAGGGCTTCTCCAGATCGACACTCAGCTTGTCTCCGAATCGATCCAGCGCCTGCTCCGGTAATCTCGCTGCCTTTAGAGTATTTATGGTATGAATGAGAAAAGTATCGTGGAAAAACAAACTCCCTTTTTCCAGAAAGATCACACAGAAGCCCCCATCCTCGATTACAATTAGGAAATCAAGGCAGCAGGTCACTTCACTCTGATTTAGTTTCCTTCTTCATCGCTCTGGTCTTGTCTCAGCTCATCCGCTTTGTCCTTCACTTCCGTCCGTAAAAGCACTTCCCCAAACTTGCTGTACTTGGATCTAAGCTCTTTCCTGAATACTATGATGAACCATTCATCATACCTGTTGTCATTGC
>JBDGTY010000045.1:0-2674 GCA_042216335.1 Candidatus Nanohalobium sp.
GGCCAGAAGATGCGGTGCGAGCTCGCGGCCGCGTTCCTGCATCATCCGAAAATCGTTTATCTGGACGAGCCGACGATCGGCCTGGATGTCGCAGTCAAGGAGCGTATCAGGGATTTCATCAAGAAGATGAACGAGGAGAAGGACATCACCGTGATGCTGACGACTCACGACATCGGCGATATTGAAGACCTCTGTGAGAGAGTTGTCGTGCTGGATGAGGGCGAGAAGATCTACGACGGAGAACTGGATTCTCTTGTTGACCGCTTTACTTCGCGTAGGATGATTCTGGATGTCAGGAATGGCGAAAACTTTGATCTGGAGCTTGATGGAGTTCAGGAGGTAGAGAGGGAGGACGCGCATATAGAGGTGGTTTTCGACCGTGAAGTGCTTTCCGCCTCGGATTTGATGCGTGAAGTACTGGAGAACTACGAGGTGCTTGACTTCCAGCTGAAGGAGCCAGACATCGAGTCGGTCGTTAAAAAAGTGTATAATGAGGGTTTGGAGGAGTAAGTTGTGAATCTGCGGAAGTATCTTGAGTTCACTATGATGGGTTTCAGAACCTTCTTTGCGTACAGGCTTAATGCAGTTTCTTCTTTCGCTAATTCACTGATTTTCCTGGTTCTGATGTATGCTCTCTGGAGTGCTATCGCTACTTCAGGCTCTCTGCAGGGAGGGCTGGACAGGGTTCTGGCTTACATCGTGCTTGGTCAGGTCATCTCCAGCGCAGTTTTCATGAATGTTGAGAAGCTTTTGAGTGGTAAGATAAGACAGGGCACGATTGTCAACGAATTAAAACGGCCTATTTCTCTCCGTGCCCAGGTTTATTGTCATATGCTTGGAATAATGCTTTTTAACCTTGTTTTTGTAGGTGTGCCGCTGCTGGTTGCAGGCTTTCTTTTCCTGGGTCTTACTTTTCCCGGATTTGTGACTTTTCTGGCTTTTGCTGTCAGTGTTTTCCTTGCGTATAATATTGTCTATGCTCTGTCTTATCTTACTTCGATGTTGATTTTCTGGACGAAGGTAGGATGGAGCATAAGGATGATGCGTACAACGGTTCAGAGGCTTCTTTCTGGCGTTCTTTTCCCTCTATACCTTCTGCCTCCCGGTCTTGAAGACATGTTTGGTTATCTTCCTTTCCGGTCGATGGTCGATGCACCGATATCAATCTTCATGGGTGGTATGTCCTCCCAGTCTGTCCTTAGTGTTTTCGCAACACAGTTGTTCTGGATAGCTGTTTTACTAGTATTAGGTGAGTTGATGTGGTTAAAAGCCCGGAAAAAGTTGACCGTGCAGGGCGGTTAGCATGGAATTGAGGAAGCATCTGACAGTTTACTGGATTTACTTCAGGCAGTACTGGAAGACGAGGCTGGTCTACAAAAGCGACTTCATACTCGGATTCACGGCTCAGGCCATCAGCCTTGCCACGTCCTTGGTATTTCTGACACTGATATTCTCCCGTGTCGAAACAATCAACGGCTGGACTTTCAACCAGATGCTGTTCCTCGCAGGCCTCGGAGGATTCATAATGAATCTTCACCATGTCTTCCTATTTAATGTCTACCGCCTCGGAAGAAAGTTCATAGTGAGAGGTAAAATGGACAGGCTGCTTGTCCGCCCCCTAAACCCGTTGTTTCAGGTCTACGCCGATGATGTATCTGACAACAACCTCTCCAAGCTTATAGCCAACGCAGCACTCATCCTGTACGCAGGAAGCCGGATGGCACTCAATCTTGGCGTCATAGACTTCATCTACGCCGCTATGGCAGTAGCAAGTGGGGTCCTTGTCTTTGCAGGAATATTCCTGATTTTCGCTACTACAGCCTTTTGGACGGGCCGAAGCAGATCCGCAATGTGGCTGGTCTTCCAACTATCAGACTTCAGAAAATACCCTTACAGCATCTACCAATTGCCAATCCAGATACTACTCATCACGGTAGTGCCGCTAGCATTCGCATCATTCTTCCCAGCCACATTCTTCCTCGATAAATCTGGATGGACTACTTGGCAGATAGCATCAGTCATAGTAGGCCCGGTCTTCTACCTCATAGCCTACGGGTTCTGGAAGTTCGGTTTGTCAAGGTATTCGAGTACGGGAAGCTGAAACAAGAGAAAGTTAGAAAAGAAAGGAGAACGTTTACTCGAAGTTCTCCTTGTAAAGCTTCTGAGACTTCTCGATAGCTTCGTGTGCTTCTTCTTTTCCGCCCCAGCCCTCGATCTCGACTTCCTTCTTGGGCTCGAGGTTCTTATAGGTCGCGAAGAACTCTGCGATCTCCTTTTTCCTGTGCTCGTTGACGTCGTCCAGGTCTTCTACATAATCCCAGCGTGGATCTTCTTCTGGTACTGCGATGATGTTATCGTCCTGCTCGCCGTCATCGTCCATGTAGAGGATTCCCACCGGTCGGACCTCCATGACGCATCCAGGGAACGTGCTGTGCGTGGTCAGGACCAGGATGTCCATAGGGTCGCCGTCCTCGTAGTATGCTTGGGGGATGAAACCGTAGTCGCCTGGATAGTTGATGGAAGCGTAAAGTACTCTGTCGAGTACCGTTGCCTCCTTGTCTTTGTCGTATTCGTATTTGTTCTGTGTTCCTGTTGGGTTTTCGATTACCGCGTGGATTGTCTCCGGAGCTTTTCCGTCCGGACCTGTCTCAATATCGTGCCACTTGTTAACCAT
>JBDGTY010000045.1:2774-7762 GCA_042216335.1 Candidatus Nanohalobium sp.
ACTCCCTGTTCTTCACCGTGGC
The DNA here is from genome assembly GCA_042216335.1 of Candidatus Nanohalobium sp. GTDB lineage: Archaea > Nanohalarchaeota > Nanosalinia > Nanosalinales > Nanosalinaceae > Nanohalobium. Next base: position 2,797 of record JBDGTY010000045.1, read on the forward strand.
GGACAGCCGGATCATAGATACATCTGTCACGTTCCCGCAGTCGGAGCAGACCACTCGTACCCAGTCCACGTTCGGCCTTTCAACAGGATTCACAAACAGGTCTTCGCCGCAGTTCTCGCATTCAGGAGCCATTATGTTTTCGCCTACCATAAGTGGTTCTCCGAGTTATTTAAGCGTAACCAAAAAACCACGTTTTACAGAACGCAGAGGGTTCGTGGTCTAGTTGGTTATGACACCGCCTTGACAGGGACTGGTTACGCTCAGGTCCATACGCAAGAAACCATGCTACGCATGGCTTGCAGCGGAATCAGCCCACAAATTGGCGGAGATCCCCGGTTCGAATCCGGGCGAACCCATCGCCTCCCGAAGCGGAGTGGCCGAAACTCTTTCAGAGTTTCTGGTGACACACAAAATCGCAAGATTTTGGAGTCGCACGCTTCAAACCGTGTTCCACACGGCTTTCGGGAAGTTCTGATTCCAAAGTGCGTTCAGCTTGTCTGAATGCTCTATTGGGTTGGCGTACCGTAAAACGCCGGGAAAGTAGCTCAGTGGTTAGAGTGCTGCGCTCATAACAACCAAGTTGTGAGCGATGAGGGTTGCAGCCTTTTTCTGGAAAGGCTGCTTGAGAAGACATCGTGTCTTCGTGCCCGATGATTATTTAGGTTCCAGAACCGTGAGGTACGCAGTGGTCCCGGGTTCGAATCCCGGCTTTCCCAACTCTGTTTTTTCTCTGCTTGAATAAAAGAGAAGGAAGTTGAAAGAATTAGGCTGTTATTGCCCTCATTTCCGAGATGCAGTTTCTGTGGCAGTAGCCTTCCATCGTTTTGAGGTGTTCGTCGGCTTTGTGGACTCGGCTGCCGCAGAGAACGCATAGTCCAAGTTTAGTTTTTGCCATTTTCCCTCCCCCTGGAAATTATATGTTCGTTGTGCTGCCGTTTAAAGAAATGTGTGGAGGAGTCCGATACTACCGAGGGGTTAATTCTACATCTTTTCTATGCTTCGACCATGTTTTCTCCTTTGTCGCGTTTTCTGAGGTATCTGTACTGTATGTCGATGTTTTCGAAGGGAATCACCGGTTTTCTGGCTCGTCCTTCTTTTTCGAAGTACAGGATGCCCATTCTTTCCAGTAGCTTGAGATCCTGGTCGACTTCTCTGAGTCCTCTGTCCAGTTCCTCGGCTGTCTCGCTTATGCTGGAGGGCCGTTCCTCTTTGACGAACTCTGTCAGCTCTCTCCTCTTCGGAGTCATCAGCTTTCTGAGATGCTCCGGCCTGATGTTCTTGGTTATGTAGGGTTCATCTTTCTCCAGGGCGTTCTTCAGCCCTTCCATCGATTCAGCCGCCTCTTCATCTGGCAAACTGGTTATCACAAGGTCCTTGCCCTTCAGTTCTTCTGGTTCCAGCGGCATGTCTTCAATCTTCATGGTGTTCTTCCACCTCTTGTTTGAACTTTTTCCAGAGCTCTTCCATCGCCTCAACCACCTCTTCAGTGTTATCAGGATCTACATCCCTGAATGGGTCTTTTATCGGCCGGGTTGAGCTCTCCTTTTCTATGTGTTTGTGGCGTCTGGCTGCGTGTGCATTATTGGCGTTATCGTACCTGAGGACTGTCTCGCCGTCTTTACTGTAGTCTGTGGCCTGTATATTGTACTTCAGGTTGTATCTGAACTCGTCGCTATCCTCCAACTTCCACAGAGTCGCTACTATGTCGATGTCATCTCCTATGTAGTCTTCTCTCTGCCATATCAGTTCCGCCAACTACCACACCTCCTCTTTATGGGTCCTATCCATAAATACTTTTGGTCTGTTTGAATAATACTTGAAGGTGCCGAGGATTCACTGGTGGGCGAAGAAGAACACTCCTTCCGAATCACATCGGGCGAAACCGAACCGCTCGAACTGCACGACTTCTCCAATTTCTATATCGTTCGGCTCTATGCGGCCCTCAACAGTGCCTCCATCCGGCATCCTGACTTCGGCAGTCTCCGCGTATTTTGGTGCCCAGTGAATGAAGTCCACATCATTCTCCAGCGCATCTTTGTGGTCGCCTTCGCGGAACTCTGCCTCTCCACCCTCAATTTCTACGTTGCAGAGGCCTTTCAACCGGTAGAAGCCATCATTAAAGTCACTGGCATCGATGAAAACCTCCAGTTCTCCGTCCTCAATCTCTAGTTCCGGCGACCTGATGCCTCTCTCCGGGTGCTCTGGATGGACCTCCATCTCGGCCTTCAGATCTTCAGGAACTCCAGTAACCTTCAGCTTCTCCGGTTCTCCCACGAAGAAATACCTGTCTGCTTCGTCGTCGATCACGCGCGTGTTCTCCTTCTCCAAACTTTCGATACTGGCGTCCACATCGTTCTCCGTCACGCCCATCTCAACGAAGAACTCTCTGATGGCCTCCGGCTGGAAGCCACGCCTCTTCAAAGCTCTGAGCGTCGGTGCTCGTGGGTCATTCCAGCCCTCAAGCTCCCCACTTTCTATCATATTTGAAAGCTCTGAGCCGGACACAGGAGCGTTGAAACCGGAGATTTTAACATTGCCCCAGTGCCTCACATTTGGGTACTCCCAGTCAAAGTAGTCGTAGATGAACTTCTGGCGTTCCTTTGATGCTCGAAGGTCTTTCCCGCGGAAGATGTGTGTCGTACCCATCATATGGTCTTCGACGGCGCCCTGGAAGTCAAGCATCGGCCAGACACGGTACTCATCACCAGTGATAGGGTGGTCAGGCTCTTCGATAATCCTGAAGGCCACGAAGTCTCTGACAGCAGGATTCTTGTGCTGCATATCTGTCTTTATCTTCAGCACGGCCTCGCCTTCGGCTAAACCGCCATTCTTCATCTCTTTCCACATCTCCATATTTTCTTCGGCACTCTGGTCTCTGTGAGGACACGCTTCTCCCTCTTTCCGGTATTTCTGGCCTTCCTCCTGCGAACACTTACAGACGTAGGCTTTATTCGTCTCGATAAGCTCTTCAGCGAATTCTATGTACTTGTCAAAGTTCTTGGAACTGTACCGCACCTCATCAATTTCATAGCCCAGCCACTCGTAGTCTTCTTTAAGCATCTCGTACGCATCATATTCGTCGTTCTTCAGCGGCCTCTTCGTCACCGGATCGGTGTCGTCGTATCTCAGTATCAGTTTTCCGACGTACTTCTGCTTCAATTCGCCGTTGATAATCATTCCACGGGCGTGTCCGACGTGTGGAGGCCCATTAGGATTCGGAGCGAACCTGAGAACCACTTCCTCATCATCTTCCACATCAAGGTCTGGGATAGGGTCGTGTTCATTTTCTTCTTCCTCGAACTCGAAGCTTTCCAGCTCCTCCTGCTGTTCCTCCTGACTCATCGCATTGACTTCGCCGCAGACCTTTCCAGCTACTTCCTGAACTTCTTCCGGGTCGAAGTCTTCTTCACTCATTATCTTGCCGATGACTGCGCCAGGGTTGCATTCGCCTCCGTACTCCGAGGCATTCTTCAAAGCATATTTTCTTGCGAGCTCTTCAAGTTCCATATAAAGAACTGGTCAGAAAAACTGTTTAAATCCCTTAGTCCTCCATAAGAGTCCACTTCTTCTCCACATCGGAATTATTGATGACTCGGGTGTTCCCGTCCTCAAGCTCCAGACGTGACTTCCTCAAACCCACGCTGGTCACAACCCCTTTCACTCCGTCGACCTCCACCCTGTCGCCGTTGTTGAAGTCAGGATCCTTCGCCAAGTATACTCCCGCCACAGTATCGGAAAGCACATCCTTCAATGCGAACGAAACTCCGAGGGCCACGAAACCTGCCGCCGTCCCGAGAGAAGCGGCTATCTGGCTGAACCCTAAGATGCTCAACACCACGAGGATGGCCGAGAACCACATCAGTCCTCTGGCCACGTTCTCCACGAGGTTGACTATCGTTTCCTCGGCGAATTTTCTGGAGGCTACACTCCTCACCGCTTTCGACCCCAATCTTATCCCTATGCCGGCTAAGATCAGGAAGGCAAGTGCTGAGGCGATCCGAAAGGCGGCCATCCTCACAATTTCAATGAAAACCATAATTTACTATCCTTCTGACGTCTTAAAATCCTAAGGGGGAAAGCCTCAAAACTCTGCCAGAACAAGAAGTAACTGGATGATATTCATCTTTATCGGCTCGGAGACTCTTTCCTTAATCCGTGTTTGACGGATTTAGGTAATGGGAGGAAGAGCCATAATGTAAGTATAAACAAACACTCTTTTTTAAATTAAGCATACCTAATGAAGTTATGAGGAGAACTGTTAAAATCAAGTTAGAAATAGAAGAACAGGAGAAGCTACAAGAAACGATACGGCAGTTCAAACACGCCTGTAACCAAGTAGTAGAGCAAGGCTGGAACGAAGAAGGGCTAAAGACATACAATAAGAACAAGCTCCACGAAGAAACCTACCACGAAATCAGAGAAGAAACCAGTCTTCCAGCAAACCTTGTTACACAGGCAAGAGACAGAGCAAGCCAAGCCATCAAAGCCTGCGTAGAAAAACTAAAGGAAGAGGAAACAGCTTCCAAACCTGAATTTACATCAGATTCAATAAGATATGACAAAAGAACATTCTCCGTATGGCTCGAAGACAAGAAAGCAACTTTCTCCACAGTAAACGGACGAATAGAAGCAAAACTTGTTTACGATGAAGAAAAAGAATACTACCAGAAATACCTGTCAGAAGACTGGAATATAACCAGCTCCACACTTGAAAAACACAGTTACGAAGACGGAGAACCATACTACCTACACCTTGGTGTAGAGAAAGAAACAGAAACAGAGGAAACTGAACAGCCGAGAGTAATGGGCGTAGACCTTGGTGTAGAGAACCTTGCAGTAACTTCGACAGGTAAGTTCTGGTCAGGAAATCAGCTAAACCATCAACGCCGAAGATTCGAGCGGATTCGTGGGAAGCTACAGGAAAAAGGCACTCGCTCCGCACACCTAACCATCCAAAGTATGGAAG
>JBDGTY010000046.1:0-19223 GCA_042216335.1 Candidatus Nanohalobium sp.
TACGGTGTCAGGTTCAGCACCGGGAAGCTGAGGGCTGTGGCGGATGAGAGCGTCACGGTCTCGGTAGTATCTATAGTTCTGACAGGAGCGGTAGCTACAGCAGTCGGTGCGTTCCTGGGTCTAAATAATTTCGAGATAATCGTGTTCTCGGCTGCCGCGGCTTTCAGCTCCTCGCTCGTCGGCCTTGAACTCATAAAAGATGACCTTAGGAAGGAACTGGTTCACAGCAGGTTGGTGGAGTCGATGCAGCTGATTCAGGATCTCTTCGCAGTGCTCCTGATACTCCTGGTTTTCTCGACCCATCCTTTCTCAGCGATGCTGAAAGGCCTTCTGGTGCTGGCAGCAGCCATGATATTCAAAGTATTCTTCCCAAGGATCGCGGAGACCTTCAGGGATTCGACCGAGGTCGTCATGGTTTTCTCACTCTCCACTCTAGCGGTCTTCGTCTCCATCACGCAGGTGCTCGACATATCCATCGTCATCGGGGCTTTCGCCGCCGGCCTCGCCCTCTCGAAGTACCCTTACAGCCTGGAGATCGTGGATACCGTCGGATCGCTGAAAGACTTCTTCACGGCCATCCTCTTCGTCTCCATCGGCAGCCTCGCAGCCACACTCAACCCACAGGTCTTCTTGCTCTCAGGCATCATCGCAGCAATAACACTGTTCATCAAGCCCTTCACCATCTACTCCGCACTGAGATCGCTCGGAAAGGACTCAAGAGTGTCCTTCCTCTCCAGCCTCGGCCTCGACCAGGTCAGCGAGTTCGCCACAATAATCGCCATACAGGCATTCATCGCCGGAAAAATAGGCGAACCTATGCTCCAGTCAGTCGTCCTCGCCACAGCCTTCACCATGGCCCTGTCAACCTACACCGCACGCCACGAACACGGGCTATACAGAAAGTTCTCCAGGCTCTTCCACGTACCCGAACAGGCAGAAACAAACGTAGAAAACCCTGAAAACCACGCCATACTCGTAGGATACGACACACAGGGCCGGAAGATACTGGAAAAAATCGTGGAGGAGGAAAAAGAGGTCGTCGTCATAGAATACGACCCGGAAAAACTCGAGGAGCTGAAGGAGAAGGAGGTCGACTACGTGTTCGGCGATGTCATGCACCAGAGATCCTGGGGGGAAGCCAACTACACTGAAGCCGATATCATCGTCTCGACGGTACCGCTCAGACACGTCTCCGACAGGATAATAGCCCTGGAAACTGAAGCCGACAAAATACTCAGGGCACCAAACTCGGAACAGGCCCAGCAGCTACTCGAAGAAGGAGCCACGTTCGTCTCCGTCCCCAAAGTACTGTCGTCCCAGCGCCTCATAGAACACCTCAAAGGAATATTCAACAACCCGAACTACCGCGAAGAACTAAGACGGAAAAATCTTCTGGAACTAAGAAAACAACAGAGCCAATGACACAGAAATACCAGGGAGCAGAAGCCACAGTAACAGTTGATGGGGAAAAAGTCGAGAAAGACAGGAAAAAGAAAGAATACCGACACACCGAACTCGACGACCGGATCAGAAAGGACAGAAACAAACAGGAGACAAGGATACTTGAAAAAGCCCGGAAACACGGCGTAAACGTACCAGAAGTCCTCGAAACATCCGAAACAGAGTTCAAGATGGAGAAGATGGACGGAGAAGTTCTCAGAGAAGCTGTGGAGGAAAACCCGGAACTAGTCGAGGAACTGGCCGAACAGGTAGCAAGGCTCCACTCCGCCAACATCATCCACGGCGATCTCACCACCAGCAACGCCATCGCCGGCAACAGACTATACCTCATAGACTTCGGCCTCGCCTACCACTCCGAAAGAATAGAGGACAAAGCGGTCGACATACACCTCCTCAAACAGGTCCTCAAAGCCTCACACAACCTCGACCTCTGGGAAAGGTTTGCAGAAAGATACAGGGACGAGGGGAACGGAGAAGTAGTGGACAAAGTCTCCGAGATAGAGGACAGGGCGCGTTACAGGTAGCTAACTCCTCGAGTTCCTGAAGCTGTTGAAGATCCTCTTGTACAGGTTATCGGAGACTTCCGAGTCCAGATCACAGACCTTGGGATTGCCTCCGAAGCCCGTGTTGCCTGCGGTGTCCAGAACGATCGTTTTCAGTCCGAAACGCTTCTGGAAGACTGTCTGAACCTGATCCAGGTTCTGGATCCTGTAATACGGCACGATTGAGGTCTTCCGGTTCCAGAAACCGTTCATCGTGTAGAAGAACTCTTCTCCCTCATAGAAACCCTTGTTCCTGTACTTCAGATAGGCCGCGATACCTGAGATTGGAATAAATGTTAGGAAGATGTACGGATTGACGTTTGCCTGTATCATTGCGGCTCCACCTATCAGGAAAGCTGTCAGGATGCCTGAGACTATCATGTAGCGCCCGAGGTACCTTCTCATCGCTTTTTCAGATATCTCCTGAATTTCAAAGCCACCGTGATCCACAATCTGTTTGGATAACTCCATTACTATCTGTTTTTCAGCCAGTGGCACGGCTACTTCCGCACCAGTGTTCTCCTGGTTTCCGGGGCCGTAGCCGGCGGTCTCGACCTTTAATGTGGCAAAGCCGAACAGTCTTTTCAGGGGATTTTCCTCGATGCTGACTGTCTGAATCTTCTCCAGTGGTATGCTGCCCTCCGAGCGGTTGACCAGTCCTCGCTCGTACTCCAGGCTGTCGCCGCGTCTGAAAAGCTTGAAGCCGTAATACTGGGAGAAGTTGGTGGCTGCGCTCGCCAGGAGCATCGCCACAAGGCTCAAAGATCCTATGACGCCGAACACGATGAAAGCTGTCAGGTTGACGGCCTGATCGATCTGCTGGGAGAAAGCGCCCATGATGCCGAAAGCTCCGAGCACTGCAGCGACTGCTGTTCCGCTGATGGAGGTAAGGCTCAGGATTCCCAGCTCCCTCTCAGTTATCTCGAACAGAGGCTCCGCTTCCTTCTCGTCCTCATGCTCCTTCAGTCCCTGCTTCAGTTTCCTGACCTTTTTCTGTATATCCTTCGCCAGGTCGAACTCCACGTACTTCAGCGAGGCTTCCGTGCTTTTTCCACCTGCTGTCTCCAAGTTGACCTTCGCTATGCCGAGGATCCTGTGTATGATGTTCCTCCTGACGTCGACGTTCTGAATCCGCTTCAAAGGTATCTCACGCTTCTGCCGGTTGATTACGCCGGAGCGGATGTCGAACGTGTCCTCCGTCACCTCGAACTCGTAGTTTCTCCACACCATGTAGAACCATATGGAGATGCCGATGAATCCGATGAAAGAACCGGCGATAAGTACGCCGGCCGCGGCCAGGTTAAACTTGGCGACGTCGATTCCTGTGAAAAAACCGAAGAATACCAGTGTCAGCATTCCCTGCGCCGCCCTGTAAGGTATGGAGAGCTTTGACAGCTTCATACTGCGTCACCGAACTCTTCCTCCGACTCGACAGCAACCTTACGCAGTTCCTCCTGGATGTCGTCCGCGTCCTCAGGTAGAAGCCCAGGGATGCCAACGTCAGCACCTCTACTTCCTGCGGTATAGACCACAAGCTTGGAAAGGCCGAAGATCCTGTAGATCGGTCCTCTCTGCGTGTCGATGTGCTGCACCCGGACGTACGGGACCTTGGTATTCACTTTTTTCAGGACGCCGCGCTCAAGGTAGAGGTAGTCGTCCCGCATCTCGAACCCCCAGTTCCTGTACCTGAAGACAGTGTATATCAGGAGTATCGCCGTGGTGAGGACCAGAAATGCTCCGGTATTTGCCATCGAGAAACCTTCCAGTATCAACTGGGCTGCCGCCGCCAGGCCGGTCAAAACTATCGAAGTTAGAACTGCACCCGCCATCCACGGTACCAGTACCTTTTTCTTCAGCTTGTTCATGAGAATACTTCAGGAATACTTGTTTACAAATCCTCGGAAAAGGTTCGGAATCTTTCGAACAGAGACAGGAATCAAAAGCACCTCTGTCAAAACACTGTACATGCAGGAGTCGGTGATATCCGCGTTGCTCGCCCTGCTCTTCGCCTTCGCCGGCATCAACGTAATCCACCAACCGGCACCGCAGGAAAAAACGGCAAAGGTCACGGAGGTCGTGGACGGCGACACAGTCGAGATCATGCGGAACGGAGAAAAGGATACGGTCAGAGTGCTTGGAATCGACACGCCCGAGGTCCATGTCGAAAACACGCCCAGAGAATTCTACCTCGAGAACACTACCGAAAACATGAACTGCCTGGAAAAAATCGGGGAAAACGCCTCCAGACTCGTCAAAAGGAAACTCGCTGGGGAAAAAGTCAGGATAGTCCGCGACCCACTCTCCGACAGGAGAGGCAGCTACGAAAGGTTGCTGGCCTACATAGAATACAACTCAACCGGCCTAGGAAAAATGCTGCTGGAGAAAGGATACGCAAGGGTCTATAACTCAAGCTTCCGGAGAAAGTCGGAGTATCGAGCTATTGAAGTCGAGAGCAGGCGGAATAATGAAGGGATCTGGAATGAGAGTTGTTCGAGTTAGCTTTCAGTACATCCTGTCTTTAATCTCTTCCAGGTAATCTTCTGAGTAGACGTTGTCGCGGTGTTCTATCCCATAGGCCACGAACTGTCCCTGATAGACTGAGATTATAACCCTCTGGTTCACTTCTACAGGTTTATCGGTCTTGATCTTCAACCTGTAACAATCTATCTCCTGTTCTCCATCGGTAAATCTTCCAAAGTGTTTGTAGCTAGTGCCTTTCTCCTTGAGGTTCTCTACTCTGGCATAGACTACTTTCTGCTTCTCTTCAGATAGTTCAAGCAGTTCTCTATCGGCATCTGGATGAAAATAGAGTTTCACTCTCTCAATCCTTCATCTTCAGCTATCTCATCCATCGTCCGCATGTCATCCAGTCCTATATCGCCTTCCTCAACTTCCTTAATCCTTCTCTTGATCTCTCTGGCATACTCCTCACTTATCTCTTCTTTACTGGCTTTCTCCCTCTCCTCAAGAAGCCTCCGGATAGCATCACGGACAAGCTCCGACTTGTTCTGATACCTGCCCCTCTCAACCTCGGAGTCGATCTCCTTCTGCAGACCATCCGGCACATCAACAGTCAAAGTCATAACATGATATTGCTTTGATGTTACTCTTATATTTTTGTTCCTGGTAATACTTCTGGTTATTAACTCTGCATTAGTTTTCTGCGAGTGTTATTCTCTATATTTTAGAGCGGGCTAGCGAATTGGGCTTGTCCCTTTTGCTGTAAACGTTTCATCGTTGATTCCGTGTCTTTTGGCTATTCTTTCAAATTCGCTGCTTAAGGCTGAGACCTCCTCTCTAGACATAGCAAGTAGTTCTTGTGGGCTCCTGTTTTTTTGGATTTTTTCAGATTGTGGTAGAACTGTCTTCCTATCAGATGTGCCTGATCTGCTTCTATAACTTCTCTCTTGGCGTTTCTCTTATTTCTCTCTATAAGTTCTGGATATCTTTCTCTAAACTTCTTTTTACTGAGTTCTTTATCTTTATCAAGTACTTCTTTAAGCTTTGCAAAAGTGTGGTCAAATTGGGTTGGTTCATGGCCTGAGGCCCAGTCTGGTGGTGCGCCTAACTCTCTGATGTATTGATAGACGGGATTCCGTAGCTCAGAATCGCTTCCAGACACTTCTGGCCTAGATACAACATCATATGCTTCTTGAATCTCGTTCTCAAACTTTTCAGCATCTTCTTCATTGTAATCTTGTTCAGTGTTTTTTGCTCGCCCCCAAGCATTTTCCAGAGCCGTCTTTATCAGAGGAATGCTCTCTTGAATTTCATCGATAGCCTGATTCTCATAATATTCTTCCACAGTCCTAAACTGTTCCTCTCTTTTCTCAAGGAAGGGTTCAATGTTGTCTTCAAAGACAAGCTCCCTCATGTAGGCGCCTAAAGCCTCTTCGTAAATTTTCCTGGTATTAACGTACTCTCAGTCATCTTTCTCGGTATCAATTTGATTATCTGTTATATCTTTCTCAGTATTATGGCCTACCTCCTCTGCTATTATGGCGGGCATAGAAGCAGATACCTCCTCTTCATTTCCAACTGGCAATTCTATCTCCCACTCATCGTAACCCTTGGCATAAGCATTGATTTCCGATCTGGAAATTTTGGAGGCCAAATTAAGTTTCTTTGGTGCTGATTCTTCAGGGAGTTTTCTCTCAATAGTCCTTCTAACCATATGTTCCAATGTCTTAATCCCGCGGTAATCGTCTGCCAAGTCCTGCAAATCATAGGCCTCATCGCCCTGAGAACTAACACTCATGTTGTTATATTATGGTTACAAATAGTTAAATGTTCGTTCTCGGTCACTCGTATCGCTCTTTTAAAACATTTTTCTCCGAATTTATGGTTAGACCGGTACAGTTCCGCGAGGGGCTTGACCGGCTTGCAATTCGGTGAAAACATACAATGTCTAGAATGCACAAGGAAGCGCACGGTAGTTCTGGTAGTTCCAAACCTGTTGACAAGGATAATCCTGACTGGGTTGAGTTCGGTGAAGACGAGATAATCGAGATTGTTCTTGAGCTCCGAGAGGAGGGATTAGATCCTGCCGAGATCGGCCTGAAGCTGAGGGATCAGTACGGTGTTCCGAGTGTGAAGCAGGCGACCGGGAAGAAATTGACGGAGATCCTCGAGGAAGAGGACGTAGCTCCTGAGATGCCTGAAGACCTGAAGAACCTGGTTGAGAAGGCTGAGAGCATCGAGGACCACGTTGAAGAGAACCCGAGCGATGAACAGGCGAAGAGGCAGCTTGAACTGACGAAGGCGAAGATCAGGAAGATCGCCGACTACCACCGTGAAGAAGGCAACATCTCCGAGGACTGGGAGTACGAGTCCGAGGAATAAATCTTCTCTACTTTCTCTATTTACATTTAACTCTGTTCTCTGTCTTTTCTACAGGTCCTGCCGCATGAATACTCCGTAGCTCAGTGTGAAGGCGAGGAATGTCTCGCTCAGCAGGAATATCAGGAATCCGAGCGCTGAGTTGATGCTGGCTGAGACAGTCGGCTCTATCTTCTGGTCGTTGTTCTGCATCAGTAGGGTGTTGGCGTAGTTCTGGAAGGATGTCGTGGGTGAGAGCCTTGAGACTCTGTCCACGAACTGTTCACGCTTCCGCATGACTTTCTCCCTGCTTGTGCCTGTGTCCGGTTTCTGGACGGGTATGCCGACTCTCCCTCCGGCTGCTCCCTCAGCGGCTCTGCCATAGGCCGCTTCTCTCTCGACTACTGCTCCGGGCCCGCCTCCTGCTCCCGGGTCGTAGGTGTAGATCTGGCTGGCAGCGATGTTGGCGATTAGCGGTGTTCCCAGCGACAGGAGTAGTATGAACGCTCCTGCTCCCAGTGACCTCCAGCGCGACCTGAAGAGCGTGGAGAAAAAGGTGCCAAGGGCGAGGAAGAACGACATGTAGACTATCGTCCCGATCCAGACGAAGCTGAGGCGTATCAACTGGTTGAGGCCCGGTACTTTGCCCGTGAGATATATAGCGAGTCCAGAGGACATTCCAAACGTCAGTAGGAGCGCAAGGCTGAGGCTGAACAGTCCTGCTACGAACTTGCCGTTGATGACCTCGTCACGGTAGACTGGGTATGACAGCAGTAACTCTATGGTGCCCTCTTCTCTTTCGCTGGAGACTGCGTCGTAGCTGAGTATCAGTGCGAGTGCTCCGGCGGCCAGCGGCATGTTGAGCCCGAGCATCGGCGCGAAGATGTCGAGAAGTGATGGTTTTTCCGGTGCCCAGCCGCCCCCGCTCCTGAACTGTTCAAGGCTCTGCTGGTAGTCCTGGAACCCCCATCCAGACCGAGGCCAGGGAAAGAATAGTGAAGAGTCCGAGGATTATCAGGAACTTCCGGCTGTTGAAGCTGTCACTTACTTCTTTCCGCGCCACATCCCACATACTACCCATTTTCGAAAATCACCCTGTGATTTTCTGGAAATCCATAAAATCTCTGATTTTAGTCATTCAGGCCTCCTCCGTGAGCTTCATGAACGCGGTTTTCAGTGTTTCCTCCTCTATCTCAAAGGTCTTGACATCCACATCGTTTTCGAGCAGAAGGTCGAATAATTCGGAGCGTATATCATCCTCTGACTTCACTTCTGCCGATTCTCCGTCGAGCTCGTAGTCTATGTCGAGTTCACATTCTTCAAGTACTTCCTCCAGTGTTTCCGGGTTTTCTGCCTCCACCAGTATCCCGAGGTCGCTGTCGACTTCTGCTCCCAGTTCAGCTTTGGTGCCTGAAGCGACGATGACGCCGTCCTTCATGATGCCGAAACGGTCGCACAGCGGCTCTATCTCCGTTGTGATGTGTGAAGATATGATTATGGTCTTGCCTTTCTCACGGTTGATTTTCTCGGCGTGTTTCCTGAAACTCCTCTTTCCCTCCGGATCCAGGCCCGTGGTCGGCTCGTCATAGATTATGATCTCCGGGTCCTTGATCAGGGATTGGGCGATCCCCAGCCTCTTCTTCATGCCGGTGGAGAAATCCGCAGGACTCCTGTGCGCGTCATTCTCCAGGCCTACAAGCTCCAGGAGTTCGTCAAAATCCGGTTCCGTCCCCGCTAATCGAGCAAAGTACTTCAGGTTCTCCCTGGCCGACATGCTGCCGTAGAAAGAGATGTCGCTGGGAAGGTAGCCTATCTTGCTTCTGATCTCCTTGCCTCCGGTGTGTTCCTCTCCGTCGATCACCACTTTGCCGTCATCTTCCCGCAGCAATCCGATAACTGTCTGGAAGAGCGTGGTTTTTCCCACTCCGTTCGGCCCGAGAAGCCCGAAGAGCTCTCCTTCCTCCACTGATAGATCCAGGCCTTTCAGAACTTCGTGGCTACCGTAGCTTTTCTCAACTCCTTCAAGCTGAATTTTTGCCATCTTAATCACCTTCTACCCAGCTTCCGGTACACAAAGACCAGTCCGCCGAGGCTGAGTATCATTATGCCGAGGCCGATGTAACGCAGGTTGGATTCCTTCTGTACAGTCATCCTGATCCTTGCCGGCTGTTCTGTGGAGGTGTCGTCGGATGATGCCGAAACCTCCAGGAAACTGTCGCCTGTATCGGCGTTGACCGGTGCCTTGACCGTTATAATCGATCTGAAGGATTCGTACTGCTCCAGGCCGGGAACCTTCTTCCTGCTTATGCTTGTCTCCCAGTTCTTCGGCGCGTTCACACTTATCTCCACGTTGTCGAGCATGACGTCCCCCTGGTTTCTGACTCTTACAGGCACCTGCTTCTCCTCACCGGGCTTGATGCCGATGTAGCTCTGATCTGCATCGATACTGATCTCCTTCTGCCTGCCCCTGCTCTGTGACTCCCGAATATCGACCGTGATGCTCTCCGATACCGCGTTCTTGCCCACAGCGTTCAGCTGGATGTTGTAGATCCCGGGCTCGGTCATCTCAGGTACATCGAAGAGAGCTGATATATCGACCGACTCGCCTGTGTTGACCCGGAGAGTGGTGATGTTGAAGTCCCGGTAACTGTATGAGATATCCATCGAGGAGTTGTGAGAGGCGTTCAACGTGAATGTCTGGTTCACGATGCCTGTATTTTTGAGCGTCAGCGGCACCGTGACCTCTCCGCCCTGCTCCACGAAAACTTTCCTCGGAGCGGAACTGTCCAGCTCGGCGTCGGCAAAGATGTTCTCCCGTGAACTGCAGCAAAACAGTCTTTCTCATAAAAACTAACTTACCTCCTATCTGGTTTAAAAACAGGCCGCTGCTGTTCAACTCCAGTCGAACCATACACAACCAATTTAATGCTCTCCCCAACCAGTTTTGTACAGGGATGGTAGACGATATTCTTGACGCCGCAGAGCCCGCAGCAAAGAAACTGGAAAAATTCGATGGGAAGATAAGACTGATAGGTCAGTACGATGCCGACGGCATCAACGCCACAGCAATCGCCCACGAAATGCTAGACAGGATGGGAAAAGACTTCGAATACGAGATAGTCAAACAGCTCTACGAGGAAGACGTGGAACGTATCGCGGAGGAAGACGAGGAACTGCTGCTCTTTGTTGACATCGGATCAGGGCAGTCAGAACTTATAAAAGAACACATAATCGAAGAGACAGGCAAGGAAGTTATCATCAGCGACCACCACGAACCGGCGCTCGACAGAGAGGAATCGGAGGAACTGGAGAACTTTATCCACATGAACCCGCACTTCCTCGGCCACGACGGAGGAGAAGCCATCTCAGCAGCAGGCATGACATACCTCCTCGCGAAAGCCGTCGATGAGGAAAACCAGGATCTGGTGAAGTACGCGTTGATTGGGGCGACGGGAGACGTCCAGAAACAGGAAGGAGAGTTCCTCGGCCTCAATAAAGAACTTGAAGAGAAGGCCGTTGAGAACGGTATAATCGAGAAGCGTCAGGGCCTTGACCTTTATGGCAGGACAACCAAGCCACTCCAGAAATCACTGATGTACACCACAGACCCGCACCTGGAGAACGTAAGCAACAACGAGCAGGGAGCAGTCCAGCTCGTGAAGTCCGCGGGCATAGACATCAGGGAGAACGGAGGCTTCCGCACTTTGGCCGATCTCTCCGAGGAAGAGGAGAAGCAGCTTATCAACAAGATGATCAAACGCGGCTACGATGTACCGCAGCTGCTCAACGATATCTACACGTTGCCGAACGGCTACGAGATCGACGAGTTCTCAACCATCATCAACGCATGCGGACGACTCGGAGAACCCAGGAAAGGCGTCAAGATACTCCTGGAAGACGACCTGGAACTGGCGGAGAAGATATCTACGAAGTACGGAAGGAAGATTAGTTCGTCGCTCCGCTACTTCGAAAACAACAAGGAAGACGACGATGTGGTCTACGAAAACTCCATAGGCGTGATCGATGCAGAGGATAACATCGACGCCGACTTCATCGGCACAGTCACCACCATCACCATGAGCAACGGCGCCTTCGACTCTCCCGTGGTCATGGGGGCTGCCCACGCAGAAAAGGAAAAGATCAAGATATCCTCCCGGGCCAGAAAAGAAGTGGTGGAGGACGGCTTCAACCTCGGAGAGATCATCGGAGAAATATGCGAGGAAGTAGACGGGGAAGGCGGAGGACACAACATCGCAGCAGGAGCCAAGATACCACGGGAAGAAAAAGACAACTTTGTAGAAAGTTTGGAAGAGAAGGTTTCCGAGAAAGTTGAGGGCTAGGTATCTAATATTTTAAATTCATATTTTTACATAAATGGTGTTATGAGTGCGAAGAACTCTGTTCTTGCATCAATTTTGGTCCTGATGTTGTTGGCAAGTCCTGCTGTGGCTATTTCTGTGAATGAGTCCAAGATAGGTGAAATCCTCAGACAGAAATGCTTGGCTTCCAATTCTTCCCATTTGGAAATAGATGGAAATATCACTTTGAACGGAGAGGAAGTAGAAAGAATAAACTGCGAAAGACTTGAAGAATACAATTTCCCGAAGATTGATTCTATCACACCGGATCCCTATTCATATGAGAACATCAAGATAACAAACCTGGTTTTCTCAGGCCTGGCGCTAAAATAGCTGGGGTCCCGGTTCTCTTCGGTGTCTTGATTGGCGTATATGCCTACAGGTCTTCCGAGAACAAAGTACCGTGGTACATTTGGGCATCTGCATTCGTGGGATTGACTTTATTGTGGTGGCTTCTGAACATCTACACTCCAATATTTGGTGCACCAATTAATTGACCAACAATCTATCTATGCTCTCCTCAACTTCCTTCCTCAATCTTTCGTCAGAGGCCCTTGGTAGATTCTCCAGTTCTAACTCAGTTCTCTCCAGTATATCTTTCACGACCTGGTAGGCGATATAGTAGCCTTCTGCATCCGGACACGGCTCTTCTCCGCGCCTGAAGATGCCTTCCGGACTCTGTTTGAAATCTTCGTCCAGTAACTCGATAATAGTTCCCGCTTCAACGTCTATCTCTTCATCGGAACGGTAGTGCGGCTTCCAGTCAACCCCCAGTTCTTCTGACACTTTTTCGGCAGTAAGCATAGCATGGCCCTCAAGTATGATGTTTCCAGAGTTGGTCGCCGGCATCTCATCAATCTTACTGTAAAACTCCTGGTGCGCTATCTCATGCGCCAGCATGTTCACTAAACAGTCTCCCCAGTTCTCTATATCCTTCACTGCCCGAACCAGTATAAAATCGACTTCAACGCCTTCCATCAATTCAGGGAATGAAAAACCATGCACATACCTGTTGATCGGAGCATCCTCATCCAGCTCGCTCTCATCGGTCACCGCAAAGTACAGCTTGAAGTCCGGTGAGATGCCTGTAACCTCGGAAATATCTTCAACTATCTCTTTCAGTAAAGGCCCGAAAAATCTCTCTCCTCTTCTGTTGGTTCTCTAACATACTTCATGTAATCTTCTAGGAAGTAGTCGTGTTTTTCCCTGTCGAAGAATTCCAGTTCCATTTATTCATCCTCGTATAAATTCTCTATCGATTTTTTCAACTCTGTCTCCCATTTTTTCTTACTGATCTCAAGTAAGTCTTCAACCGACAAATCATTTCTCTCCATCACATCCTGTGTAATGAAGAATGCTAGAGCGTATCCCTCTGCCTCGGGCCAAGGATCAGTCCCATAGTCGAATAAGACACTTATTTCATCGGATTGAGGCTGATTCCAAGATCTCATCTTATCCAGATCTTCCAGAAGTTTCTTCTTTTGTATATCGGGAAGTTCCCATTCCTGCCTCCATGTATAATCCTTGAGTTCGGAGACTTTCCTATCAGAGTGCATCGCGTGTCCCTCCATCAGCAGGTGGTAGGCTATCGATTTTCCCTTGCTTCGCTCTTTATGGAACTTTATATGGGCCTGCTCGTGGATTGCCAAACTTTTCAGGAACGATCTCCATTCGTCAACCGTATCAGTTACTCTCAGAACCAGTAGATTTCTATCAAAGTACTCAAAGTCATCAGTCAGGCCCATGCCATTAATGTATGCATAGTGGTTGGCATCCCTCCCACGCTCCCTTCTAACTGTTTCTATATCTGTTTCAGCGATGACGACATCGAAATCGACTTCTATACCAAAAACTTCGTCAAAGTCCTTGATTGCTGTCTCAACGACGCTCCTGAAAACCTCTAAATTATCTGGTGTAGTGGAAGCTTCCGCGAACCACTCTTTCACATACCCTGAGTGTTCATCCGGATCGTATTTTTCGAATTGCATATTCTTGCCTTACTCCACACACTGTTTATAAAGTTTTGACCCGTTCGGGATTACATGGCTAAGGCTGTATTGCAGAAAAACTGGTTTGATGTTCAGGCACCGGATATCTTTGATTTAGAGGAAGTGTCTGAGACTCCGGCCGAGAAGGCTTCTCAGGTCGAAGGAAGAACCATCAAGGAAGGACTTAACGAGTTGATGGACGACACAGGTAAATACTACATGGACGTCACCCTGAAAATCACAGAGGTAGAAGGCAACAAAGCCTTCACAGAAATCCAGGGGCTTGAATGCTCGTCCGAGTTCGTTTCAAGACTCGTTTCGAAGAGAAGCGACCGATTCGACATGGTCCACGACGTCGAGACAGAAGACGGAAGAGAGGTCCGGGTCAAGGTAGTCGGCTCGACACTGCGTAAAACTTCCTCCAGCACACTATCTGCAGTGAGAGAGGAGCTTCAGGAAATCCTGGAGAACCATGCCGAGAGCCAGGTCTACAACGAGTTCATGGAGAACATCTTCACCGACAACATCCAGGAGGAGATGAGAGACAAGGCAGAGAAGATCTACCCGTTCAGAGAACTCGAAATCAGGAAGACAGAGCTCAGGAAGTGAGTTCTCCTATTAACCTGATTTTTCTACTTTCCCAGCTCTTCATCGCTAACTTCCTGAAATGATGGTCCGAACTTGAAGAGCGCTATTAAAAATTACTTTGATTACAACCTTAGTAGATGCTCGGGCCGGTAGCTCAGTCTGGCAGAGCACCAGGCTCTTAACCTCCTCAAGTCCCACAGGGGACGAGGACGGAGAAAACCGCAAGGTTTTCGAGAGATACCTGGTAGTCGCGGGTTCAAATCCCGTCTGGCCCAAATTCCTAGAAACTCAGGCTCCTCTTCACTATCCTGATTATCCTTGTTATTTGTGCTGCCAGGCCGGCGTTTCTGGAGGCGATGAGGCCGGCGGCTGCTTCCTCCTCGCCTATCCCGATTTCCTCCAGTGCTATCAGTGCGCGGAACTCCTGGAGTAGTGTGAACGCAGGTATGACAAGTAGAGCGTCGAACCAGTGCTGTTTGAGGAATGCTGTGTCGGATTCTGCCAGTCGGAAGGCCATAGCCAGCCGCAGGGAGAAGTATGAGATCAAGGCCCAGTTCAGGATGTTTATCATGTTGGCAGCTCTGCTGCCGATTTCCACAAGGAAGTTCAACGTGAGTAAAGAGCCAAGCAGGATCAGGGCGTACGGCAGGAACCTGTCCAGGAAAATCTTTAACTCTGCTGCGTACTTCCTCGGAAGAAAGCCTTCAACCTCTTCCTCCGCTTCCTTTACGCGGTCCGCAACATCCTCCTGCCAGGTCACACTGAAAACTGCGGAAAACTCTAAAATAAAGACTTCCCCTACAACCCTTTTTAGAAACTTACCACCAAACAACAATCTAAAGAAACGGACCGGTAGCTTAGCCAGGTTAGAGCGCCACGCTGATAACGTGGAGATCCCCAGTTCAAATCTGGGCCGGTCCATTTCTATATTAATTCAATTACTGGATTCAATGAGTTCCAAGATTAGACGTGACGATAGTTTTTTACAGTAGCATTTCGGTAAAATTTGTATGGAAGTTCCTACAAGCGTAGACGAGGCGGTCCAGAAAGGAGTTTCTCTTATTGTACTGGCGGTATGCATTGTAATAGCTGTTAAGATACTGCTTTCGTCAGGAATCTGACTTGATTATTATGTCAACTGAAGTGAATGACACCGAGGAACTGGAGTTGGATGAGATTCCTCCAATAGGAGTTCCAATTATAGGTATTGCATTAATTTGGACTACCTTTGCGGTTGGATTTGGAGATTTAATGATGAGTGTGGTAATGGCAGGAGCAGGTGTTTTACTTATAGCTGGTTTCGTATTCAAGAGTTACAGACTTTACCAAATTGGAGGTCCTAAGAAAGCATTTAATTATGCTTTAACTGCGCCTAAAGACAGGACTCAGGACTATTCTGTAGATATTTTGCAGCCAAGCGATGGAATAGATGAGACAGAGAAGGGAATAACTCTAGACCATCTGAGAAGTATAGATTACAATGACTTTGAAGATTTAGTTGCTAAAGTTTGGGAAAATAAGGGTTATGAAACAAAGGTTGTTCCTGATGGTGGAGGAGATGGAGGCATTGATGTAATAGCTAAGAAAAATGAGATGAATAATACCGAAAAAGTATTGATACAAGCTAAGAGAAATTCTAAAGAAAACAAAGTTTCAAGTCCGAAGGTTAGAGAATACAGTGCACTCAAAAACCAGGAAGACAATGTAGATAAGGTATATGTCGTTACAACATCAGATTTTACAAAAAATGCTTTGGATGTTGCTCAACAAAACAATGTTAAGACACTCAACGGTAAGGAATTTTTGAGTCAATACCAAAAGTATGTGGAGGGAGAATAGATAATATGGGCGTTGTCAAACGTGACGGAAAATGGAGGCTGGAGAAGGAGCAGAAAGGAGTTTACTTAGTAACTGAAAGAGGAGAGCAGAAAGCCAAGATAATAACTGGCGATTATACTCCTTCGGGGCCAATGAATGATGAAAGAAATTCCATGATGTCCAATATTATAGAAGTGAAGAACTTTAAGGAAGCCAAAAAGGAGTTTAGATCGTTTGTTAATGGCGATAATTCTACAGGATTCTTTTGAGATTTTTCTCACCCTACTTGAATAAGAATCAATTTAAGGTTTTTAGAAGAGAATAATAGATTAAACTGGTTGATGATAAGTAATTGAATCAAACTGCAGATGGCCTGACCATAAATTCTTCTTTCCTATGAAGTTTTTCTCCTGTTCTTTTCTGCGGCCGAAATTTTTGTGGAAAACTGTATAAGTCTTTTGTTACTTAATAATTACATGTCTTCGCCGGAGCACGGGAAGCTTCTTCATGAAATCTCTGAAAGTTATGAGAAAGACGGTTATAATGCGGTTGCTGTAGATGAGTCTTTTCCGGGTATTTTTGTAGAACATAGTGGAGAAGATAAGGGTCGTGTTGATTTACTTCTTGAGGATACATATTCACCTACTTACAAGGTTGTTGAGGTTGTGAAATGCTCTAATTTAGATCCTGGGGTGCTTGATAGCAAGTTTGAAAGCTCTTATGATGATTTAGAGAAGAATGTTGATTACTTTGATTCGATTGTTGATCAGGATGTTGTTCCGGAACTGGTTCTTTCAACCCAGGAAAATCTTCATACGGTCAGGGAGATATGGGAGGAGTCTGTTAAGACTTTCACTTGGGATCAGGCTGTTGAGTGGGTTTCCGATACTGGGAGACTGGGAGAAATACGAGACGAGAGATATATTCGACTCAAACACGATATCTCAAGAGAAGAAGATGAGGAGGTAATGGAGTTCAACGAGCAGCTCCATGAATTAACAGACTACTTCATAGAGGCAAAACTCTACCCGTAATGCTCCTCCAGATACTCCACTATATCATCTGATTCAGGCATGACTGTGTCTGTGTTTGGGTCCACAAGTACCGGAACGTTGGTCTGTCCTGAAACTTCCTCTACTTTTGATCTGTCGTTCTTGTCGACCTGTCTTGCGATAAAATCGATTCCGAGTTCGGTCAACTTGCTTCTGACTTTCCCGCAGTACGGACATCCCTCGAACTGGTAGAGCTCCAGTAGTTCGTCTGGCTGTGTCATAAGTAGAAAAAGTGTTTCATGTCTTTTTACCTTGACGGGTAAGCTCCTGGTAACCGATCAACCATCGATCTCCTCAACGGCCTTCTCCAGGACCTCAACATTGTTCTCGTAAGTCAGGAGGGACTTCGCGTCCTCCTCTCCCAGGAAGAAGCCCTGGACATGCTCATCGCATGGGTTCTGAGAAACATCAATCTGCACATCCTTACCAACTTTGACGATAAAGGCTCTGTACTCCTTCCTGAACTCCTCTCCGTCCTGCTCATACTCCCAGGAAGTCTCTTCCCTCATATCGGTTATCTCCTGTATCTGGCCTTCCTCTATCCCGCACTCCTCCATCAACTCGATCTTCACCGTCTCACGGTAATCGTCCTCTTCCAGGTGGCCTTTGGGTAGCTCCCAGCCCTCCCAGTTCCTTTTCCTCTGCAGCAGGGCGTACCGGTTACTCCTCCTTGACTCCTTGTAGGCCACGACGATAACTCCTTTTTCCGTTTCCATGTCTCCGGTTTCCCTCCCGTATCTTTTAACTTTTCCAGTTGAGATGATTCTGTTGAAAATTATTACTGAAGAAAGGTAAAGAGAAATTTAATCCCAGTAAGCGTCTCTTTCCAAGAACCAGTCTACATCTTCAGCTTCTTCATCTAGTGCTTGTCTGTATCTGTGTCCCAAAGAATGCTTTGGTTCTAAGTCGACTGAGGGATAGGGTTCTGTCCATCCTCCTTCTGTAGTCGCTCCCGCATGTTCCACGGCATTTAGTGCACCGGTTGCATAGGCTATCTCAGACTGTATCTTTTCCCTATTTTCAGGTTCCAAGTCATTTCTCTTACCGCCTCCTCTTATAGGCCCTGCTGATTTAATCCCATGGAAGTTGTCTAGGACTAAATCTCTTCTTTCACATAGTTCTACTGCCGCTTCAGAAGCCTCATCTACTAACCACTTCATCGGATCTCCATTTTCTTCCTGGTATCCTAGGTGCTCTAGAAAACCATACACTTCAGGAGGCGTTTCTTCCCAGTCCTCATTCATAAAACGATTGTACATGTCCAAAAAGTCTCGGACTTCATCGGCTTTATTCCTCATCTTCCCAACTTGATACACCAACCATTCCGGAGTATTCTCGGTTGCTTCTATTTCAACAGGATCTCTCGGCGAGTATTCCTGTACAATTTCTCGAGGGTTTATGCCGTATCCGCCTTCATTCTTTTCGTCAGCATCTTCGGGCAAATCTATATCACCTACGTCTATAGTTTCCGAATCGAAATCATCAGGGTCACGTCTCATACACTAATTGTAGAAAGCCAAATTTAAAATATTTGTGACTAAGTCTCAACAACAAAATTATGTGGGTTGTTCAAGATTAATCTGTTCTTGACCTTTGGCAACGGCTTTTTATATTTCCGCTTCGATTTTATCATTGAGCGGTGTCAAAATGATAGGGCGTCTTAAAGACTTGTTCAGCAACCTTTTCGGTGACTCGGAAAAGGAGGATGTGTCCATAGGGATCTACGGGCCTCCAAACGCGGGAAAATCCACTCTAGCCAACGAGATCTCCAAAGACCTGACTGGGGAGGAGATGAGCAACGTATCCGAGGTGCCGCACGAAACCCGGGCCGTGGAAAAAAAGGAGAAAGTTACTATAGAATCGGACGATGGACGAAGCCTGGACCTAAACCTTCTAGACATGCCAGGAATCTCCACGAACGTGGACTTCAAGGACTTCACCGAACACGGCATGGAGGAGGAAGACGCCAAAGGCCGAGCCAAGGAAGCCACAAAAGGAATTGTAGAAGCGATAAAATATCTGGACGACGTCGATGCATGCCTCGTAATCTTCGACTCGACCGAGGATCCGTATACACAGGTAAACGTGACCATCATCGGCAACCTTGAGGCCAAGGACATCCCCATCCTGATTCTGGCGAACAAGATCGACAAGGAGGACTCCGATCCTTCTCGTGTCCGTGATGCGTTCCCTCAGCACCCTGTTCTCGAGATCTCCGCGAAGGAGGGTGAAAACATCGACAAACTTTATGAGGAAATAATCGAAAGGTTGTCATAATGAGCGATGAGGAAGGAGTTACAATAGAGTTTCTCTCAAGAGACAAGCTGTCCGCCAAAGGATTCGAAGACAAGCTAGACACAGTACTGGAGAAAGTGCGGGACAACTCCGTCCTCGTACTAGAGGAAAGCTGGACGCCAGAGGAGAAGAGAGAACTTATCCAGAACTCGATGGAGGAGGTAGACGATGACTTCCCCGGTGTAGAGTTCATGGGCCTAGACTCGGGAGAAAACAGGTTCGACCAACTGAGGAACATGTTCTACGAAAAAATACTAAACGAGAAATACAGGAAAGGCCTCACAATCGTCGGAAACAGCCGGG
>JBDGTY010000047.1:0-11115 GCA_042216335.1 Candidatus Nanohalobium sp.
TTAAAATCCTAATTTCTGCATCATGTTCTGCATGTTTCCACGCTTCATACTGCCTTTGTCGAACTTGTCGACCATGTTCTTGGTCTGACGGTAGTGCTTGATCAGTTCGTTTACTTCCTCTACGCTCCTTCCTGAACCCTTTGCGATCCTGTCCTTCCTGGAGCGGTTCAATACGGATGGATCATTGACCTCCTCCCGAGTCATGGAATCGATTATCACGGTGTAGCTGGAGATCTTTCCCTCGGTCAGGTTGGCTACGTTGTCCGGTATCTGGTCCGACGAGAATGGTAACTGGCTCATCATCTCCTCCATCATGCCGGAATCCGTCACTGACTTCATCTGCTCCTGGAAATCCTCCAGAGTAAACTCTCCCTCAAGAATCTGCTCCGGGTCGGTGTCCAATTCCTCTATCTTCTCAAGAAGCGATTCAAGGTCCGGCTGGCCGATCATATCGGATACAAAGTCGACCGGATCGTAGACCTCAAGGTCCCCCATCTCCTCTCCGGTTCCGATGAACTTAACGGAGATATCCGAGTTCTCACACGCGACAAGCGCACCACCACCTTTCGCGCTCGAATCCATCTTCGTGACTATGACACCGGACAGCCCGACTGCATCATCAAAACTTTCCGCCTGCGTCTTGGCACTCTGGCCAATATCCGCAGGGATAACCAGGTACTTCTCGTCCGGTTGCAGCGCACTTTCTATATCTGAAAGCTCTTCCTTCAGTTCGGAATTCAGAGAGTTTCGACCGGCAGAGTCGACGATTAAGACGTCGACGTCCAGCTTTTCCTTTCCCTTTTCAACTACCTTGACAGGATCTTCCGCGTACTTTTCGCCATAGAACTCGGCTTCTACATTCTCTGCTATCTGCTTCAGCTGGTCGTAGGCTGCGGGTCGATCCGTGTCTGCAGCGATAACTCCGACCTTCATCTCACGTTTCCTGTAGAAGTCGGCAAGCTTTCCTACGCTGGTCGTCTTTCCAGCACCGTAGAGCCCGCAGAGGAGTATTGTCTGTGGCTCTATCTCTATCTCGGCTTCTTCCCCGAGTATGCTTTCCAGTTTGTTGTATACTACTTCGAGGACGTGTTCTTTCCTGCTTAAGCCGTCCTTTTTCTCTCCGAGTGCTTCTTCTCTTATTTCATCGGAGAGGTCGGATACAAGGCCTACGTCGACGTCGGCTTTGATCAGGTCTCTCTGTATGTCTTTGACTAGTTGTTCTACTGCTTCTTCGTCCACGCTCCGGTTGGATGAGAACTTCTGTATGGAATCCTTGATTTTGTCGAACATATTTCCCGTTGTGGGGTGAAGGATTAAATGAGTAGGTCTGATGCGAGGATTCTTAAGAAGTGTTATACATTGTTTATACATGACTGAGATCGAGACCGAGGCCAAGAAGTGGGGCAACTCCATCGGCGTCAGGATCCCCAAGGAAGCGGTTGAGGAGGAAGGTATCGAGCCAGAGGACACTGTCCTGATCGATGTGAAGAAGCTGCGGAAGCCCGATGAGGACGCGTTCGGAGCCCTTTCCAACTGGAAAGTCGATGCACAGGACGTCAAGGATGAACTGAGGGAAGAGCATGGACGCTGAATACTACTTCGATACTTATGCACTGATAGAGTTTGTGGAAGGAAAAGAGAACTACCAGAGGTTTCAGGACACACCTATTATCACTTCCTTCTACAATATCTACGAGTTCGCATGCTATCTGCTCCGAGATCATGATAGAGAAAAAGCGGAGAGGGTTCTCGACAAGCTCAACTACAACTTGATCGAACCCGAGGAGGACGACCTGATACCCTCTGCAAAATTCAAGCTGGAGAACAGAAGTCAGCAGCTTTCCTACGTCGACTGCATGGGTTACAGGCTGGCAGAGAGACACGACCTGAAGTTCCTGACAGGAGACCAGGAGTTTGAAGACAAGGAAAACGTTGAGTACGTGGACTAGCCTATTCGATAAGTTGTTTTACTTTATGTATGAATTCTTCGGCGAAGTCTACTGCTTCTTCAGCTTTTTCCTCGTTGAACTGTTTGCCAGTCGCATAATCCGCCTCCTCACGCCAGGTCTGAAGTTCCGAGTACTGCCGCGTCACTTCCGGTTCAAGTTCGTCACGGAAAAGTTTTCCGAGTTCGGAGGAGACTCCCTGATGCGTCTTCGGCTTTGAATTCTCTTCAAGCAATAGCGCTTTGGCTGCGTGGAAAATAGAATAGTAAGCCCGGGAGATACTTGCATTATACTTCTCGCCTCTCAGAAGATACCTAGCCGTATCTAGATCGTCTTCAGCAGCTTCCAGCAATCTTTTCTGATCCTTCAAATCTCAACACCTTCTCTATCGACGTTTTCATAGAAATTGTAGCCTTCTTCCAGTCTTGTCTCAAACTCTTCCTCTGTGAAGAAACGAGGGGAGAAAGCTAAATCACGTTTATGCCTGTAATCATCGACAAGCTCGAAGACCTTATCCTCGTCAACCTCGCCAGACACGATAATAGCCAAGTCAATATCACTTCCTGTGTCATGCTCGTTACGAGCATAGCTACCGTAGAGAACAGCCTTCTCAAAGCTATCACCAACTACCTCTCTAAGTTCATCAACAAATTCCTCTATATCTTCCTGGGAGGCGATCTTCATACTTAGACTTTAACCGAGAAAGTTCAAAAACTTTAGCTCTCACGGCCCCATGTTCCAGTACTTCGAGATTAAGAGAGACAGTGCTCCGCCTATGAGGAACATTCCTACTGATATTTGAAGTGCTGCTTGCCCAGGTATTCGTTGCCAGGTTGCGTAGATGTATGCTGCGAATGCTATGTTTATTCCGAAGAGTATCGGGTTCTGGAAGTTCCCGAGGCTGCCCCAGGCTTTTTCAGCTCCTCTGAACTGGAAGAGTATCCATCCAGCCATGAACGTGGTTATTATTCCTGCTGTGAGGTCGGATTGGGTGTAGCTGAGGTAGCCAATGACTGCTGAAAGTGCTGCGATGAAAAATGTTTTTGCCGGCATTTTCTGTTCCATGAAGTTCTGGAAGGGTTTAAGGGGTGAAATGACCCGCTATCAAATCAGGAGATTTGGAAGGGGCTTCCGTATGGGTCTGTTTCTTCATCTTTTCCAACCTTGCCGTTACAGCGTCTAATCTGTAACCATTACGGAACTTACGCTTTGAGGAAGGCTGAATTAGGGAAACCATTCCCACATCTTAACCATCAAAGATGGTTTCCTTATTCGCTCAGTGGTTGTTCCACGCAACTCACTACACCATCCGTTTCCGAAATGGGAAACATTTGGCTTACCTTTGAGTTCAGGGTTGCTGTTTGTTGATGAGGCAGTAAGCCCTAACCAAACTGCCGTGAATACTATGGTTATAGACCGTGAAACTTTAAAATCTGTCGAGTCATCCCTAACCATAAATCACAGATCTGAGAACAAGGGTCTTCTCAACAAGGAGATAAAAGGTTTTCACTCCCACGGTTTTCCTGCTATGCATCCAGTGACCCGTGTTGGAGAGGAAAACATGCATCTCAGAGACTCGGAGAAGGACTCCAGACTCCAGCTTATCTTCGTTCCCGGAATCTTCTCACCGGAGGCCTGGAAGTACCAGATGAACTACTTCTCTGAGGATTACAGGGCGATCAGTTTCTGGCCCACTCTCAGCAACAGGGACCTGGAAGGACACAGAAAAGCACTGAAAAACATACTAGACCAGAAAGATGTCGACAACGCGGTCCTGATCGGAGCAAACTTCACAAACCCCGTCATCCAGGGATTTGAGGCTCGTGAGGACGTGGCGGGGACCGTACTGGTCGGAGCGAAGAGAAAGCTGAAGAAAGGAGTGCCTAAAGAGGTCTACCAGGCACTGACATCGAAGAAATTTCCTGTAAAACTTTCGAAAAAACTGTTCTTCTCCTCGATGAGGTACAGGGAAGT
This sequence comes from Candidatus Nanohalobium sp., assembly GCA_042216335.1. Taxonomy (GTDB): domain Archaea; phylum Nanohalarchaeota; class Nanosalinia; order Nanosalinales; family Nanosalinaceae; genus Nanohalobium. The sequence continues at coordinate 3,921 of JBDGTY010000047.1, forward strand.
CCGGAACTTCTGCAGGGATACGGAGTTCATCGGTTTCGATGACTTTAAGACCTTCCAGAAGCGTTTCGGCGTAAGACAGCCTGAAAAAGAGGCGTTGATCGTCCACGGGAAGAATGACTTCTTCTCAGATGAGGGATACGCCCGGGAGCTGATGTCAAGTGCATCCGTCTCGGTTCTGGACGCGGGCATCTTCAGCTTCTACGAGAAGCCTCAGGAGTTCAACAAGACATTGAACGACTTCCTGTTGAAGATCAAGAGGAAGGCCGTTCAGGAGAGGATCGAGGAGACGAAGGAAAGGAACCGGACACTGGAAGAATTCGAGAAAAAACTGGCGAAGGTGAAGAACTAGGATGATAGCAGGACTTATACTTTCGGATGACGTGGAAGAGGAGTGCAGCCTTGCGTTCCTCGGAGAAGAACTCGAAACCATGCAGGTAAACACCAACGAGGAGATCGTGGAGGAAGTGGAAAAAAGAGAGCCAGAGGTTCTGGCCGTAGACGTCGGAACGGAGCAGAGCCAGCAGGAGTTCACCAAGGAGGAGAACGAACTGAAGGAAGAGGGCTACATCTTCACACCGAACTCTCACCAGCAGAGGAAGGTGGAGAGGATGCAGAGCCTGGAAAGACACCTCGAACACAAGATGGGAGGCATGATAGAGATCATTCGTTTCGAACCCCAGATAACCGCCAAGGAACTCGCGATCGACTCGGAGAGAGATCTGTCCTCCATAGGAGTTGAGGGAGACATCGGAGGCGTCGGAGAGTTTGATGCCACGCTCGGAGCTGTTACGGCCCGTTTCTACAGTCAGGGACAGTTCGAGGATTATGGTGTTGTTGTTCCGGAGAGCGTGAGTTAGACTATATTCAAGTTCTTTCTTTTTTGAAGGATGGCGGACTGGTACTCTCCTTCTATCTTTCCTACTGCTCTCGAAGCATCTCTTCTCTTTCTGTTGCCTCCGAGGCTGTGCGGAGGTTCATCTACAGCCCCGATCTTGATCTCTCCTAGGTTCTCCTCCATGTAGTGTTCGAAAGTTGCCACGGTGCACAGCGAATCCGGGATATCCTGGATGTATGTTCCTCCATCGCCTGTGAAAACCTCCACGTGCCAGTCACTGCCTTCAATATCTGAGAGGAGTTCTTTAACTAGACCGTCTTCTCCCCATCTTCCAAGCCTCTTATTTCGAGGATGAGAGTGACCTATAAAGTACTCTTCCTGTTCTTCACTGAAGCCCAGAAAACCCGTGCATGGGCCGCAACCTGCTGTAAAAACCGGGTTTTCGTCAGAACCTCTGACTTCTAACTCATCAATGTGGATCTGATCGACCGTTTCATCGTAGATATCAACAACCGGGTAATCATCTTTCCCCTTCACATCCATGTAATCCGGTTTTCTATCCACGGTTTCATTCAGGAGAGAGTAAAATTCGTCGCTCTCGCCCCGCCATTCTTCGAAAGATGGAAAGCTATACTCAAAAGTGTTTGGAGCCAGTTTTTACACAACACACAAAAAAGGTTAAAAGAGTTTTGTCATTAATACGTGAATACAGGTAATCCAATATGGGAATGGAAAAGTTTTACTCGACGGTCAGGAAGCAGTTCGGCCTTGACAAGGAACAGATGAAGGACGAAGTCAAGGAAGAAGTCACTGCAGAACTCAGGGACGAACTCGGAGAGGAGATCAGCTACATCGAGGCACAGCTCAAGGAATACGAGCAGCTTGTCGCAGAAGTCAACCACCTCCTCGCCACCATGAGGAAGGACAGGATCCAGAAACGAAGCGAGGGAAAAGACATCAAGATGGACGACATGGGCGAAGACCTCCAACCGCTGAAATCCAAGCTCCGGAAACTGGAGAAAAGTATGCAGAAACGCCTCGACGAAGGAACAGCTTATAGCTAGAGATGAAAGAGCTAAACGAATTACTGGCTGGACTTGCAGCACCTTCAGGACCTGAGCTAATCGTCGGAACCTTGGCAGGATCAGGAGCAGTTTACCTAGGCCAAAAAGCACAAAATGCAGCAAAAGAGGCTGAAAATGACTGGAGAGAACTAAGTGAACTCAAGAAAGACCTTGAGGCCAGCAGAGCCCAAGACTTTCAAAACAAAGATATCCTCCACAAACTGGAGAACTTTAGCGACACGTTCTATTTCCGTAAAGTCAGAGACCTGTACGAGGAAGAAAGTCTAGACACCGGCTACGACAGCGAAGATTTCCTCAGAGTGAATCTAAACTACGATCAACTTGAAAAGACAGAGACAAAAAAGAGAAATATTACAGAAGATCAGAACATAGACGAATACCTAGAAGCCTGAATTAATCCAGAATATCCTCCACGAACTCCTCCTTATCGAACTCCTCGATATCGTCGTAGTCCTGTCCCGTCCCGATGTATGCGACTGGTTTACCGCTTCTCTGGCTGATCGACACTATTGCGCCGCCGTTCTCATCCACATCCATCTTCGTGACGATGACAGCGTCAAACATGCCCTCGTAGGCATCTGCCTGCTCCAGGACATCGTTCCCTGCCAGTGCATCCACCACCAGGAAGGACACATCCGGTTCGTTGACCCTCACCATCTTCTCCAGCTCATTCATCAGGTTCTGATCCGAATGGGAGCGCCCTGCAGTATCGACGACCGCAACCTTGCCCTCATTCTCCGCGTGCTCCACAGCATCATAGGCCACCGCTGCAGGATCAGACTCGTACTCATGAGAAATAACTTTCGTGTCTAGAGCCTCACCGTGCTCCTCAAGCTGCTCGATGGACGCAGCCCGGAAAGTATCACCAGCACCAAGCACAACTTCCATATCATGTTCTTTAAGCATCTCTGTAATCTTCCCTGCCGTCGTTGTCTTACCTGCGCCGTTAAAGCCCATCAGGAAGACTACAGGCGGGTTCTCGGCCTGATTAAGTTCTTCCAGGAAATCATAGGAATCATCAAGCAGGTCAAGCAGTACTTCCCTGACTGCCTCATTCACCTTTTCCTCAGCTTTCCCTCTCCTGACTTCCTCACCCAGAAGCTCTTCTCTTAACTTATCTTCTATCTGTTCGGCTGCTTCAAGTGAAACATTGTTCTGAAGCAGCTTCAACCTGAGTTCTTCTAGAAGCGGGTCGAGAGTATCCTCATCCAGCTCTTTCTCCGCGACGGTCGACTTGACATTCTCCGAAAAATCCCTGACCGATTCCTTGAACTTATCTAGCATCTTCTTTCAGAAATAGATAAGGAGTAGAGAGGTTTTTATTCCTCGGCCTGCTGTTGCTGCATCTGCATTTGCATCTGCTGCATCTGCTGCTGTAGCTCCTGCAGGTTCTCTTCAAGTTCTTCCTTCGTCTCGTTCAGCTTACTTTTCTCCTCTTTGAGAGCTTCGGCCGCTTCATCATTCTCTCTTTTCTGGTATGTGTCTCCTCCGATGTTTGTGACGACCTTGTCCGTTTCCTGGATCTTCGCTGTTACAAATGCTCCTCTACCGATAGGCGCAAGGATCTCATCACCTTCACTAACGTTGTCGAGACCCTGAATTGCTTCGATGGAGTCTTCTACGTTCTCTCTGCTGTTCTCCACCTGTTCCAGGTATTCCTGTATCTCTTCCATCTGCTGCTGGATCTGCTGGTACTGCTGCATCATCTGCTGCTGGCCCTGAGGCTGTTCCGGCATAGATTACTCGACCTCCTCTGAGTCTTCTATCTCGATGCTGCTTCTCGGCACAGAATGCTTGCTGCCGAGTTCGGCGTATACCTTGTCTTCAGCATGTTTTTCGCTTTCAGCCTCTACTTCACGTGTGAAGGGCTGCGTCTCCCTCCCGAGCTTGATCTCTCCTGAGAACTTGTACTCTGTCATATAAGACCTGTTCCCGTGGAAATCTTTTAAACTCTCAGCCAGTTCGTGCCAGCAAATCGACATAACAGGTTTTCCCTTTCAGGATTTAATCTTGAATCCTTCTTCTCTCAAAGCGTTTTCTACTGTCTTTCTGACCTTGCTGTAGGGCGGTGACTGCGGTAGAAGATCTGATAGGTCTCTTCTGTAATCTTCCTCATCGGGAAAGCTGATTTCGATCTGGCCGGATGTCTTTCGATCTACAAGGTCCTTTTCTATCCCTGTATTATCTATGAGGAACCAGATGTCGAAAAGGTCTCTTCCCTTGGATCTATCGTTCATCGCCGCTATCTTCTCCGCCAGTATCTCCTCCAGCTGCATCACGGTGAGGAAGTAGGACGGGATATCGGGATAGGGGCTTCTGACCTGTTTCACATCTGTTTCAAGCATAGTACCCGTTCTCTTCCCCGCATCAATCTGGATAGTGTTTGTCGAATTCCTGCTGCCGCTGTAGAAAGGCCCTTCAAACCTGAGATGGGCGGTGTAGGAAGAGCTTTCTTCAAACGTCTCCGATCTCTCAAACTCCGCGGCTATACCCAGTCTCTCGAATGCCTCAACCCCGTCTTTCACCACTTTTTCAATCTCTTCAGGAGCCATCTCTGTGTTGAAGTCAAGATCCTCGGAGAACCTGGGAAGATTATAGCATATCTTCAGGCATGTACCGCCCTTGAAAACCAGATCTTCGCCGGAAATCTCTCTGAGAAAGATGTGCTGGAGATACTCTTTCTCCTGGTAGTACGGGTTTATCTGGTTCTTTTCGGCGATCTGTTTCAGCTTTCTCTCTGTAATCATTCTGTACCCTCGTATACGTTATCCTCAATTAAGCAGTTTTTCACACGTTCACCTTCTCCCTTCGACGGATCCAGTTTCACGTAGCTCCCCGAGACATTCAGATCGTTATCCAGATTTTTACGCTCCAGAAGGTATTTCAGCCTCTTCTTCACGGAGGAAATACCCATCTTCTCAGCGTAGTACTCCAGTTTTTCAAAATCAAGATCCTCTCCCAGAGACTTCTCAACCTCGGTTATCCCCCCCGAATACCGGGGAAGATGCAGAGAATCGATTACGGCTTTCTCTGGCTCCGCCATGAAACCATCCTCCTTCTCGTATCCGAAAAGATAATCCGGCTTGAACCTGACAAAATCAATCCTGTGGTCTCTGAACTCTATCTCCGAGGAATTCTGCGCGTTGACAACGTATACAGTCCTCGGCAGCTGATCCGTCAAGCCGTGATACGAAAGCGCTGACCAGAAAGAGATATACGACGGCCAGTAAATTCCGGAAGCCACCTCGTAGAGAGAAACATCGTAGTTAGGAATATCAAGAACGTAACGGCCACTCACAGGCACCTCCAGCAAATCCTTCTCTTTAAGGTTGGAAACCAATCTGTAACACTTATCCCTGTCAAAACCCAGTCCTTTCTCCATATCCTTCCTGGTGAAAACCTTCAGCTCACTCTCCACCACAAACTCAACCAGGCTGTACTCCGACCTCGACAGCGACTTGTAATTTTTCCTCTCAATCTCCGACATAACAGCAGAAAATAGGGAAAAATTATACTTAAAGCTTTTGACATCTCTTTTCAAAGAAAGACCCAACTCCTACTTCAAGCACCATAGAACCTGGCTAAAAACTCCGCCCCTCTTTTTCCCGTAGCATCGTAGCAGAAATCATAGCCCCGCAAGTTTTTCAGCGACTTCCAGCCTCGCGACCTTCGACCGGGTCTCTCCCTCCACCGGCAGCGTCTGAGTCAGATGGTTTCTGGCCTCATCGTATTCTCCGTTTTCGACAGCCTCTCTCGTACCTCCGATAGTCTCCGACTTCAGCTCATCCCGAAGTTCGTCAAGTCTTTCATCACCGGCTTTTCTGTGGAATGTTCTGACACCTTCCTCTACCTCGTATTCCACAAGTTCTTCCTGCATAAGGTTCTGAAGTATTTTCTGGCATCTTCCGGTTCTGAGGCCTGTCTCCTCCGCTAATTTCTGTTTTCTCTCCTTCTCTTCCAGGTTGTTCAGTACTGCGTGGTGTGCCGGGTCGAGGACGAGTTTCTGCCAGGTTTCCATGTAGAAGTTTTTATGCTCTTCCCGGTTTAATACTTGGTATGCTGGTAGACTTCTCCCACATACTCACGTTCTCCATGTTGTTTATAGCGGCAGTTTTCGACGTGAGAAGCGAACTGGGAGATGTACCCGATGTGTTCCCGGCTGCGGCAGTTGTCGGAGGTATTGTTCTGCATGCGGCACAGGCCTATATCATCGGCTCCTGGCAACCACTGCTCTACTCACTCGGCGTCGGAGCAGTCTTCTCTGTGTACGGCTGGGCAGCGTACTGGAAAGGGATGTGGGGAGGAGCTGATGCGTTTGCTCTTTCCGCTCTCGGGTTCGGAGCACCTTACCTGACTCTCTCCCTTCCGGGAGTCGTGAGGCACTCCACCAGCCTGTTCATAAACATAGTCCTGGTCGCCTTCATCTACACACTGGTCTTCTCGGTTGTCAGAGCTTTCAGGAAGGAAGGATTTTTCAGTGAGCTAGTGGAGAGATTCAAGGGATTCAGGAAGGAGATCTCACTGGTCGCCGGCTTCGGCCTCGTCGCATTCGGCATCTTCGACCCGATATACGCACTCGGAGTCTACACACTCATACTGCTCAGCACCTTCACGTTCCTCTTCCTGAAAACAGTGGAGGAATACGCCATGGTAGAGAAAGTCGACGCCGACGAACTCAACGGCGGAGAAGTCCTCAAAGGCGACAGAATACGGGGAGTAACCGCCGAAGAAGCAAAGGAACTAAACGGAGAAGTCGAAGTCGTCCACGGATTGCGTTTCCTGCCCGTCTTCCCAATCGCGCTTCTTTTGACGGATGCCGGCCTTACCCTGATCCAGTACTTCCTCTCAGTGTAATGACACCTACCCTCCTCTCCCAGGCAGAAGATCAACGGTTTTCCCACTCGGCAGTTCGATGGCATCTTCAGAACTGACCAGGCCCCGAGCAAAGAGATTCCCGAACAGTTTGATGTGAAACTGCAGGCCCTTATGCGCTTAATTGAACCTCTTATGCTTCTCGGAGGGGAGGTTCGAGTAGGTCAGACCGTAGTCGTCATCTCAGTTGCGATTCGTTCGAGCGAATCGATTGCACCGACCAGCGTATGCCCGTTCGGAACATCACACGGAACGCTCGATGCTTCCGTCACTCCTCAAATCTTATCGAGGCCGGATTGCTTGAGAGTCATGATTTGATGGATCCCGTCCTGCTCTGGACCTCGGCGCAGGAAGCGTCATCGGTCGGTCGTTAGTCTTCCCGCACCATATCACGGTCAGCCGA
>JBDGTY010000048.1:0-256 GCA_042216335.1 Candidatus Nanohalobium sp.
AGTCAACACCTGTAGCGCCCTGAACCCTGTCCTCAACTTCATCAACAGCTCTGTCAACTCTGTTTTTTATGCTGCTGTAGAGTCCCATCAGCTTTCCTCCATCAGTTCATCTAGCTTGTCTCTAACAAAGCCGGAGAAGTTAAAATCAGGGTTTTGCTCTAGGTATTGTTGATGCTCGGGATCAATTCCGACGCGCTTGCGTACTAGGGCCATGGTGTGAGGTGGTGGGGTTTTCCCCATTAAATATTCTTTACCG
>JBDGTY010000048.1:266-2658 GCA_042216335.1 Candidatus Nanohalobium sp.
TATGACATAGGGAATTGCATACGGTATAGGGAAAGGAAAGACCTCAGAAAGTATTCCCGATACTGTAGGTAATACTTCAGGGGTAAAGGCCGGTGGTTTATACGTTTCCGGATGCACATAGTACACATGGAACGGAAGCATATCACCATTACGGAAAGGCATGCAGAGTTCATATCCGACCTGAATTTACAGTTATCAGGCATAGTAAGAGATAAGCTAGATGACATGATCGAGGACATAGACTGGCAGAGTGCAGAAGAGATAATGACTGAAGAACAACAGAATACCTGAAGCAGTAAACAGGAAATATCCAGGGTAGAGATACTCAGCAATGCATAACTCAATATAGACAGGGATACAAGACACACACCCACCGAAGGGATCCGGCCTATAGACAGGTCTTCATGTGTACGTGTGTGCGTGAAAGAATATTATCAGGTTCTTAGGGAATAGGGGTGTTTCAGGGCCTGGTAAACGGTTTCAAGGCAGAATCTTTCCCCTTTTCTCTCCAAGCTCCCTGGCGTCCAGGAAGATCCTGCAACCAAATACATAATAGAAAAAGAAATTTTTCGAGGCCCCTCACAGATTTCCAAGAATAGGGTTGTTCTACTCTCAGCGGGAAGAGTTACAAGAAAGGTGCCAGCGTAAGGCCTTGTTTGTTACTGGAAGCTCAATATTCGAATTAGTCCAACACGGCAGGATATATAAGACGTTCCACAACTATATATGACTGTTAAAGATGACTGAACAGGGGGTGAAAAAATAGTAGGCGGTAGCCTAACCGGCGAGGGCAGACCACCGCCCATCTATCTAGAGCATAGTGGGATTATAGTTCTGCCCCAATTTAAAATAACCGGTGTGTTAATGCCGCCGAAATAAAGTTTATGGAAGACTTCAAGATTTTCAGCGCAATCCTAGCTACTGCGCTAGTACTAGGATTTATTTCGATCCAGGTTGGTCTAACCAATCCTTTAGGTGCTTTAACCGGCATTGGATCGCTCACCTCATTTGGTGGCGCAGTGGCATACCTTAAGAACTGATTTAGTTCAAAGAGGTCAGATACACACCCTTTCCTTCTTGAATCAACTCTAGTTACCTCAGCTTACTTTGATCGGAACTGTCTGAGCGAGGAAAGGAATAGCTACCAGCACGGCTATCAGTACCAGAAGAAAGAGATAATATTTGATCTGTTCCCTGTCCATAAAAGTTTCTATGAATTAAAGAAAGAAAAAATTTAGGCGTCTCTGACAAGCTCCGCTGCTTTCTCTTTGATATCTTCCTCTTCGTATGGCCCTTCTTCTACTGCGAGCTCGAACACGAGTTCATCGGTGGCTTCCTGGATCTTCTCTTCCTCGAACAATTGGCTAGAGGTTAGGACTTCTCCACAGCTCTTGCAGTATTCGGCCTCGAAACGGTTTAGTTCTCTGCATTCGTGGCACTCTACAGGTATCAAGTCTTCTTCCTGGTCTTCCTCATCTTCCTTCATGTCATACATGGAGAGGACTGCATCCTCGACGTCGCTCTCGGCCATCCGGATATACTTTGCTGCGTGCTGGGAGCCTTGAACCCAGCCAAAGTATTCGCATAGCTGTGCCTGGTTGGCTCCATTCGCTGCCATGTAGGTTGCCCTGGCTTTCCTCCAGGCGTGAGGATTGGTTTTGATCTTTGCAGGTATTTCCGCATCTATCTATTATACTGTAGGCGGCATTGTAGCTCATCTGATCGCCGTACCTAGATCTGAAGATGTATGCGTCAGGATCATTGCTTTTCTCATCTGAAGTCTGGAGCTCCTGGAGATAAACCACTCCGGCCCTGAGAGGAACTGTCCTGCTTCCGCCTGTTTTTGTCTTCCTGAACTTGACGGACGTTAGACTGTCCTTAAACTTTACATCCTTCCATTGAAGTCCTAGAACTTCTCCTATCCTGCCTCCTGAACTCCATAAAGTTATCATGAATGCTTTATCCCGGATTTTATCTGCCTGTTTTATCATGGATTTGATGTGCTCGGGGCGTGGTAGTCTGTCAGGATCAGTCCTTTTCCGAGGTACTGTAGTCGAGAAAAAGTCTGTAAGGCTTTCTCCATCTATATCCTCCCGCTTGCTTTCCAGGAAGTCGCCGTACATCTTCTTCAAGGCCTTCTTGTACTCCATTTTAGTGTGGTCGCTTAGTTCTCTATCCCTGATTCTGTCCTTGTTGATATCAGCTACTAGATCAATCATGTTGTCCTTGGAGGCCTCATCTATCTTCCAGGAGATATGTTCAGTGAACCTCTTCCAGGTATAGAGATATCTTGATATCCTGTCTATGGAAAGGTCCTGAGCATCCAGGAATCTCTTGAACTCCTTTATAACCTCTTTATTATAGTCTTGGATTCTGCTGGACTCTTCTATAG
>JBDGTY010000048.1:2810-38738 GCA_042216335.1 Candidatus Nanohalobium sp.
CGGATTTGAACCGAGGAGGGACGGGTATGTCCCAGCAGATCTCGAATCTGCCGCAATCAGCCAGACTCTGCCACGCCGGCTCTGTATCTTAGAGTTTGTCAGAAAACTTTTATCCTTGAGATGGTAGTTAGGTCGGTTCCGTATAGTTATCTTCAAGGTATTTGACTGTATCTTCCGCTTTCGTGATACTGAATCTGTTCTGTTGAGCATGCTCTGAAAGCAGTTCTTCAGCTGTCTCGCCGTATTCTTCTGGGACTATTACCTCTTCCATTAGTTCCCACGGAACGGTTTCAACGTATAACGCACGGCCCTGTTGGTAATTATTGTCTGAGAGATTGAACGAATCTGCATCTGCAACCAGTATGATGCTATCATTTTGTGCAAAGATTAAGGTATCATCTGCATAGAGAGTCCAGTTAGGGTCATTAGTTTGTTTTGGGTTAGAATATCCTTCGCTCTCTTCCAAAATCTGTAGCATATTCTCATGTGTGAATTCCTCTACACTATATCCAAGTGCATTGATGCCGTCGCTACCTCCTGCATCACTGTTCTCTCTATCAAGATGCATTGCCCGGAAGATATAATCGGTTTCAACTTCTGTCATGTTACTACTTTGTAGTTGCATCAATATAAGGTTTTCTGTGCGTCAAGTCGAGAGGAATTTCTCAGGCGTCTGCCGAAGTTATTAAAGGAGTTTGGCCGAGATTTCTGGTTTATGAAGTATGGTTCAGTGATTTTTGACCTGGATGGAGTGATCCTCGATTCTATGGAGAGTGAGGAGTGGAAGTACCGTGCTGCGCGTGATGCTCTCTCCGAGCTCGGCGTGAACGATGATCTGGACAGGGAGGTGTTGAAGGCGGTTCTCGGTATCCGGGGCTATGAGGAGTGTGTGCGTATCTGTGGCGATATCGGTGTGGATCCGAGGAAGGCGTGGAACCTTGTGGCTGAGAAGACTACTGAGGCCAGGATGCGGGAGATACAGCAGAACGATTTTGGACTGGTTGATGGCAGCAGAGAAGTCCTGTCGGAGTTGAGGGAGGAGCAGCTGAAGCTTGGTGTCATCAGTAACGCACCGGATCAGGCCGTAGAGGCGGTGGTCGACCACTTCGACCTCAGGAACTACTTCAAGTTCTTCCGCGGTGTTCAAAGTTTTGAGGACCTGAAGGCCAGGAAGCCGCACCCGAACCATCTGGAGCTGGCGAAGTTCCAGCTGAAGCGCGACCCGTACCTCTACATCGGCGACCACGAGTCGGATGTTGAAGCAGCGACGAATGCTCAGATGGATTCTGTCTGGGTGCATCCCGGGAACCATGAGGAACCGACTTACACCGTTGATAGTCTGGACGGTTTGCTGGATGTTGTCAGCGACTGAAGTTGAAAAAGCTTCTACTGTCTACTTGTTTCTATGACTGATTCAAAATGCAGCAAGTGCGACAGGGATGCGGTTATCACCCGTGAGTATGAGGGCCGTAGCCTCTGCAAGAAGCACTTCTCCATCGATGTCAATAAGACAGTGAAGAAGACTATCCGGGAGGGAAACCTGGTGGAGTCCGGCGATAAGATCGCTGTCGGCCTCAGTGGCGGGAAAGATTCCGCTGTTTTGCTTGAGCAACTGGTTAATATTTTTGGCGAAAGGCCTGATATAGATATAGTCGGTGTTTCGGTCCATGAGGGCATCGATCCTTACCGTGATGAGTCGATTTCAGCCGCACAGGAACTTTGTGAGGAACTGGATGTTCCTCTTGAGGTAGGCCGCTACTCGGACTACTACGATCTGAAGATGGATGACGTGGCTGGTGCGGGAGAGAAAGGTAACTGCACGTACTGCGGCATCATGAGACGAGATCTCTTGAACAAGCTGTGCCGCGAGGTTGACGCTGACAAGATGGCGATCGGCCACAACCTGGATGATGAGGCCCAGAGCATAATGATGAACCACATCAAAGGCGACATGAAGAGGATGTCCCGCATCGGGCCGAAGGACGATCCAGCCGACCACGACAAGTTCGTGCCTCGTATCAAGCCTCTCCGAAACGTGATGGAGAAGGAGGTAGCACTTTACTCCCGGCTACACGATCTCGGTGTCATCGACAAGTGTCCGCATGTCCAGGAGGGAAGTCTCCGTCCTATGGTGAAGAGTTTCCTGAACAAGCTGGAGAGCGAGATGCCGGGTATAAAGTACAGTATCGTTTCCCAGGGCCGGGAGATTTCGGACATGGTTGAGGACAGCATCGACTGGGATGAGGAAGACGATATCCAGGAGTGTGAGAAGTGTGGTGAGCCCTGTTCAGGCGGTGTTTGCAGGAAGTGCCAGTTGCTGGACGAGATCAAACAGGCGGCTGATGTGGAGTAAATGTTAAGTTCCAGTTTTCCTGAGTTAATTGTATGGTTTACGAGGTAAGATGTGATAACTGTGGCGACCTGATCGACTTTGGGGGTAGAAACCCGGAGGAAAGGCCTGTAGCTCCCCAGTCGAAGTTGCCTGAGAACGCGGTCGAGTTCGACGACAACGTCTACTGTGAGGAGTGTGTGGAGAAGTTCGTTAAGGCAGGGGTCGGAGATATCCAGGAGGAGGTGAACTTCCTGAAGGAAAGTGTTGAAGATATAAGGGAAGAGTTAGGCATGGAGAAGACGATGAACGACTAAACTATGCTTCTTCCATCTCTTCGCCGCTTCTCTCGATAGTGGCGTACTCCGGAGTCACGACAATCCATTCCTCGTCGACACCGGCGATATCTCCGTCTACTGCTCTGACAGTCTTCTTTAATCTTTTGACTGCCCTCTTCAACTGGCTCATGTCCCTGTTCTTCAGTGGCTGGATGTTCACCCAGACGATGTGGTTGTTCCTGAGATGCTCCTGGACGGTCTCGACGTCCTCAAGCTCCTGCAGGGTTTCGGCCCGGACGACAACGTCATCCTGTTCGTTCGCCGGTTTAGCATCTAGCTCCACGAAATCATCCTCTACCACACTTTCATCCTCGTTGCTCGAATCATCATTTTTGTTCAAGAATCCTAGACCCATAGTTTTGATTACCTCTTGGTTATACACGACGACGCGATTTTTTTATAGGTTTCCAGTACGACCTGCAGAGTTAGTGCTTTCAGATAAGTTCATCAGGTATCTCGTCTATCTTTTTCCTGGTTTCCTCTATCAGTTCTTCCCAGCTAATCTCTCCGTTAAGCCATTTCTCCACTGAATTGTACTCAATTGAGAAGTATTTCAGGAATTTTTGCCAGTTAATTTCTCTAGCTTTCAGAGCATCTTTCCATTCCTTCCAAAGATAACTTTGGATATCTTTTCTCCATCCTATCTGGAAAGATGTGTGATCAATACTTTCGCTGGAGTTTTCCCTATCTTCCTCTATTTTCCTGTTAGGTTCCTCTTTCAACTTCTCAGGTTCTTCAGGAATATGAAGTTCCATAGTTGATTGTAGAATTTGAAAATGTAAAATGTGTTTCCTTAGTTAAGTCCTTCTACCTTTGATGCAAGGTTCCAGATTTCCGTCCGGGTGTGCTGCCGGATGTTCGGGTCGTTGCTTGCATCGTCAAGCAGTGAGGAAGCGGTATTGACGCGGACGGATAGGTCCCTTTCCTCATCCTCCAGTTCGTCGGCCGCTTCCTCCAGAGTGTCGGAGACGTTGGAGGGGATGGAGTCCTTCTCCGCCATGTCCCTCATCTGCTGGACTACAGCATCTACTGACATAAGGGGATCACTGCATGTTCTGCTGGAATGCTTGCTGGCTTTCCTGCATCTTTTCCTCAAGCTTGTCCTCCTTCTTCTTCAGGCTCTTTTTCCTGACTTCGAGATCTTCCTTTCTCTCTTCAAGCTCGTCCTCCAGTTCGTCCCGGTCTTTTGCGACGAGGATTTCGCCTACCTGTCTGTAGACTTCTCCGTCGCTGTTCTCCAGTTCGTCGAGGGACTTCTCGATTCCCTGCAAATCCATCTCTGTCTGCTGTTTCTGCTCTGCGACCTCCTGAAGCTGTTGCTGGGTTTTCTGAAGTTCCATCATCATCTGCTGTGCATCTTGTTCTTCTGACATAGTTATCTATACCTCGTGAATCTTCTTGGCTAAACTGGTTAACCTGAAAACGTTGTCTGTCGTGCCCCGCAAAGGGCCTAGACCGTCCGTCTCAACCCTGATTTCTACTGTATCGTCAATCGCTTCTGTCTCCAGGTTGACTTTGCCCCGTGATTCGAGGCTGGGAGACAGGATTTCTTCAAGAGTCTCTGCATCTTCCGAATCGATTGAAATCTGTGTCTTCATACTGCTTCTACTATGTCTGGATCATCCGGCCGCTTCTTCAGTAGTACTCTGTGACTGCATTTCGGGCAGATAATCTTCTCGTTTACAGGATCAATCTCTACCTCTTCCTCACAGTTCACACATACATAGCTCATAGTATCAGCCCTCTATTTCCTCTTTTGCTTCTTCAAGTTCTTCGATTCCTTCGTCCAGTTCAAGTGCTTTCTGCAGCTGTTCCTGTGCTCCTGTGTCTGGTTCGTAGGCCCCGCCGGTGAACTTCGTGTCGCATTTGCTGCATTTCCAGATCCCTGCAGCCTCTCTGCCTAGATCGGCTCCGCATTCAGGACACTGGTAGTCCCTATCCTCGGCTTCGTCCACGTTTTTCCTGATCCGGTTACCGTAACGTGCTCCGAATCTCTTGGATGATTTGTTTGCCATTTTTTACCACTCTTATGAGGGAAATAAGGGGGAGAACCTTTTTATTCTCCCGTCTCCTCGCGGAGCACTTCCCTGATTTCCTGGGTTTTAGCCTCTGCCTGATCCATGATCTTACGGATCTCATCGTGGGTCAACTCCTCTCTTCCGCCTTTCTGCATCGAGACGATCATTCCCTCAGCGGTGGTCGTGACGGAGAGACGTGCTGTCTGGGCCTCTTCCTCTTCACTTGTCGTGTCCCAGAGCAGCTGGTCGTCGATCTTCCGTCCTGTGACCATGACAGGCTCCTTAGTCATAGGGATGTCTTTCCATTTCTCTTCGTGATTGACTTCTCTATCTTCAGTGCTGTAAGCTGGAAGGTATCCTGTCTGGAGTGCGGCGATAGCTGCGAGCGCTGAAGCGTCCAGAAGGTTGCCGTCATTGTTCAGGATGTGTAGGTCGATGAAGATAGTCATGACCTTTTCTCCAGGCTCTATGCAGAGATCCTCGAAGTCGACTGCCTCGGATTCCCTGATTCCTCTGTCGACTACTCTTGCGAGCTCTGTTCCCTTTTCTCCCGGGGGTCCTGACTCGAACTCTCTGTCAGCCATGGGTGCTAGCTCTGCGTTGACCGCGATGCTGCCCCTGTTCGGCTGATCCGGGTAAGGTTCTTCAACTTCGACTGAGAGGCCTGCGATGACCTGCGTATCTCCAATCGATACCTTGGCCGATCCCTGGGCCGTCGTCGGTATGTAGTCTGTCTCCAGTTCGATTTCTCTGTATTCGTCCATCTTTCTTCCGTCCAGTCTTTCTCCGTCTTCTGCCATCTTCTTGATCGTTCTAGTGTTGATCTTCATCTTGAGTCACCTCCTGTTTCTGTCTGGTACTCTTCACGTAACGCTTCTCTCTGCATCTCGTCCAGATCGGCGCATCCTCTGCGTGCCATCTCGATGCACTCATCTACCTGCTCCTTCGTCAGGTCACCGTCCATTTGAAGGAGTGTTACTTCGTCGCCGCCATTGATGGTGGCGATCGGGATGTCAGCATTTCCTTCCTTATCTTCTTTCCCGATGACGTCGAGTACTGCTGTTTCGTCGACAACTCCTGCTGCACAAGCTGAGACAAGGCCTTTCATCGGCATTCCTGCGTCGGCAAGTGCGAGACTTGCTGCTGTTACTCCTGCTGCTCTTGTCCCTCCGTCTGATTCGATTACTTCCATGGAGATGTCGATCCCTGTCTTAGGGAACTTCTCCATCTCCAGTGCCGGTTCAAGAGCTCTCTTGGCAACTAGACCGATTTCTGTTGCTCTCCGGTTTGGTCCTGGGCTCATTCTATCATCTACTGAGAACGGAGCCATGTTGTATCTCATCTTGATTACTGCTCTATCGGACTCGATGAGGTGCTTCGGGTGGAGATCCTGTGGCCCGAAGACGGAAGCTACTACGCGCGTGTTTCCTACTTCTACCATCGCTGAACCATCTGCCTCGTTAAGGACTCCTGCTTCCATTGTGGTTTCTCTCATCTCGTCTTTCTCCCTTCCGTCGATTCTCTTTCCTTCTTCGTCAAACCATTCAACTTCAGTGTTCTCCGTCATCTTGAATCACCTTCTAGTTCTCTGTCCAGGAAATCACCGATTCTTTCTGTAAGGTTGTCTGTATGTGCTTCCTCGACGATCTTGTGTACCGTTCTGGCGGCGAGGTTCGCGTTATCGCCTTTTATCCAGACCTGTCCGTTCTGACCGACGATGACGTTGGCGCCGGTCTTGCTGGTGACCTGCTTGATCATCGTTCCCTTCTTCCCGATTACTCTCGGAACCTTGCTTGGAGGGATCTCGATAACTCTTCCGCCTCTCAGTTTCTTACATCTCTTGTCCTCCATCGAGAGATCGACGCCCATACCTTCTGTAACGGACTTGATCTTGACAGCGACCGCGTCGCCGACCTCGTAGAAGTCGGTTAGATCGTCCTCGTCCAGATCCACATATTCATCTGTTGCGTCGGCGATGTTCAGACTTCCCTCGTACGGGGAGTTGAACTCGATCGTCCATCGGGAGTAACTTACTCTTGTTACTTCGCCGATGACGATGTCTCCTTCCTCGGGCATGTAACGGCCGTGCATAGGCCTTACCTGAACAGAGTTGTCGCCGAAGCGAACTGTTCCAAAGTATTTAGAATAGATTTTACCATTTTCCTCGTATACTCCATCGTTCGCATAGAGCTCGTTGCCGTCAAAGACAACCTCTCCAGGAGTAACGATATCGTTCGAATCAACTACACGTGACATAAATTGTATTACCTCTTAATTAACTCGTTCTGCAAAGCAGAAAATCCGTTTTTATAATATAGAAGATGACGGGAAAAGTTAAATAACTGGCTCGGACTGATCGCTCTCTATAACTTCTGCACCGATACCCCCATCATCTTCCTTGTAGAGATAGAAACCTTCTCTCCTGGAACCGGAGAGCTCGTAGATGAATACTTCCGTTTCCCCATCTTCGATTTCCCTCTTCCCGTTCCCAACAAGACTGAAATCATAATCATCTTCTTCTAGCATCCTCTCTGCCTCAAAGAAGGAGTTGGGTGAGTCCAGTTCCTGCTCTATCGAATAATCGTAACCACTCTGGCCCATAATTTGTAGATAAGGACAGGAAACTTTTTCTGACTAGACTTCTTCCTTAACCTCTGACTCTCCGCCTGTCATCTCCTGTATCTCCTCCATGACCTCCGTCAGAATCCCCGCCGGCACCCTTATCTTGGCGTAGAAGTTGTCGCCCCACTGCTCTTCCAGCACTTCGGTCTTCTGCTGCAGCGTGTCGTAGGCCTTTCCTGCCTTGTCGCTCGGTATCTTTACTGCGACGGTCTTCTTGTCCAGCGACACGGGTATTATCGGGCGGATGGATTCGATGGCTTCCTCGAACTGCTCCTCCACATCCTTGAAGGCATCGGCGTTGAAACCTGCCTCTTCAAGCGCGTTCTCAACTCTCTGCGGCGGATGAGGGTTTCCTGTCTTGGGATTCTGGGCTCTCCGGGCTATCATGTTGACGACCTGCCTGTGCTTGTCCTGACGCATCTCCGCCTTCTGATCGGTCGTCAGCTGCATATCGCCTTTCTCGAAGACTTCTCGGGCAGCCTCCATCACCTGCTTCGTGCCGAACTCACGCTCCAGTTCGTCCGGAGATGCCCTCTTCCCCTCGTCTGCATCCGTGAAAACTTCCTGGACGAAAAGGAGGCGCGGCATGTCGAAGTCTTCGCCCTCGAGTTTCGCCTTCTTCGCTGGCTCCGGCTCCACCAGGATCTCGAAGGTTTTACCATCGTCGTACCTGATCTTGATGGCCTCGGAAGTAACTATACCCTCTTTCTCTCCGGAACCTTTGTGACCTTCACCGCCGACATTACCCTGCTGATTCATGTAGGAAGTTTCAGGAGGGAGATATTAACACTTTTTGGATCGGCAATCAGGATTTTATCAGTCTCTGCCAAACTTCCTACATTATGGATTCCCGACTTCAGAGAGTCCTCCGGAAAAATGAAATTGAACCGGATTCGATGGAAAAGATGCCGCAGGAAGCCGGCAGGATGAAAAATGTCTTTCATATTCGGGCCGACAGGAGTACGGAATCTACTTTTATCTACAGGAAGGTTGCGGCGAGAGAGGAAGAAACATTCGGGAAAGACTAGCGGCCGAAAAATACATCTTCGAAGAAATCAGAGAGGAGACTTCTCTGAGAGCTCCCAGGTTCATCGATTCTGGAGAGGATTATGCTTTATGCAGCTGGCTTGAGGGGAGCCCTCTAGGAAATAAAGATCTCTCTGAGAGTGAGAAGAAGGAACTGGCGAAGAGAATGGGATCCGGACTGGCCGAGATACATGAGATAAAGTTCGAAAGTTTTGGAGAGATAGGCCCTGATGGAATCGAAGAGTTCGATAGCTGGCCTGATTTTGTGGAAAATCTGATCGGCTGGATGAGATCGGAGGCAGAGAAAGATGTAGTTCAGAATGCGCTGGATTATTTGGAGGAGAACATCGAAGTGATGGATCATGATCCTGAACCTGTTCTGCTTCACGGAGACTTCCATGATGGCAATATACTGTCAGGAGAGAAGCTCGGAGTTGTGGACTGCGAGGCCGGTTTTATAGGCACCAGAGAATACGAGGTCTTCCGCTGTCTATCTCACTGGGCGGAAGAATGGGGTGTTGAAGAGGAGTTTCTAGATGTCTACGGAAGAGAAAAACTGGCCAATAACTGGAGAAAGAAGAAGAGTTACTACGAGATTCTGCAGGCAGCGATGGGAGTGATCGATGGGGTAAACCTTGGATCAGGTCATCTTGTCGAGATAAATGAAGAAGGTCTAAAAGAAGCACTTCCTAGTCGATATCTTTCCTCTGGATAATCGAGTTGTACTCGTCGCCGAATAGGTCGACTTTGCTTTCCCTCATTTTCTCGAATCCGAGTTTCCTGTAGAATCCTCGACCTATATCGTTTTCTTCCAGTGATTCGACCTTCAGGACTTTGATACTTTTCGGGATCTCTTCCAGTCCTTTTTCGAACATCTCTGTGCCGATGCCGTGGCCCCAGTAGTTGGGGTGGAGGTAGACGGCCCTGAGCTGCGCCTCGTCCTCATCCACGTTCACAAAGTCGTGGGTGTTGTCTTCGCCCCAGCAGAAGTTTATCGTACCAACGACTTTCCCGTCGACTCCGCCACCAGGAATAGAAGTTCGTCATCTTCGATTTTCTCGTTCAGTCGTTCTTCAGGGTAGTTTCCCGCGTTTTCCTCGAGTTTTTCTTCCGGGATTGTTCCGTTATAGGCTTCTCTCCAGGAAGCTTCGTTTAATTCCTGTATGTCTTCCAGGTCGGAGGATTCTGCACGGCGGATTTCCAGTTTCATGGAATCATGGAAGTAGAGAAAGTAGGGAAGGAAAAAGTTAGGGGAAGTTTAGAGTTCGACGTCCATGTCTTCGAGTTCTTCCGGTGCGAATCTCTGGAAGTTATCTTCCTGGTCGACTACGGAGAGTTCGATGTTGTTGAATTCGATGTCTTCTTCTCCCTGTTTGAGTGCGGAGACTGCGAGGTCGATAGCTGCCTGTTCATCCATGTCGTCTTCCCAGTTTTCTTCCAGGTGTTCTTTGGCATCTTCACGTCCTTTTCCGATGGCGATGGCTCTCCACTGGCTTAGTGTGCCGGAAGGATCCGTGTGGTAGACTGTTGCGTTGCCATCTTTAACTCCTCCTGCGATGGTCGAGAGTCCGTATGGTCTGACTCCTCCGTACTGGGTGAAGTGCTGGCACCTATCCGCAACAAACTTTGCTAGAACAGATGGAGGGATTTCCTCGTCGTATGTCATCATGTGTTTCTGGGCCTCGTTCCGTGCCTCCTCGACCAGTGTTCTTCCATCGGCCACTAGACCTGAAGTGGCGACTCCTATATGTTCGTCGATCTTAAACACTTTTTCCGGATTTCTGACCTGCAGTTCTGGAGTGCTTCTTGTGGCCGCGAGGACTGCTCCGTCCTCGTAGACTACTCCCAGTGCTGTTGCTCCTTTTTTAACCGCCTCTTTGGCGTATTCGACCTGGAAAAGCCTTCCATCGGGGGAGAAAGTAGTTATTCCACGGTCGTACTGCTGCTGTTGCTGATTAGTCATCTGCATGTTTAATGGACACCTTTAGAATTGTATATGGAAACGTTCCATTGGAAGATTTATTAACCTGATCCGAACCCTCTCGGAAGCCTTTTTTAGGATTACACCCAAACCTCTCAAACAGGGATGAACGCAGCCCAACATAGCTGCCGACCATTGAAAGAGCCCATGCACCCTGAATGCGGCAAGATTGTTCGAACGAGTCTTCATTTGGTCCACTAGCTCAGGGGTTAGAGCACCGTCCTTATAAGGACCTCGCGTTGAAAAACATGCTGAGACAATGCCAGCGCGTTGCCTCCGTAGGTGAGGCGGCGGTCCCGGGTTCGAATCCCGGGTGGACCAGTGGCGTTTCTCTTTTCTGCCCTCTAGAAGATCATCTTTTTCAGTTCTGTCTGTGAAGATGGTAAAGGCCTAGGAATGCTGCTGTGAATATGATGTTGAGCCAGGCCTTGTAGTTCCACTCAATATTTTCCTCTACTATCTTTGCTGTTGCTGGATCTGGCAAAAAACCGGTGTTTAGGAACAGGAAGTGTACAAGCACACCTACTATTACAGCTGCGGCGAATATCATTGCTGAAAGGATCGCAGCGAACTTCTTGCCATAGTATTCTCTGTAGGCATCCATTATCGGAGGCACGATCAAATCTGCATAGATGTACGAAAGTACAGAGCCAAACGGAAATCCTTTCGACCAGAGTACTGCTCCGAATGGAACATTCCCTACGGAACAGACGAATGTTGCTATGCCGATGACTGTGCCGACTATTGCGGACCAGAAGATGAAAGCTGGAAGTCCTAGGATCTGTCCGCCCAGCAATGAGGTCCAGACCGACTGAGGTACGAAAGCACCGATTATACCGGCCAGAACAAATCCTATGATTATGTCTTCGTAGAGCATGCCCCATTCCTTCCATTGTTTGTCGGCGAGTTTCTTCCAGCCCTTTAGACTTGTGAGGTTCTCCCAAAAACCGACATTCACATCTTTCGGATCGAAACTTTCCTTGCAGCTCTTTGAACAGAAGTAGAACTTCTCGCCGTCAATTTCCTCACTGTACTCTGTTTCCTCAGGATCTACATCCATGCCGCAGACCGGATCAGTAACCTTCTCAGCTCCAGAGCCGGCGTTCTCCCTCGCTTTCTCGATCACTTCATCAGGCACCAGGTATCGGAAACCTACAGCCATGAGGCATATCAGGGCAAGGCCCCCGATGAAGTCTGCGACTAAAAACTGCCATCCGAGTAGTATGTAGATTACAACTCCGATCTCAATAACAAGATTAGTTGAGGCAAACATGAAGGCACCAAGGCTTGAACCTGCTGAAGCACCTTTCTTAAACAGGTTTTTAGCGGTAGCAATCGCGCTGTAGGAACAGGAAGACGATACGAATCCGAAGAACGTTGCAAGGCCTAGAGATTTGAGGCCTTCATCTTCAAGTTTCTCCGATATCTTGGATTTCGGTATCCATGCCTCTACTGCTCCGGCGATGGAGAATCCAAGCACCAGTGCCCACCAAGTGATCCAGCCCATATAGATGGCGGTGTGAGCTGCATCAATACCGTTCGTGATCAAGAAGTCCATAACGGGCTTAGTGGTCGTGTAAGCCCCGGAGAGTACTGCGAGGACTGCTATCACGACAATTGTGAGGTACTCGTATCTCTCCATATAGTTGTCTTGATGCAGTACTGGTTTAAAATTTCCTTACCTTGCTGCTCTCTTTGTCCTCTGCTATAGCTTATTTTCCCTTTCCTCGGTGTGTTTTCCCTGTGGGAGGAGGCAGTAATTTATCTCTTTACCTGGCTGTAAAAGTTATGGTGAATGGGTTCAGGGTCCTTCATGTCGACGATGAGGAAAGCTTTCTGGACCTGGCAGGGAGCCGGTTCGAGGAATCGGAGTTAGAGCTTGTATCTTGTAAGGATCCAAAGGATGCCCTCAAAATTCTTGAAGACAGTGATTTTGATCTTGTGCTCAGTGACTACAGGATGCCGGAGAGGGATGGCCTCGAGTTCCTGGACAGGATTCGGGAGTTTTCCAGTGTTCCTTTCGTGCTTCTGACATGCCAGAACAGTGAGGAACTGGTGGAAGAGGCGTTTTCCCGGGGTGTCGATGATTTCATAAGTAAGAAGGAGTTCTGTGAGAGGACGGAGGTGGTGAGGAAGAGGATCGAAAACATGGTGGAGAGAAGAACCGAGTTGCAGGAACTGGAATCTGAGCGCGACCTGTACTCTACTCTGGTGGAGGAGGCTGTGAACGGTGTCTACATATACCGGGATGAGAGGATCGTCTACACGAACAAGAGAGGTGCCGATATGCTTGGGCTGGATAGGGAAGAGGTTGTCGGCAGGGGTTTCCGCGAGTTCCTTACAGAGGAGTACAGGGACGAGGTGACGGAGAGACACTGGAAGAGGATCCGCGGTGAGGATGTGGAACAGAGGACGGTCATCGACAGGAAGGATGCGGATGGGAATGTTACTCCTATCGAACTCAACCTTTCCAGGATCGAATACGGAGGTGAGCCAGCTGTGATGTCCGTCGCAAGGGATATCTCCGAGCAGAAGCAGAGGGAGCAGAAGATCCTATCCATGAATGAGGCAGCCCAGGAACTTATTGACGCCGATACCCGGGAGGAACTGACGGAGAAAGCGTTCGACTGGGTCAAGCAGCTCTTCGGGGTCGACGACATAGGCTTCAGATCCCGGAGGCTGGGCTTCATAGGAGAAAAACAGCCGGGCTACGAACAGGCGCTTGAAAGAGCAGAGGAGAAGCAGGAGACGGCGTACATCCCGGCAGATGAACTGGATGAAGTCGACTCCGGCCACGTGTTCGCCTTGCCCGTCGGTAGCTACGGCATCGCTGTCGGCAGAACCGGTAGCTCAGAGATTCCGGACGTTAAGAAACGGCTGGCCGAGCTTTTCTCATCTACTGTTGAGGCAGCAATCGACAACCTCGCATACCAGAACGAGCTGAAGAGGGAGCGCGACCGTTTCGCATCACTCTTCGAGAACATGCCGGATCCTGCTGTCAAAGCCAGGTACTCGGGCGGGGAGCCACTGGTTGACAGGATAAACCCTGCATTTGAAGAAGTATTCGGATACACTCAGGAAGAACTGGAGGGTAGATCACTCAATAAAACCATAGTCCCCGAGCACAGGAAACCACTGGCCGAAAAAGTGGATACTGACTACCAGGAACTGGATGTTATGACACAGGAAGTCAGGAGGAAAGCGGATGACGGGATAAGAGACTTCCTGCTTACTGTCTTCCCCGCCAATAAACGATACGACAAGAGGGAATCCTACGGCATCTACACAGATATAACCGAGAGGAAGAAACATCAGCGAGAGATAAAGAGGCAGAAAGAACAGTTAGAAAAGTTCTCCGAGGTCCTATCCCACGAACTCCGTAACCCTCTGAACATAGCTAAAGGCTACCTTGACATGATGGAGGGAGACATGGAGAAAGATGAAGTGGAAGAGGCGCTTTCACGGATGGAACACATCATCCAGGACGTCGTCGACATGGTCAAACACGGACAGAGCGTTGAAGAAAAACAGGAACTCGCTCTCAGTGAACTGGCAAAGGAAACATGGGAGCTGATAGAGACAGGAAATTCCGGACTGGAAATAAAGCAGGATAGAAAAATCTACGGAGACAGATCCCGGCTGGAACAGGCCCTCAGCAACCTATTCAGGAACAGTATACAGCACAACGAAGAACCCGTGACAGTCACCGTGGGCGAAACTGAAGACGGGTTCTACATAGAAGACGATGGAAAAGGTGTAGATGAAGAGAAGAAACTTGAGATCTTCGACTACGGCAGCTCCTTCGACCAAAGCACCGGCCTCGGCCTTTCCATCGTCAAAAGCATCGTGGAGACCCATGACTGGGAGATAGAACTGCAGGAATCAAGCGATGGAGGGACCAGGTTCGAGATAACCACAGAGTAGAAAATATAAAGACCGGGAATAAGTGAAGCATCCATGAGCCTGAAAATACTTGTAACAAGCGACTTTCACGAAAAAGAAGATCTGAAACAGGCAGCGATCAAAGAGGCCAACGAGGGAGGCTACGACCTGTTCATCAACCTCGGGGACTACATGAGCGAGGAGTATGCAGAACAACTCTTCGAAGGCATCGACGGAGCCGCAGTAGGAACTACAGGAAACAGGGACATGATGTTCTCCGAGGAATTCCTGAACGGCGAAGTACCTGTCTATAACTTTTTAGAGGCGGATATCGACGACGAGTACAAACTGATTCTCATCGGCGGAGATTTCCCTGAAGACGTCAAGGAACGGGTGGAAGACCTGATAGAGGATTACGACAGCGACAAGGTCATCATCGGTTCGCATTACCCGCCTCATAAGCTAGGCGACAAGGTACGCGGAGGCAAAAGGATAGGCTTCGAACAGTTCAGAGAAATAATTTTGAAGCATAAGCCGGCTCTCTGGGTTAATGGCCACGTACACGAGGACTTCGGCCAGAACTCCCTCATGGGAACAACCGTGTTGAACGCCGCAGCAGAGGAATCTGGCAAAGCATTCTCAGTCACGATAGGAGACGAAGGCGGAGTCGAGGAAGTAGAAGAAGTCGAACTAGTGGAATAAGGTTTCGACTTTCGTAACGATTTTTAACTTTCTGCAGACTATTCTTCATTATGGACGAGAAAGACAGGGAAATTCTGGAAATTCTCAGGGAAGACGGCAGAGCATCCTACACAGAGATTGCCGAACAACTGGATGTTTCCGAGGGAACTGTAAGGAACCGTGTAGAAAACATGAAAGAAGACGGAACTATCGAGAAGTTCACGGTAGAGACCTCAAACAACGACATCTCCGCAGTGGTGCTGACAAAACTTGAAACCTCGCAAGATCCAGAGAAGGTTATCGAGCAACTGCCGGAAGGCCTCAAGGTCCACGAGGTGACAGGGGAACACGACCTGGTCATAAACCTGGATAGAGAGGAAACAGAACAGATAAACGACGCCATCGACGAGATAAGAAAGATAGAAGGAGTAAGGGAAACTGTGACGAAGTCAGTCCTGAGGGAGACAGAAACCTAGTAAATCCTCTCCAGTTCGGCCTCGCTCAGATATTCGAAGATTTTTTCTTTTTCATCAAGTTCCGAATCCACGTCGATTTCGGCAGTATAAACTGCGCCTTCAGCCCCCTGAACTGTGGCACGTATCCTGTAGCCGCCTTCAACAGTTTCCGTGACATCGGCCTCGAACTCTAGATCTTCTAATGTATCTCCTCGAGGCATCTCTCCACTGGCAGCGTACCTCTGACGGCCGAGACCGTGTCCGACTCTTCCATTCTCCTCAATTTGGTCGAAAATTGCTGTCAGCGAATCCGGAACGACTACTTCTTCATCCTCGTAATCCAGCCGCTCCTCTGCGCCATCGTGGGAAACCCAGCCATCAGTTCCAGAACTCGTTGCCATAACCACTTATTTTTCAGAAAAACTTAAGTATAGTTACGTAAATCAAAACTTATGTTGAAATAACTGCAGCTTTGCAAAGGTTATTTAAGGTTTTCGTGAAAACATCCTCTTGCAATGATTGGTGAACGCTTTAAGTTCGGACGCTTATTCGAATAACGTTCAAAATCTTGACAGCTGTAACTACATCAACTCGAGGAATATCGGCCAAATTCTTAGGGGTTCTTCGATTCTTTCTGGTGGTGGAGGCGGAAGCTATAGAGAGTCCTTAGAGAACTACAGGTCGAGCTCTTCCGATGAAGTAGAAGTCAGAGACTTGGATGATTTCTCTGAAAACGACACTATAGTTACTGTATTTGGTCTGGGCCCGGTCGACCATGAAACAGAGGATCCGCTCTCAGTTGCACAGCAATCTGTTGAAATGTACGAATCAGAGTACGGCGAGATAGAAGGCATAATCTTGGGCGAGCTAGGACCTGATCTGATAGTTGAGGCAGTAGCCATCGCCGATAGATTAGATGTCCCGATCGCTGACGCAGATGTAGCAGGTATGAGAGCAGTACCCTCGATACAGAACGAGATAATAGAGGGCGCGGAAGTATCGAGAACTCCTCTAGTAGCCACAGATGGAGAGGATTCTGCATACATAGAAGAGGGAACAGGCCAGGAGATTGAACGGGCAGTAAGAGAACTGACAGACAGTGATATCTGGTACATCACAGGATATGCAAACCCGGCAGCGGGATACTCAGGCTCGGTTCCTCAAGGATGGTTCGACGAATGCATTGATCCCGATGGTTCTCAGCGAGAGGTACTTGGTTCAGGTACTCTGGAGTCCGTTGAATCTGAAGAAGTAGATGGCCACACCGTCGGTAGGATGCTTATCAGAGGAGAAGAAACCATAGAACTCTACTTCCAGAACGAGAACCTTCTTGCGTACATAGATGGTGAAGAGGCAGCAAGAGCACCAGACACCATCTCGGCTGTAGACAGTAATGGAGTAGGCATAAACAACGGGGACCTGCCTGAAGAAGGAGAACAGCTCGAAGTCCACAGGATAAGCCACGATTTCTGGCAGGATGCCAGCTGCTTCAATCTGGAAACTCAGCGGATTAGTGCGGATGAAGACACCGTTAACTTTCAGGAAAATACAGAGTTCGATATTACAGGTGACAACCAATGACAGACGAACGACAAGAACGACTTGAACAACTGCAAAACCTGAGAGAGAACAACGAAGCCTACAGCTACAACTTCGACCGGAGCCACACGGTAGAGGAGCTCCAGGAGTTCGGTGAAGGAGAGGAAGGTCTTCCTGAAGAATCCTTTTCGACTGCTGGCAGAGTCATAGAGATCAGAAACTTCGGTGAACTTGTCTTCATGGATCTACGAGGTGAGAGAGATGATATCCAGGTGATAGTCCGTGAGGATGAGGAGCTTCTTGAGGAAGTCGAGGATCTTTACCGTGGCGATATCATCGGGGTTGAAGGCTATCTGACCTATACTGATAAAGGAGAGTTCTCTCTTCACTCCGAATATCTGGAAGTGCTTTCCCGCGGTGTCCGGCACATCCCTGGCGAACACTTCGGCGTTGAGGATCAGGAGCTTCGGTACAGGAACAGGCCTCTGCACCTGACAGTTGACATGGATGCGAGAGAGACTTTGCGGATGCGTTCGGAGATCGTCCGCGAGATCAGGAACTTCCTGCATGAAAGAGAGTTTATGGAGGTTGAGACTCCGACACTTCAACCGGTCTACGGCGGCGCGTCAGCAGAGCCGTTTACTACCCATGTCAACGAGCTGGACCAGGAATGGTACCTGAACATCTCGCCCGAACTCTACCTCAAGAGATTGATCATCGGAGGCTACGAGAGGATCTTCGAGATCACGAAGAACTTCCGGAATGAGTCAATCGACACCACGCACAACCCGGAGTTCACGATGATGGAGATCTACCAGGCCTACGCCGACTATGAGGATATGATGGAGCTGACCGAACAGCTCTACGAACACGTCGCAGTAGAAGTCACAGGCTCGACAGAGGTAGAGTACCAGGAAGAGGCTCTGGACTTCTCCGCCCCATGGAGAAGACTGACGATGAGAGAAGCCATCCAGGAATACGGCGGCTTCAATGTCGATGAACTGAGTGATGAAGAACTCCAGGAAAGGATGGAAGAATACGGAGCCGAACTTGACTCTGATTACGAGAGAGGACTGGCGATAGCGGAACTCTTCGAAGAAGTCGCCGAGGAAGAACTGGTTCAACCGGTTCACATCATCGATTATCCCGAGGAAACCACGCCGCTCTGCATGCAGCACAGGGAAGAAGATGGATTGATCGAAAGGTTTGAGTCATTCGCCATGGGAATTGAACTGGGCAACGCCTACACTGAGCTCCGAGACCCGATCCGACAGAGAAACCTGTTTGAGGAAGAACAGCGTAGACAGGAAGAAGGCGACGACGAAGCACACCCGATCGACATGGACTTTGTAGAGGCACTGGAACTCGGTATGCCTCCGACGGGCGGACTCGGGATCGGCATAGGAAGAATGGTCATGCTACTGACCGACAACCAGTCCATCAGGGATGTCACGCTCTTCCCGATGATGAAGGAGTAAGAAACTTATTCATTCACTCTTCTTTCTTTCACGTGTCAAAAGAGGAAAACTTCCTGGAACATAACTTCCATGACTCCTACCTGAAAGGAGTGGAAAGAGAGGACAACAAGACAACTCTAATCATCGACACCGACATCTACTGGTTCCCGGTAAAACCGTTTACACTCCTGACACTGGTCAACGCGGACAAAGTTACTGGGATAAAGGAGCTTGTTGGGGGCCAAAAACACAGCTCCGAGAGCATCAAAGAGGCAAAGATAACACGTTCAGGAAAAGACGAGAAAAACTTCAAACTGGAAATAAGCTTCCACTCTGGCAAAGAACTCGACGTACAGTTCTACAACTTCTGGACGGAAAGAAAGGAAAAGTACAAGGATTATACGAATGCAGCCTTCAGATAGTAGATATGAAAGTCAAGAACAGTCAGTTTCTCCCGGGAAAACCTTCAGACCAGGATGAGATGAAGGAGATGCAGAGAAAGATAGCCCGGCAGGCAGTCTTCAGCGACAGCACAGACTATGAACCGGAAGAAGTAGAGGACATGACTGTGGCAGGCATTGATCAGGCGTTCACAGATGAAAAATCTGTCAGTGCCGCAGTCGCCTTGAAAGACGGCGAAATAATCGAGGAGGTTTCCGCAGCAGAAAAGACCCCGATGCCGTACACCCCAGGTTTACTGGCTTTCCGTGAGGGCGGCGCGATAGTCTCAGCGCTGGAAAAGCTTGAGGTAGAACCTGATCTATTGATCCTGGACGGATCTGGTAGAATACATTTCCGTCAGGCCGGTATCGCCACACATATCGGTGTGATGTTCGACGTTCCGGCGATCGGGGTGGCGAAGAACCTGCTCTGTGGTGAAGTTAATCTGCCGGAGAAGATGCAGGAGGGGGATAAAAGGAAAATTTATGCCGATGACTCTGTGGAGAATCTGGATGAAGGAGTTCTCGGTTACGCATACCAGTCCCGGCAGTACTCATCACCAAACCGCAGCATCAACCCTCTGTACATAAGTCCTGGCCACAGATTAGGTCCTGGAACATCGGTGAAGATCGTCTCCAGGTTCTGCAAAGGCTACAAGCTGCCTGAGCCGACACGGATCGCAGATCGAAAAGTATCAGAATTAAAGGAAAATACCGTTGACGTGGTTGGATTCAAAAAACTATCCAAGAACAGTTTATCCATAGAGGGCTCTTAGTTCAGCCTGGCAGAACGTCTCCCTGGCACGGAGAAGGCCCTGGGTTCAAATCCCAGAGAGTCCAAACCTACCCCCGAGTACAGTTTTTCACCAAACTGTTTAAGAGAGGCTTCTCGACCAAAATCGTTTATGGAAACACAAACACGAGAAGCCGAAAAAATGCCATTTCAAGCCGTCAAGCAGACAAACCAGAAACTTCACTCAAACCCTGAAATATCCGAACATAACAAAGAAGTTCTAGATGAATTCTTCCGAACCATGCAAACTAGAGGAACAGGAGAATCCACACTCAAGGACTATGCCTCTAGATTCAACTCACTATCAGAATACATAGACTTTGAGCTAGATGAAGCTGATAGAAGAGATCTGGAAAATATTATAGCAGGTTTTAATACAGATCATATCACAAAAAGAAACGGAAAACCTTACAGCGACTATTCTAAGAAAAAGTTCTGGAAAACAATCAGTGTATTCTATAACAGTTTCATTGGTAAGAAGGGAAAAGGCTTCAAAGAGGAAGTAGATGG
This sequence comes from Candidatus Nanohalobium sp., assembly GCA_042216335.1. GTDB lineage: Archaea > Nanohalarchaeota > Nanosalinia > Nanosalinales > Nanosalinaceae > Nanohalobium. The sequence goes on from JBDGTY010000048.1 coordinate 22,882, forward strand.
CACAGAACTCATAGAAGATCTAGAAATTAGCACTAATATCGACCATGACATAGACCTTGAGACTCGACCCACTCCAGAGCATGTCCAAAGCGTAGCAGAGCAGACAAACAACCTTCGGGATCGTGCTCTCATACTATTCGGATGGGCTACAGGCAGTCGAATCGGGGAACTAAGCAAGACCCCCGACCATCAGCAACATCCAGAACCCATCAAGTGGAAAGACATCAAATTCAAAGAAAAAGAGATGCATGTCACACTTGAAGGAAAGACAGGCAAGAGAACAATACCTATACGGGTATCAATGCCAGTGATGAAGCAACTATTCAATGAAGAGAATCCTGATTTAGCTGATCCGGTATTCCAACAAATGCAACCACGCTTATACTGTCCTGAGTGTGGAGAACGAGCTAAAAGTTTAGGAAGGAGAAACTACGAAAACAGGATTTACAGATGTACCTCTGATGGGTGTGAATGGGAGGGAAAACATACCGATGCCGTAAAGAGAAGGAAGCCTATGAAGGATCAAGACATGAGAAAAGTTTTGAGAAACGCCGTAAAGCAGGCTAAAAACAAAGATCTAATACCCGACACCATCACTAGAAAACCTCATTGGTTCTGGAGGGATGCAAGGGCTTTGTATTGGGCTTCAAAAGATAAGAATGAGCAATTTCTTAGATCCTTCTTTGGCTGGAGTTCAACCAGTGATGCACCTAAACACTACTTAGAAGTAATGCAAGAAAGCGTTCTATCAGGAGTTAGAGAGGACTTCGGTGAAGAACTTTCCGAGAGTGAGAGAAGATTTAATCAAGATAGCTTGAAACCTTGGAAATGCCATTGTGGGGAATGGGTATCCCATCTTCAGGGCTATTGTCCAGAATGTGGTAGTGAAGCGACAGAAAAGTTGGAAGAACATAACAAACCTGATAGATCCGAACTGCAAGAAGTCCGTGACAAGGCTGAGAGGGCAGGCTATTCGGAAGATCAATTCAGGGATATAGTCCAAGGGGTCTTAGAAAACCTAAACTGAGATTTAGGTCAACTACTTCATTTCTTGCATTCTTTCAGCTTAAATACCATCTTAAAGTGGGAAGAAAGACCACAGTCTACACAAGTCTGTTTAGGGAAAAGAAATCTTGTAGTATCTGTAACCCTGTGCGAATCTTCTCCAGATAGATGACTTATCTCTGTTAAATCTACGTCTTCAGTCATAATATACCAATCTTATACCAACCTATTAAAATCATCGGATGTCTTTACCACACCCAGGACATTTGCCTTGATTTTTCTCCAGAGCTTTGGAGCTAAGAAGGGCATCACACTCACTGCACTGAATCTCTTCTACCTTGTCATAGAGTGCATCAGGATTGATATTCTCGTCTAAGAATTCCTTGAACTTCTCCTCTACGAGGTCGCTCATAGTCAAACTGCTATGTTCCAACTCTTCTTTTACTCTATCCTTTAATTCAGGTGGCAAAGTTACGGTTAGCCGTTTCTTATCTCGGTTTTTAGACCAACTTTCTTTTTCCCTCTTCTTTCTGTGTATCATCCGTACGTACGCCTCAAACTCTCCGAAAAGAATGACTCATTAATTAAATAATCTAATTAAATAAGAGCCTATTTCTACAGATTTTAACCGTACGTACACTAATAGCGGATTAAATAACCGACTTAGATAAGTTGTCAAATTCCTGTTATTCACTAATTTCCGCCCGTAAATCCTGAATTTCAGATTTTAAGTCTTGTATTCCTTCCTCATATTCCTCTATTTTCTCATCTCTTCGAGCTATCCTCCTCTCAATATTTTGCTCTATAGTGCTCCTAAGTTCAGAATTATTCTCTACATCATAATTTGATTTTTCTGCGTAACGACGGTATGTTTGGTTTCTAATTTGGCTTTCTGACTTATTCTTTTCCTCTCTAAGTTTCGATTTTAGGTCTTCTATTTTGTTCTGCTTTCTATCTATTTTTTCTTGCTTTTTCTGTTTTTCTTTTCTTTCTTCTAACATAGATAATCGTTTGCTGTGTTTTATCACTTCTTTGAGTTTTCTGCCTATTTGGCTACGCTTTTGACTTATTTTAGTTTCAAGATCGGTTTGTTCGTCAATTTCTTTCAGCTTATCCTTGAATAAAGCACTTCTACCGCCATAAATATCTTCTATTAGATCCTCATTCCGCTCCCAAATTTCCTGAGCTTCCTCATCCAAACTTATAGACTCAACATCTGCCATCTTTGCTCTCCTTACCGGATTTGAAGAACAAGTCAAAATCATCTCGACCTAATATAATATCTAAAAGTCGGCGGAGAATTTCGTTTCGTGAAATATCTTTTTCTTCGCTTAAACTGTCAAGCTGTTCCCGCTGAAATTCATAGAGGTTAACACTACAACGGCGTTTTTCCTCTTTTGTATCTTCACCAAAGCCTTCTTCAAGAGGTTGCTCTAGATTCTGTTTTAGCTCGTACATCCTCTCCCCCAACGCCGAGGCTACCATCCTCGGCTTCTTTTTCCAGTTCTTCTTTCAAGATTTTGAGATAATCTGTCATTTGATCAATCCTCTAGAAAGTCATCCAACTTTTTCCGAAGCTCGTGGACTTGTCCTTTATAGAGGAAGGTAGTTCCTGTACCGTCCTTCATCTTCAGGATTGGCTCTTCATCTCCCCATGTGTTTACAGGCTTCTCTTCTTCCTTAATCTCAGAAACCTCAAAGCGGTTTTGTCTAGCCATTACTCACACTCCTGAACTTTCTCTTTGGCAGCTTCAACAACTTCTTGTTTGTCGCCTACAAAAGAAGTTCTTTCGCCCCATTTTTTGACGCTTTTAGCTCTTTCACATGTGTCGAATTGTGGATTGTCATTTGCCATAGATAACCACCGCCCCAGGGTGCCGGGACTATCCATATCTTTATTTTTTAGTTAATATAAGCGTTTGTCAAAGACTTTTTGACAGAACTAAGCTCTTATAGAACATAAATACAAATATCACGGGTTTTAGGCGGTTCTAATGCTTATCAAATATTGATAAACCCTTCTTCACCACATGATTTACATATATCTTTGAAATACCAATTAGCATGGAAATAGTGGCTGCGATTCAAGGTGTTCAAAGTGGAAATAAGCCAGTAGTAATGAAGATGGGGAAGTCGGCAGACGATAAGATTGAGCTATGGGTTGAGGACAAGAGAGGACAGATCTGTGGAAACATGCATGTTTTCTCGCAGAACCAATTCTCAGAATTTTTCACGGAGGCTTTAGCTAACTCGCCTGAAAAAATGAAGTTTCCTGCTAATTCAAGGACTAGAATGCTGGAAAGTTTAATCAAATCTTTACCCTCGGAAGAAATCGGAAATCTCAATTTAGATTCGGAGGTTGAGGAGAAAATGAAGAAAGTAGTGGATTTCAGTAACCGGAAGTCTAAGAAGAAGCTGGAGGCTTTAGAGAGAATTTGGAGTTTGGAACAGCCATTTCTAGCGAGAGAATTTAAAGAAAATACTCATTATACGGATGCGGAAGCCCAAAGCCTACTGCAATCGCTTAAAAATCAGGGCTTTCTCAAGAACTCGAAAGTTGAACATCCGGAAGATGGAAGAATAAACTACGAATATAGGATTTCACAAAAAGCTGAAGACTACATAAATCATTTCTCAGAACGGTAGACTAACTAGAGTCTAACTTGTCCCTAATCTCTTCTCCTTCCTCTGTTTTGCTGTAGAGTCTACCCTGCTTATCTTCTGGATTCAACACTTCCACAAGATCCTTATCTTTCAGTTCGATTAATGCCCTACTAACATGTGACTGGTGAAGGTCTAACTCATCGGCTAGTTCTGAAGGCATAGATGGTTCCGAAAGTGCTTGAAGCACTTTCTTCCTATATTTGGATCGCTTGACAAAAGATAACTTATTCCAGTTTACATCATTCATAGAATATGATGAAATACCATCAAAAAGTAGGAATTCTACCATCTACATACCAAAAACATATCAAAGTAGGTGAGGTGAACTGAGTTATGAAGAAAATTATAGCCATTCTGGTTATCCTAATGATTATTCCTGTTGCTTTATCTGTCAACGAAACCGAAAGAGAAGTAGAAGACAGAAAAGAGAAAGAAGTTGAGCGGGAGGAAGAAAATGCTACAGAAGACGACCCAGACGAAAGAAAGTATCGAGGGCCCGAAGAAAAGAGTGTAAGAAGGGTGCCTAAAATCAACTCACCAAAGGTGACTATTGAAGCTCCCTCTTCAGTAACCGTCAACGAAGGAGAAACTGAAATGATTGAAGCTAAGATAAAGATGGAACAAGGCGGTGCAGGGATCCAAGCATTTACATTCTGCGACTGGAACTTCTACTCGGGCACAGTAAAGACTGGAAGCTTAAGAGCAGGAGAAACACTGACATGGCAGATACCGGTACAGTTTAACTCAGACTCAGAAGATCAGAAAAGAATTCAGGGAACCTGTAAGGCATACATACTAGGAAACTCTAAAGAGAATCTCAACTATGTCAAAAAGATCAATGTAACCGGAGTTCAGGAGGAAATATGCGAACCAGGAGAAATAAAGACTGAAACTAAATTCGGCTCTCAAATAACCTACCAATGCAATAAAGGACTAGCATGGGATCCAATACAAGTAGGAAATGCGAAAGACGCATCAGGCGGAGGGTTCTTCGGACTGTTTGGCTAGTTTGTTATTTTTTCTCTATTTCTAGTTTATCGCTACTTAATGGCTTAAATTCAACTTCTGTCCCCTGTTCTAGCTCTAGGGCATCCGCAAAGTCTTTAGGTATAGTCACTAAGATTTGTCCGTTCGAACCTTCTTGGACTTTTCGAGTGGCAGGCATAAGGTTGAAAACGCTTATAGTTTTACATATAATCTGTGGTGAAAAATACCACATAGAGAAGCCTCCATCATAGTCGGGGGTATAGTAGGACAGAGAGTCCATTAATATCTGTGTTCAGTTTTTGAACAGTTCCTGTGCATGCCTGTAGAGAGGTGCGCCCATCCATGAAAGCTGTTCCGCCAATTCCTCAAGTTTATCAAGTGCTTCCTCTTCTTCCAGTATCTCGCGCTTGATTAGTGCTTTCAGCGCAATCGGTGAGATCGCTACCCTGGCGTCTACCAGTTTCTGTAGTTCGGGCAGCGCCCTGAAGTCGTCGGTTACCATGAAATCAGCATCTTTTCCGTTTGCGAGTCCTGCTACGCTTCCTTCTCCACTGTCGATGCGGCAGGATTCGAATACTTCCTCGACTTCACAAACTTCCATCTTTTGCAGGTTATCCAGTACTTCCTCGGCTGCTTCTCCATGCCTGTCGTCGTATCTGGTAGTTTCTTCCAGTTCCTCCACCACTTTTTCAGTAGTGGCTACTTCGAATTCTTCAAGAAAAACTTCCAACAACTCTACTGAAGCCAGTGGGATCAGGCTGCTAGTATCAGCTGCTATCATCTAAATTCACTAGAGGTCTGCCATCTCTTCCGCTGCCTCTTCTCTGCTGTCCAGTATCTCTTTGGAGCTTCTGACGGCCTCCGCGTCCCGCCAACCGATGAACTCCTTCATCACTTCGAAGTTGATCCTATCCTCAAGGTAGAGTTCTGTGACTTTCTCCCTGAACTTCTCATCTTCTTCCACATCCTCCAGATAGTCTTTCAGGGCCTCCCTGACGATCTCCGTCCTGTTCCTGTGGGTTACCTCGGCAGCCACATCGGCCTTCTTAACCAGTTCATCCGGCAGGCGGAAGTTGACGCGTGTACTACTCATGTCTACACAATATACATACAGATTTAAATCTCTTTCCAAACAAAGACAGGACTCGTGAAAGGATCCTACACACTTCTCATCGAACTTTCCGAAACTTCGACTATCGAAGTCGGCAGCCTTGGAGAGATAGAGTTCCAGAATGGTTTCTATGCGTACAACGGTTCTGCTTTCGGGCCCGGCGGCTTGAAACGTGTAAACAGGCACAGGGAGAAATCTGAGGAAAGAGATGATCCGCACTGGCATATCGACTATCTTCTGGTACAGGAGAACTCGGAGATTGTTGAGGTCTTCATAAAAGATGCTGACCACGAATGCAAACTCAGTCAGGAGATGGCTGAAAAATTTTTGGAAGTTCAGGATTTTGGCTGTTCAGACTGTGATTGTGGTTCGCATCTTTTCTACTCTGAGAAACGGGAGGAGCTGGAGAGTTTCCTGGAAAGTTTTTATTCCTGAGGTCTAAACTCTTTTCTATGGATTTACTTAGTTTGGTCGGTGGTTTTGTAGTCGGCTTTGTCGCCGGTGCTGGTGCGTTGATCTTCTACATGCGGTGGAAGATGATGAACCAGTTGAACGCTATGCAGCAGAACATGGAGGGCATGTTCGACATGACCGAAGACATGATGGATGGCGCCGGTATGGGCGATATTGATGTGGATGATGTCGACATGGATGAGGCATCTTTCGAGGAAGTTGAAGAAGAAAAGGAGGAGTAGTTACTGGTCCTCGTATATCTGGTAGCCGAAGTAGACCTGGTAGAGTCCTGATAGGCCTACGAGCAAGTAGACTACTGCCTCGAACTGCGTCCCGAGTGGGCCGAGCAGCTGATTTACGAGGTTGTAAGCATTCCTGCTAGGTGCTCCAGAAATGATGCTCAGTCCGACCAGTCCCCAGTTGACTGCTCCGATGATAATGAGCACCAGCGAGGCCCAGTCAAGGATGTTAACTTCGTCCATAAGTTTTGTTCACCTCACAGAGGAATAAGAGAAAGTTTGAATAAAAAGTTTGGAGCCTTACTTCGACTCCTCTATTCTATCAGCGGTCGCCTCCATCTCGTCGGATATTTCCCTCAGCTGCTCGATGAATGCCTCAGTACGAGCGTTCATCTCCTCCTCTATCTCGATGTTGCGCAGTGCGACACGGAGATGGCTTTCCTTCACCTTCGCCATGTACTCAGCCTCATCCATGGTGGCATCGATTATCTCATCCAGAAGGCCGGAAAGCACGCAGTTCACAACGTGGGGTACGTCGCCGTCTAGAGTCTGTTCGTCGTCCATGTTTTCCCTGAAGAGTCTGCGGATCCTTCCCTCTGAAAGTGCCAGGTCCGAGTTTTCGAGCTGTCCGTAGTCGTCGGGGATCAAGTCCTCGAAGTTCATATCGAAGTTCAAGGGGTTTAGCTTAAAATAAGTTGGATGAGCCGGTTCCTGCTGGAGGGCGACCCCTGTCCGGGAGCCCATCCATATGACCACCAAAAGCGTTATAACACTTGACCGCTGTTAAGTTTATGTGAACAATCTATGAAAACTGAAACTATCGAATCGAAAGCTTCACCAAGCGACGATGACGTCCTGGAATGCCCGAACTGTGGCAGCAGAGCCTTTGACAGAGATAGTGCTGCCGGCGAAATCTACTGCAGGGAATGCGGGACAGTCGTCGAAGAAGACAAACTCGACACCTCCGGACCTAGAACATTCTCCGCCGAGGACAGGCAGGACAAGGAACGCTCCGGCAGCAGCATCACATATACACGGCACGACAAAGGTATCTCTACCGAAATCGGATCAGGCGCCATGCAGGGAATGAGCGGAGAGAAGAGAGGCCAGTACTACCGGCTGAGGAAATGGCATTCCCGGAGCTCTGACTCCAAGTCAAGAAACATAAAAACGGCCCTGAGGCATATTGATGATATCGTTAACCAGCTGAACCTGCCAGAGTCCGTGGAGGAGGAAGCGGCCAGGATGTACGAGAAAGCGGTAGACGAGGAAGTCGTGAAAGGGAGAAAAATCGAGAAGATCGCCGCATCCATCGTGTTCATCGTGGCCCGGAACCAGAACATCCCGAGAACGATGAAGGAGTTTAGCGAGGCTTCAGGCATTTCAGAGAGGGAACTGGGCAAGAATTACCGTTATGTCTCCAAGGAACTCGATGTCAACGTCCAGACCATCAGGCCAGAAAGCTTCGTCCCGAGATACGCCTCAAAGCTGGATCTATCGGGAGAGACGCAGGCAGATGCAAGAGAACTCATCCTTGATGCCAGAGAGAAAGGCCTGACCTCGGGAAGAAGTCCTGACGGCATCGCAGCAGCAGCACTCTACATGAGTGCCAAGAAGAACGACGAAAAGATTACCCAGAGAGAGATAGCCGACATCGCGGGAGTCACAGAAGTCACCATCAGAAAGGGCACCGAACAACTAGGAAAGATAGAGGAAAGAGAAAATGAGTGAAAAATAGGTGTAGAGAAAAGGAGCTGGAAGACTTCAGGCTCTCTTGCCTTCTGTCTTCCAGTCGTCGATGATATTCCGGCCTTTGGAAGCCTTGCTAGTCGACTCGTTGTCGTTCACATGTTCCTCTGCCCTGTGGACGCCTTCCTTGGTTCTGGCATCCGCCTCGCTGTCACCTTCGAAGACTTCTCCACAGTAAGGGCATTCTACTTCTGCATTTGTCATAGACACATTGTCACCATTAGATAACAAAAACTTATATGCTTTCCGGGTCGAAGCTTCCTATCGAAAGAAGCTTCTCAGACACTCAACCTGGAAGGTTGGTGCGGATCCAAAACCCTTATCAAACAAAGCATACATGAATCAACCCACAATACTTTTAAAGACTTCCCCGGATTTCAGGTTGAGAAAGTAACCAGGATGTTCAGTAAATGCGCGCACAAGAGTTGCAACAAACAGACCATGCTCGCCCTATGCAACGAACACACAGACGAAAGAGTACACGGATCTAAGGGTCTGAACAGTCACGGATAAAACCGCAGTTGTCGCAGCGCAACTCACACGCCACGTACTCTTCCATCTCTCCTCCACAGTTCCAGCAATCGAAGATCTCAGATCTTCTTCCATCTGAATCTCCCAAACCAGACATTCAGAACCACTCCGGCTCCGAGATCTCGATATCACCGTATACATCCGCCTGACAGGAAAGCCGGAAAGGGCTGTCAAGAACCTCCTCGCCCTGGAAACGCCGCAGAGTGTTCTTCTCATCCTCCTCCATTTCGGAGAGATTCTCCATGCCTTCCTCGACCTTTACACGGCAGGTGGTGCAGTTGCAGAAGCCTCCGCACGCATGCATCCACTCAACCCCACCGTGAAGCAAAGCCTGGAGTATGTCCTGTCCGTCCTCGGCCTCAACAGTTTCGTTCCTGTCGACGACCTCGATTTTGTGTGTCATAATACTATTCTCACTGATATATTGTAGGAACGTAATTATCTGGTATTAAGTCTTCTTCACCAACTTCTTCCCTAGAAGTATTCACCACTCCCACAACTTCCCCTTGAGCTACGGCACTTTCGGCTGCATCCAGAAGCTCATCGTAGTCTGTATACTCTCCAGGAAGCTTTGTTTCTCTAATCTGATAATTATAGCTGAAACCTGTGATTGCATGTCGAAGTTTTTGTATTTTATTTCTCTTGTTCAGAATAGCTTGCGTTCCCTCATCTTCCGGGTCTAGAGGTTCGAATTGATATACAGAATAGTCTTGACCGGTTTTGAGGGCAACTAGCCCGCCATCTTCCTCAATTTTTTGCAGCCTCTCTAATTCCCCTAGTCGAGGAGTGGATGCTCCTGTGTTGTAATGCACCGGCCTATCAAGGAATCTTACTCCAAAGTTTACCAGGTCATTCTCTAGGTTTTCATCAAGCAGAGTAAGTATCTCCATGTACTATAATCACCTGGCAAACCTTATCAGATTTAACTGATCCCTCCTCTATGAAGCCATGATGCTGTAGACTAGGACCGTGATCAACGTCAGTATCACGAACCCTGACCAGTAGTTCACGTACTTCCTGTACTCCTCGCCCGCGAACCTCTCAACCACTGCGTCGAGGATGTGGCCGCCATCGAGCGGCTTGGCTGGCAGCATGTTGAACAGTCCGATACCCAGGTTGAGGAACGAGATTATCTGGAGCAGTGAAAGGAACCATCTCTCCAGGCCACTGTAGATCGAGAACCGTACTCCAAGGTAGCCTTTCTCATCGCCGTTTATGGACGTGGCTTCGACTTTGAACTCGCCTTCAGTAGTCTTCAGGCTGTACGTCTCGTTGACCTTGATCTTCGAGGCGGAGGAGTTGAACTCCGATATATTGTTTATTTCTGAACCGTTAAACGCGATAAGCCGGCCGCTGTCCATCCCTGCCTCGGCCGCAGGATAACCTTTCTGAGCCGTGTAGTGGATCTCGCCTGGCGAGGCCAGCATAGAACCCGATAGTATCCAGAGACCGAGGAAGACGGCTGCGAAGACGTAGTTCGCCCAGCTCCCCGCGGAAAGGACCTTGATCCTTGAGATCCAGTCGCCCTGGTCCCAAGCGCCGTGTGACTCGCCCTCTACCTCTTCTGCTCCGCCGAGCATGTTCTGGCCCTTCGGCTCGACAAAGGCTCCCGGGATGACGCCGAGCACCAGTACGCCGACGGAGTTAATATCAAAGTCTTCCAAGCGGGCGACTATTCCGTGGCTGAGCTCGTGTACGACCATCAGGACCACAATGGAGATGAACCAGTATTCGGCAGGTACGAAGGTCACGCCGGGTTGGGTTGAGACTGTGCTGCCTGTGCCGGGAGCAACCAATCCGAAGTTGCTGCTCGGGTTTCCTGTGACTGCGACGTTGAAGATGCTTCCGCCTACGGTCAAACTGATCAAAAGTATAGATGCGAAAGCTGCGATGACGCCGCCCCAGGCATAGGCGTTCCAGAAACGCGGGAACTTTTTCGCGATCCTGTCGATTATCTCTATGCCTTTTTTCGTCCTCCTGAAGAACAGTATACCGGATCTCTCCACGTTCTTCCTGTCCCAGTACATCAAACCGAAGATCGCTGCGATAGTACCGACGAGAAAAACCAGTCTTGGACTTACCTCTATCATATAACATCAGCCGGGAACCTGAGTTAAAAACATGCAGTCAGAACCTTGATGCAGTTTAAAAATTTCGGAGCGAAAATCTTTCCTATGAGCGATCAACCCCTGTTCTGGGCAGATCAGTTAGCCTTCGGCACGACTAGAAAATTCCCCGACGAAGAAGAATACGTGTGCGCATCCGGCATATCCCCATCCGGACTTGTACACGCAGGAAACTTCAGGGAGATAATTACGACGGACTTTGTCGTCAAGTCACTGAAGAACAGGGGAGAGGACGTCAAATTCATCTACTCCTGGGACGACTATGACCGATTCAGAAAAGTTCCAGCCAACGTGCCTGATGAGTGGGAAGAATATATCGGCCTTCCACTTTCGGAAGTGCCTGACCCGGAAGGATGCCACGACAGCTACGCCGACCACTTCGAGGCCCAACTTGAAGACGAACTGGAAGGCATGCACATGGACATAGAGTTCATCCGTCAATCCGAAAAGTTTACTTCCGGAGATTACACGGAACAGATCAAGCACGCAATGCAGAACCGGGAAGAGATCAAAAAGATACTTGACAAGTACAGGCAGGAACCACTCGAAGAACCATACTTCCCGCTCAGAGTCTACTGCAAGGAATGCGGCAAGGACTTCACAGAAGTAACAGAATACGACGGAAAGTACACGGTTAACTACCACTGCGAAGAATGTAGAGATGATTTCAAACTGAACTTCAAAGATAATCCCTCTGTCAAGCTTCCATGGCGGGTCGACTGGCCGATGCGCTGGAAGTACGAGGGCGTCGACTTCGAGCCGGCAGGAAAGGAACATAGCGCTTCAGGAGGTAGCAGAGACACAGGAAACGAACTTGCTGAAGAAATATTTGACAAAGAGCCCCCCGTCCATCAGATGTATGAATTTGTAACGAAAGACGGCGGAAAGATCTCATCAAGCTCTGGCGAAGATGTGTTCACGATCTCCGAGCTGAAGAAAGTCTACAGTCCTGAGATGATCCGGTTCCTGTTCTCGAACACGAAGCCGAATAAGGCGTTTGAGATTCCCTTCGAGGACGAGGAGATATTCCAGAGGTACGAGAAGTTCGACGAGATCGAGCACCAGTACTTCAATCCTGAGGAACTTGAAAACGACCGTGAGATGAAGCACAGGCAGCGTGTCTACGAGATGGCGATGGTGGAGATTCCTGAGGAAGAACCTGTCCGCGTGCCGTTCAAACAGGCTGCGTTCGTCGCCCAGACCGTACCGGAAGACAAGTGGGAAACCAAGGGCTTCGACTCGCTGAGGAGGACAGGACACCTGCCAGAAGAGCTTTCAGAAGAGGACAGACAGAGAACGCTGGATAGGCTGGAAAGGGCGAAGAACTGGGCCCGCGACTACGCACCGGAGGAATACGTTTACAGCATAAATTACGAACTACCTGAACAGATTAAGGAAGAACTTTCCGGGGAAGAGAAAGAGGCCGCAGAGCTTCTGGCAGAAATGCTGGAAAACGAATCCTGGGAGGATCAGGACGACCTCGACGGTAAGATCTTCGACATTAAAGAAGAGACAGAACTCGGAACCGGAGAATTCTTCACCGCGATGTACAGGATCATTCTTTCCCGGGAGAACGGTCCAAGACTTTCCCGGTTAATTATCTCGATCGGAGCTGAGGACTCGGCTGAAATTCTGAAGCAGGTGAATTAACAGCATTGGAAGAGAAGATTCCCTGGGTTGCTGAAAGAAAACTTGGTGAATCCCCTCAGAGAATTGACAGAGTATCTGAAGGTCTGATACACCAGACGTTCCTACTCGTTCTTGAGGATAGGGAGCTAGTTATGCAGGTTTCGGATGCTGACGAGGAGCGTGAGAGGTCGATGAGGCGGAAGTGTCAGGTAATGTCCCGGAACACCAGTCTTCCTATTCCGGATCTGGTGGCTGGTCCTGACATATTCGCGAAAGATGGAAGCAAGAGGATGTTCTTCATCATGGAGAAGATGCCTGGGAAGCAGTTGAATGAGGAGTACTCTGAGGAACTTGGGGTCGAGACAGGAAGGATGCTGGCACTTTTCCACGATATTCGGAGTTTTGAGAGGGCTGCATGGCTTTCTCCCGGAAAGAATGGATTTGAACTCTACAACTTCGAGGAGGGAAGCCTGAAGGACTGGATACTTTCTGAACTGGAGGAAAACCTTGAAATCCTGAGAGAGAACGGCTTCGGAGAGATCTGCGGCGAAATCCGGGCCTTCTACGATGATAATGGAGACAATCTTCCCGAGGATTTTTCCGCGGTACTCTGCCACGGAGACTTCAGCCCGGACAACCTCTTGATCGAGGACGGCGGGATATCTGGAATACTTGATTTCGACTATGTCTATGCAGGCCACAGACAGAGAGATCTAGTGAAAACAGCCAACTCCTTCCTAGTTGAAGGCTTTGACTCCAGAGAAGAGATCTACCAGGGATACAGAAAAGAGAAAGAACTTGACGAAAGCTTCGAATCCAACGAACCACTTTACAGGATGGAGACGCTTGTCGCCATAGTAGCAAGCCTCTTCAAGCTTGGAGAAGACATGGACGAAGAACAAAAGAAGCATTACCGGGAGATGCTGAGGGAGAATCTGGAGGAATGCAGAAACAATCTAGGAGTCTGAATCTGACTCTAAAATTGCTGAAAACCTGTCCCACAACTTCTCCCTCCCCCTTCCTTTCTCTACTGCCTCCCTGATATTTTCCTCTTCCGGCCGGGGCAGGTAGCTCAGCATCTCAAGGCATTCCTCTGCGTCTTCGTCCAGTTCTTCTTCCTCTATCATCTCCTCGACTTTCTCAGCTACCTCCATTCCCGCCGGCTCCTCCTCGGTCTTCTCAACGTAGTATTCGATAGCGGAGTCCGGATAACCGAGGAACTCTCCGACCGCCCTGTCCGAAAAGCCACAGAACCGTCCATCCGATTCTTCCAGTATCCTGAATCTTTTCCGGTTCCGGGCAAGAAAGACGCTGTCCTTCATAAACCGCTTATCCCTGCCCAACAACCGATTTATAAGTGATCTGTCGCCGCCCTCAACCACCTTCATCTCCAACCCGAACTCCCGCGAGAAATCCTCCAACACCTTCCGGGTATCTCTGTCGACCCCCATGACAAGGGCGCCAGGCTTCTCATCCAGCAACAGGAACAGTAAATCTCTCACCTTCCCATCTGTCTTCACTCCAGGTAGTCTATCCCTGAAGTATTCTCTGACTCTCTCCTCACGGAAATCCTCCAGAGACTCCATAGATGACAGTTTATCACAACCCGGTTTTATCTTTGTCCTCTCCAAAGAACGTTTCATGGTATACAAGGTCAGGATCAGCGCAACCACCGAGGAGGAAGCAGAAGACATATCTGACGAACTGATCGATGAGAAGCTGGTCGCCGGGACATTCATCACTTCCGGCCAATCCAGGTTCCACTGGAAGGGCGAGATACACGACGAGGAGTACTTCAACATACAGGCCTACACCACCGCGGGAAAAAAGCAGGAGCTTGTGTATAAAGTTGAGGAGATGCATAGCGACGATGCCCCGATCATCGAGCTGATTGAGATAAAGGGCAATGATAAGTTCCTGGAATGGGTTGAGGATTCTCTGTAGCTGGCAGATTAAATAAAATTCAGTCACGAATTATCCGATATGTCTGAAGAAACTCAGGTAGTTTTCGTCAACGGCGGAATGACGTTCAAAGACCGGGAAGGTTACCTTGAGTACCTGCGGAACAGGGAAGTAACTCTGGAGGAAGAGCAGACGTGGGACGAAGGCGACTACCTGGAGAGGTCGCTGAGCCCTGAAGTCGTCAGGGTCGACATGCCGTGCAGGGAAAACGCGGATTACGAGGAGTGGAAGATAACCTTTGAGAACTACTTTTCTGTCCTATCCGAGAAAGTCATTCTTGTCGGTTTCTCACTGGGCGGCACGTTCCTGGCTAGATACCTCTCAGAAAACAGCTTTCCGAAGGAAGTGGTTTCAACATGTCTGGTAGCTCCGCCGTACGATGATGACATGCCTGAAGAAGATCTGGCAGGAGGTTTCGAGATAGATTCGGATTTATCTTTGCTTGAGGAGAACTGCGGGGAACTTACTCTGATGTTTTCCGAGGAAGATGATGTGGTCCCGGTAAGACATGCAGACAAGTTCCGGGAAAACCTGACGGAAGCGGAAATTAAGATTTTTGAGAACAAGAATGGGCATTTTCAGAAAGCCGAGTTTCCGGAACTGGTGGAGAGGATAGAGGATAATTGATTTAACTTTCTGGCTTTATCTACAGTACATGTCTGAATCAAAACACAGAAAGGCTTTTGAGGATTTCGCGGATAGGGCTCAAGAGGAGTTGGGAAACTCCCTTCAGAAGCTTGTGCTTTACGGCAGTGTAGCCAGAGGCGATGAGACACGGCGGTCGGATGTAGATGTCTTTGCAGTAGTTGAAGATGGAGATGACCTGGATATCCTGCGTGATCTGGCGTTTGATGTGGGTGTTATGGAGCACGGCGTCTCTATCTCTGTTCAGGGAAGAGTTACAGACGAATTTGAGGGTTTCTCCGAGACGTCGTACCTGAGGAATGTTGAGAGAGACGGTGTGGAATATGCCTGAAGCAGAAGAACTTCTTGGAAAATCTGAAAGAACCTTTGAAGATGCACGGAAAGCTCTGAAACAGGAGATGTTAGTCTCCACTATTCAGAACAGGATATACTACAGCATATTCTACGCTGCACAGGCAGCACTTATCTCCAGAGGCGAAGATACAGGAAGCCACGCCGGCGTCAAAATCAGACTAGGAGAAAAACTAATCAAAAAAGGAGAACTGGACAGGGAATGGGGCCGGTTCTTCTCCCAGCAACAGACGTACAGAGAGCAGGCCGACTACCAGGTAGACGTTGACATAGAAAGAGAGGAACTGGAAGAATACCTGGAAGATGCGGAAGAATTCATAAGGAAGATGAAAGAGGTAGTCAAAGGACAGAATGGCAGGGGGGCGATTTGAACGCAAATAATAATTTTTACTAATTTTCTGCCTT
>JBDGTY010000049.1:0-18014 GCA_042216335.1 Candidatus Nanohalobium sp.
TTTGTCTGGTGTGTGGGAGTGTGTTATATGTGTGTTAGTAGGAGCCAGAGCGGTATTTTTTGTTTTTCTCTGTCTAGCGTGTTTTTGGTTATCTGTAGTGTTTCTGCTTCAGGGTGTTCTTCATGGAACTTTTCAAAGTCTGTTCCTGTTTCCTGGTTCCGGTATTTAATTTCGAAACCTTTCAGTTCTTCATCTTGTTTGAGTATGATGTCTATTTCGTCCTGTTTTTTTCTCCAGTGACCTGTTTTCCCCAGTGTTTTAAGGTGGTTGTAGGTCATTGTCTCAGCTTTCAGTCCTTTTTCCGTGTTTTCTAACTGGCAGAAGCTGTGTTCTCCTGTGTAAAGTTTGGGTCTTTTCTTGTATTCCTGCAGTTTGTTGTTCTGTAGTCTACGGCTTTTTTCTATCAAAAAACTTTGTTCCAGTGCGTCTATGTATTTTCTGACTGTTTTGTACTGTGCGTCCAGGTTTTTGCCGAGCTTGTTGTAGTTTACTGTGTTTCCTGAGGTTTCTGTTATTGATTTGAATATCGCTTCCAGTAATTCCGGCCGCCCTATCCCAAACAGTTCCACTACATCCCGGTAAAGTGTTAAGTCGAGTATGTCGTTCAGTCTTTCCCGTCTAATGTTTTCCTCTTTGTCTATAAGTCCGGGAAATCCGCCGGTTTCCAGGTATTCGGAGAGTTTGGGTTTTATCTGGTTAGAGTTTTCAGGCATCGGAAGTTCTTCAAAGTTTTTCTCTGGAAGTTTTATGCCGCGGTGTTTAAGGAACTCTCTGAATGTGAAAGCGGTTAACTGGTGCAGGCTGATCCGGCCTACCAGGCTTTCACCGCTGCCTTTTCGGATGTTGGCTGATGAGGAACCTGTGACTATGAATTTCAGGTTCTCGTACGAGTCGTGGTAGGCTTTGACCTGGTCGCTCCAGTCGTCGATTTTCTGGACTTCGTCAAGGAAAATATAGGTCTTTTCAGCGCTTTCCGGGCTCTCATTTTCTATTTCCTGAAAATAAGTGTCCAGAATGTCTTTTACTTCTGCTTTCTCTATATCAAAAGAGTAGTAGAAAGTTCTCTTATCTTCTTCCTCTAAGTCATCGATTATCCTCTGCATTAATGTGGTTTTTCCAACCCTCCTCATTCCTGTTATTGCGGTGATGATGTCTTCATCCAGTTCGGATTTTATTTCTTCTTCCTTTTCTCTTTCAACCGTGTTATCGACAAGTTTTTGTCCTCTCCACTGAGGATTCTGCCGGATAATCTCGTCTTCCAAACTCATAATCAAATAATGGAACTAAATACATAAAAAACTGGTGAAACAGTGGAACTATTTACACTCTTTTCGATGAAAAGTGTGGAGGCGGATGAAGCAAAACCTGGTTTTTGGACTGGACTCCTTTGAATTTGTTCTTTCAGGGCCTAGTAACTTATCTCCGGACTTTCCTCCCTATCCCATAACCTCATCAACTTGTTCAGCTTGGCGATCCTTATGTCGGCGATTCCGGCTTTGATGATGGGGCAGGTCCATTCCAGCGCCAGGTCCGAGATTGTGGAGTCGCAGGTTTCTCCGGAGCGGTGTGAGATAACCGGTGTGTAGTCGTATTCCTGTGCCAGTTCTACTGTTTCTTTGGCGTCTGAAACTGTTCCTATCTGGTTGGGTTTGACGATCAATGAGTTGCATGAGCTCATGTCGATTCCCTCCTGTAGCCTGTCTTTGTTGGTTGTGAATAGGTCGTCGCCGCAGATCAACACATCGGGATTCTTAGCCGTGAGCTTGGCGTGGTTCCTGAAGTCCTCCTGGTCGAAAGGATCCTCGACATACACCAGTTCGAATTCGTCGATCAGTTCCTGCACGAAGTCAAGCTGCTGTGGACCTGAGTTTACTTCTCCGAGTGATTCCATCCTGTACTTGCCGTCCTCGTAGAACTCTGAGGCTGCGATATCCAGGCCTATCCTTGCGCCGTGTTCATCGGCCACATCTTTCAGGGCTCGCAGTGTCTCCCGGTCGTTCATCGATGTTATCAGGGCGCCTTCGTCGTTCATGCCTTTGATCCTCTGGCTGTACCTTTCCTGCAGCTCCTGGTAGATAGAAGTATTGATTTCAAGTGCTTCGGGGAATGTTTCGGCCTCCACGGGAAGCACGAGGAACTCCTGGATGCTTGTGTTGCCGCCATGTTCTCCTCCGCCTATGACGTTGCTTAGCGGCAGAGGGAACTCTTTTCCGCGGTCGAAGCCGGCCGCATTTTTGAAGGCGAAGCTCGAAGCGATGGCTGCGGCGCCGAGACGAGAGAAGTCGTCCGATCCGTCCACCTCTTCCAGTTCTTCGTCGAACTCTTCCTGTGTCAGGTCCCGACCCTCGAACCGGTTCTTCAGTAGTTCCTCTATCTCGTCGAGGTGCTGTGGTACGTGGCAGCTGGCTTCGTGTTCACCGGTTGAGGCTCCTGAAGGCGCCTTTCCATAGCTTCCGTTGATCTCTGCCTCAATTGTGGGTTTGGTCCTCGAGTCGATTATCTGCCGGAGCTCTAGGCTCTCGATCCTCATGCAGTGAAGTTCGGTTAGCTGGAATAAAAAGAACCTGCTGGAGTAAATTAAAGGGAAGAAATATGTGGTCTATTTCCTGACTGTCAGTGGAAGCGTGCCTTGCTCCATCTCCCTTTCAGCGATCTGCATCGGCTGCTCATCTCCCTCTACATCGACGAACGCCGGTGCACCCATCGCCAGCTGGAGGCTGCGTGCTCCCAGAATCCTTGCCTTCTCGTAACGTGTGTAACTCATAATATCAGTTTATCCGATGTACCCGAGGTCGGAACTCTGCTGTTCTTCCTCAGGCTTCTGTGATTTTTTCAGGTTCTGAAGCTTTTTAAGTACCTCCTGCGACTCCTCGACCTTCTCGTCAAGCTTCGAGTAATCCAGGTCAAGCTCGAGGACATCCTCAAGAACCTGCAGAACTGCCTCTGTACTTTTCGGATCGCTCAGCAGGAAGCCGGGTGTCTCGCCCAGAAGGCAGAGGCCGTCCATATCTCTGTCCTGTGCCAGTCCGATCAGCAGTCCTGAGATGCCGACCACCTGGCCGACATCGTGCTCGAACTCGATACCTGCACTGTACTTCTCCTTCATGTCCTCCGTGGAGACGGCGCCGAACACGCTCGGGTCCTCTACGACGTCGCCGGTGCCGTATCCTCCGACAGTTATAATCTCCTCGGCTTCCTGCTCCTCGATGAAGTTCATGACTTTTTCCGCGACCTCGTGGTGGCCTTCAGGAGTTCCTGCCTGGGCATTACCTTCGAGAAGGATGATATCTCTTCCTTCGTCACGTGAAAGTGCGTAGATTTTGTTTTTGATAGGTTCAACTGTTTTATCATCGTTTACGATCGTGTGAGGAGGAAAGTGGTGGCTTGTTATCTCTCCTACCTGTTCAGCACCTGTCTCATCCGCTATATAGCTTACGGTGTTCCGGCCGATATGTCCGATCCCGGCCAGTCCCTCTACGAATACAGGGTTTTCAGTTTCCAGTTCGCTGTCTATCTTGATCCTTGTCTTCTCCATAAAATCACCTTTTAATCTCCGCCTTTTTTGGCTTTACGCCGATACTTTCCATACCTGTCCGGGAAAGAAAACTTCGGCGGCCGAGCTTTCTCCGAACCTTCCCCACAGTGCTCATCCTTCAACGTAAAATTTCCGCACTCGGTACATTTCCGAATCATCCTTACGCACGCGAGAACTCGAATCTTCCATCTTTTTCATCAGCTCTGCTCCGGATCTTGTCGACTGCCTCATCCATCCTCTTCTTCGCCAGGTCTTGGGTACGTCCCCAGGACGTGATGGAGTACTCAGGAGCGGAAACGTACTTTACCTCGACACCGTCGCCGAGATCCTCGAAACAGTCCCTGATCTTCTCGATACCGTTCTCTGACATGAACTCGAGTTCGATCTCGCCTTCAAACTTCTCCTGCTTCAGGTCGATGTTTTCTTTCGCGACTTCCTGGATTTTCTCCACGACCTCATCATTAAGGAACTCCTTCAATCTTTCCTCTTCCGCAGTTGAGATCTCGAATCCATGGAACGCTGAGCCAAGCTCGCGCTGCATAGGGAAGACGACTTCCTCGTACATCTCATTCTCATCCATGTCGAGGTCTTCCAGAAGGTCTTCGATGAACTTCTCCGCCTTCTGCTCCTTGTTCCAGCGGCCCATCGCCTCCTTCTTATTCTTATCATTTACACGCTTCAATGAAAGCGTAACAGTATCGTCATCAGCATCGATAACCTGGGCAACAGTCTTCTCGCCCTCATCTATCTCCTTGGTCAAATCCTCAACCCAGCTACGCGACGCCTCACTGATGTGAATCAAACCACTCACATCTTCATACTCATCAAGGTCCGCGTAAGCCGAATTCCTGTCAACATCCGAAATCGTGACAACCACAAGGTCGCCCTCATCCGGCCTATCCTTATACCAGCGCATACAGAGAAAAGGAGAAGTGATTCTTAAAAAGCAATTCTAATTATCCCAATAATTCCACGTAGACATAAATTCTTCCATACTAGTGGCTTGGGAACCTAGGGACTTGAAGAACTGTTGTTGAGCTGCTGGATTATTCTGTAGTTCAATCATCGATTTGTTTTCACTTTCTGCCATTATCTGTGCGCTCATTTGTAGGAACCAATATGCATCTGAATCCTCTTTTAATCTGTATTTCTCTGAACTATCGTCCTGTTTAACTTCTAGCATATCCATTTCCTCCATTTCTTCCAAGACTTCTTTTGGAGGATTAGTCCCAGACAGTCGAGCAAGATCTGACCTGTCGATATAATTATCTCTCTCGCTCTTCAGAGCTTCAAGTGTTCTGGTGAAACTGGGGTCTTTCAGATTATCTAAAATCCTTTCGTTGTTGTTTTCCATTCTTTCGATATATTCGTTTACAAATTCATCATGTCTTCTTTCTCATCAAAGTAGTGTACAAGGAATGTGTTTTCAGCATATGGCCTCTGTGGGATATCAACAACTTCTCCCTCAACTAGAACCGATCCTCTGTCCCAGTCAATCTCTTGGAAAGACTCAAATTCATATTCCATTAAGTAGAAAATTAAACTCAAACTTTCATATTTCTGGATATGCCTGCTAGAATAGAATACTATCCGCAGAACAAAGTAAAAGAAAAATTTACTCTACTTCTAACGTCTCAATGATCTCTGCGTTCAGCTCTGCCTTGCCGCCTGTCGGCTTTGCGATTGGAGTCGAACAGATCATGCAGTCGACTTCTGTTGCGGTCCTTGAGAATACTGTCTGTTCGTTTCCGCATTCTGCGCATGAGACTCTGAAAAAGTTACGTGCCATTTACTGGCTCACCTCGTGTGTCAGTTTGAGAAAATCTTGCATTTTCGATTACCTCTATCTTTCTATCTCGAATTTTGCTGCTCTTGGCTGGTTTCTAGGCTTCCAGGCCTTTCCACACTCCTTGCATGAGAACTGAAGGTCGTGCTTGCTGGAGGTCGGATTACTCTTTCCTCTGGCCAGGTGTGAAGGGTCTTCGAACGGGAAGCTTCCGTATCCGTTGTCGATCTTTCTCTGGCGCTTCCTGTGCTTCTTGCTCCAGGGACTGGCACTCTGGTTAGTCGCCTCTTTCACTGTTTGCTCCGTGTGCTCATCGCAGTTCGGGCAATACCTTCTCTGCTCTTTCGGAATCTTTACCATATCAAACAACTCCCCGGTTAAACTTTAAAAACACTCTACTCAAAGGCCGGATTTCTCGATAGCCAGTAAGCAGGCATCCCGCACATTTTCAGGAATTTCCTCAAGTTCCTCTAACTCTTCTTTTGAGAACCATTTCTGGCCGTCGTGTTCATGGCTGTGCGTTGCCTCAACCTTCTCAACTGGCCTGGCCAGGTAGTTGAAGTCGCAGTGCATATGGTTCTCGGAGATGCTGTGCAGATTTACATTGAACGGAGACGGCAGATTATCGCTTTCCTCGGATTGAATCTCTGGCCTGTCCAGGAACTTGATTTTCACGCCGACTTCTTCCCGAGTCTCTCTTCTTGCTGCCTCTTCCGGAGTCTCACCTTCTTCGATATGGCCGCCGGGCTGAATCCACTCTCCAAGCTTTGAATGCTTCATCAACAGAACTTCGGAATCTTCGTTCACAATGAATGCCGAAGCAGTAAAGTCCTGGTCAGCGTCTTCAGGTACTTTCATAGGTCTTCACTTTCAAGCAACTCTATTATTCCTTCGGTCGTTTTGACTTCTACTCTGTTCTGTTTCCGGAGGTCTTTGTCGTCGCTCCAGATTCTGCATTCTTTGTGGAGGGCTGCTGCTATGAAAGGAACATCTTTGATGTCTTCTTCGCCTACCAATTTCTCTGCTTTGTCCAGTTTATCTTCGTAGCTTTCGATAGGTAGAAACTCTACTTCTCCGAGAACCAGGTCTAGGAGTGTTTCAACCTCGTCTTCCTTCAAACCGGATTTCTCCTTCATTAGGTCCCTGTACTTCTCTATCTCGGTTCTCAGGAACTCTGGTGCATAGAATCTATAGTTGGAGTCCAGAATTATCTTCCTCGTTGAACTGTCTCTGATCAGGGCAGAGATGACTATGTTGCTGTCAACTACTAGTTCCATCAGTTCAAACTGTGTTTCTCGGCGATTCCCTGCTTCACTTTTTCTCCAATCTCCTGAACATCATCTTCAGTAAGTTCGCTATCTGAAGCTATGGAATCCGCCAGTTCAAGTTTCTTAATTTCCTCTCTAAAAGCCTCTCTGGCTATTTCACTCCAGTTAATCTTTCCGTGCTCTTCCATCGACTCTTTCAGATCATCCGGGACTCTAACCGAAACCTTCGACATGGTATATACATGTATGGACAGAAATTTAAATCTTCGTAAAATACACTCAGTAAGTGATCTTCGTGCCTTCGGCCTCTTCAGGATCTTCCAGATTCTCCAGAGTTCCTTCCATGACTTTTGCTGGTATACCGGATCTCTCGATTATCTCTAGCGCAGTCTTGTCGATAAGTTCGTATGTGCCGGCCTCGCTGCTGTTTCCACTGACTATCTCCCTCAGCTTTTCTACTGAAACTTCGCCAAGCTTCTCCGCATCGTCTTTCTCCGGATTTTCTGTGTAAACTCCATCTATATCCGTCGTGATGTAGAGCTCGGCGTCCAGAAGTTCTGCTGCGATCGCTGCCACCGCATCAGTCGAGAAACCTGGGTTCAGTCCACCCATAACTATATCTTCTCCGGTCTGAGCTACTTCCTTGATTTCTTCTGCTGTTTCCGGGGTCTTTGGATGTGCATCCATCTGTGTTCCCAGCGTCCGTGCGTTCAGACGTGTGGCCTGTATCCCTATCAGGTCTTTATCCGCCTGCAATGCTTCGACTGCGTTGATGTTCTTTTTCAGTTCTCCTGCGCCCACAACCACGCATACCGGGCTGTACTGCTTCAGTGCCTCCGCCATTTCGGGAGTTTGCTCTATTTTAGATGTATAAATCGATCCGCCGACTGCAAAGACTTTTTCGTATTCTGACATCGTATTCAGCTCAGCTGTTCTGCGTTTCCGCGGTTTACAAGTATTTCAGCGTTATCTTCGGGTATTTCTGCCTCCTCGCCCTCCTCGAAAGGTCCGTACGCCTCGAGGTCTGTTCCCATGAACTCCGGAACTTCAGAGGTTATCTCAACTATCTCGTATCCGTCTTCGGGGTCGTAATCCTCCTCTTCTCCCCTATCTTTATCTTCTTCTGGTTCGGAAGGTTCTTCTACTTCTGCAGTAGATCCTTCAACTTTGCTTGTCTCTGGCTCAGACCTTCTCTTCTCTGCCGATTCTTCTATCTCTGGCTCGCTGTTTTCTGTCTCGACGGCCTGGCCTTCTGTCACTTCCTCCACTCTGTCTCTGTGTTGATTGAACTGTTTCTTCATATCTCTGAAGAGCTCCTCTTCTCTTGGAAGCATGTTCAGCTCGGAGGGCTGGATGTTGGATTTCAGGCTTAATCGAGCGTTCTTTACTATTTTGTCTTCCCGGAGACTGAGGATCTTCCTGAAAACTCTTTTGGCATTCTTGTACTCCCGACTGTCCTCATCGATATCTTTCTTTCTCTCCAGGTAGTCGCGTACCTGCAGGAAGAAGTTCTGGTCGAGTTCCGTCAGTTCCTCCTCTCTGCGCTCTGTCTTCTGTATCTTTCTCAGTTCCGAGAATGTCAGTGCCTCGTCGCTCATCTACCTGAAACTTCCCTGAGAAATCTTTTATTGTGGAAGGTCACGAGATTTTCCTGACTTCTCCGTCGCCATCGCACTCCTGGACGTGCTGCCTGTAGTAGTGCTCGCTCTTGTACTCCTTCCCACAGTATGGGCACTCCATCTTCTCATCGTCCTCATCGGAACTTTCCGAATTTTCTCCTCCAGTCCGGTTCGCCTTCCTGAACGCATAGCTCACAGGATTCGGCACCTGCTCCTCCAGGTTGTCGCCCTCATACACCTGCATATCCCTGTAGTATCCGTTGGCATCGTAGTTCGGCGGGGGAACGTCCTCGTCGCGGTTCTCATGCCAGTTCAACTGGGATTTGACGTAAGCCTCCCGGAGCGGCTCCTTGTTCTCATCGTTCCACGCCCACACCTTCGAACGGATCTCCTCCCACGAGTATCCGAGACACCGGAAAAAATTGATCAATATGAACAGCCCGCGCTTCCTGCCGTCCTCCAGACCCTCCAGGATATTGTTTATCGTCGGAGGGAAGTACTTCTCCGGTATCGCATCATCCGGCCGTTCAAACTCCCTGTCCTTCTCGATCCGCTCCTCTTTCCGCTCCTTCCTTCTGGACTCTATGAAGTCCATGGCCTGGATCGCCAGGTTCGCGGCCTCTCCCTCCTCATACTCTTTCAGGAAGCTCTCCTCGAACTCTATCTCATCCATCTCCGCCTCCGACTTCTCAAAATCTATGATATGGCTAGGTTGAATCGGCTTCGACACGAGCCAGGAACCGTCATGCAGCGAGTAGGGCATCCTGAAGAGGTGGCGCTGACCCCAGTCGTTCTCTATATCCGCGACCTGGAAGGGATCCTCGCCATCTTCGGTCTGGATCTCCTCCTCGAAGCCGTACTCTTCGACTTTCCGGATAAGCTCCTCCTCCACGTTCTCCCTGATGTAATCAACGATGCCACGGCCCAGGTTCGGGTACAGCTGGGAGAATTTTTCGCCGCCGATCTCCTCGGGGAACGCCTCTCCCCTGACACCGATGTGGAAGCCTCTGTTGCCGGAGAACTTTACGCTTATGTTTTCTATTCCGTGCTGCCGCAGCTCCTCGACTACAAGAACGGCAGTCTCTTTGGAAAGCTCGAAGCTCTCGTCGCAGTCGATGTCGATGACCAGATCCCAGTTCTCTCTCAAGTCGTCCAGATCTGACACATTGTCGATGAGGAGAGGGTTCCTCCATCGCTCAACGGAGGCATGAAAAGCAACTGCGCCATTATTTACAAAGTCAAGAAAGTCGCCAGGAAAGTTTATCGCATCCGGCCTCCTGCCGTACCCGTTGGGATATGTCGGGGCTACCTCGCGGTACTGTGCTGTCTCGACGAATATCTCGACGAGTTCGTCCTGCTCGTAGTACTGTCTTATCTTCCACTCGCGTGGTTCCCCGTCCTCCCCCATACTCTGAGTTTCTCAACTTAATCCTAAAATACTAGTCCTCTTCCAGGAAGGTCTCGATGAAGTCCGCAGTACTGTCGTTTATGTCAAGCTCTTCCAGAGCCTCTCTAGGGTCGATCCAGGTATAGTCCACTGCTTCTCTCTGATCCAGCTCGACATCAGTTGTTTCGGCCCGGCACACGAAGTTCAAGAAGATGAAATGCGTATCTCTTTCGAAGTCGTCAGGGTTGCCGCCGTCCTTGACTTCAGGAAGCTCGATGTCTGAAACTTCCAGATTAGTCTCCTCCTTGATCTCCTTCCTGACGGTCTCTTCCATCGAGTCGCCTTTCTCGACTTTGCCACCAGGCACAAGCCACTGATTCTCCCATTTAGGGCTTTTCATGAGAAAGATTTCGTCATCTTCGTCTAGGATTAGTGCGCCTGTTGCCGGGACTGCGTATTCTTCGGTCATGTTGTAGATAAGATTTCCATTTATTCAAGATTGTCCTTCAGTTTCTCTTTGATATCTTCCCAGTCTTCCTGTGAAGCTATGTCCCATCTTGGGGTCCCGCCGTCCCATATCTGATTGAGATAACCCAGGTCTGATTTCAGGCCTCCAAGTACCTGTCCTGTATACATCTCACTGATTTCAGCTGCCTTCGCTATCTCCTCTGTTGAGTACAAACTGTCGCCGTAGCCTTTTCCCACTCTGGTTTTTAAGGTGTCTAGGGCATCAATTACTTCTTCGTAAATTCCTGTCTTGAAGGCTTCTCTCCGCAGTTTCGGCATCTCTTCAATCTTTTCCGAAATTTCCTTACTCATGACCTTCTCACAGGGTTTCCAGTTTTCACTCTTCCTCTATGCGTGGCGCCAGCACGAAGTTGAGTTCGACTTCGTCCGGTCGGATGAACTCCATCCTCATCGGGAAGTCTTCGCCCAGTTTGACTGTGACAACGTCTGTCAGCTTCTTGGCGCCGATCATCTTTGAGAGGTAGTCGAGGCTGAACATCGAGCGGGCGTCGCTGCCGTTCATCTCGTGGACTCCTTCTGCTCCTTCCTCTACCGTGAAGTCTACTCCTGACTGATCTCCTTCGGCTGATATCTCGAGCTGTGAGCCGGTTGCGGAGACTGTAACTGCGTCGGATACGACCATCGCGTCCTTGATGGCTCCTTCAAGTACCGAGGTGTCGAGTTCTGCGTCGAACGTGAACTGGTCGAGGTCGCCGACGCTCGGAATATCGTCCTCGGAAAGGTTGAGGATCGGTAGTGAGAAATCTCTTGTAGAACTGTTCTCCATGGTGATCTTGAACTTGGAGGAGTCCTCATCGACCTCCAGTGTGATGGTATCGCCCGAGTTTGCTCTTCTCAGAATCGAGTAAAAGTTTTCGATATTTAATCCGACTTTCTGTTCTTCATCTATCTCGTATGTTTCGAACACGTCTTCTTCGAGTGTGAAGTCCACGAGCCCGACCATTGCAGGGTCTGCTGCCACTAGATGGATTCCATCCTCCTTCAGCTGAAACAGGCCCTCGCTGATCAGGTCGCTTATGGTTTTCATCGAGTCCTTCAGAAGTCCGACTTCCTCTATTTCCGCTTTGAACATTTCAACCACTTATGTTACTGTGAAGTGTTAACTACTTTTTTAACTCTGTCGTGAAGCTTCTGATCTACGTCGGAGAAGTCCTGTACGATTTCTCCCTGGATCTCGAAGCTGTCGGGCGTCGGCAGCACTCTTCCGAGAACCCGGATTCTCTGGTTCTCCTCGACGTCTTCAAGATCCTCGTCTTCCAGGAATACCTCGACCGTTCCCGTTCCGTCATCCAGGCTGACGGAGTCTTCCTCGACTGATAGTACGGTTCCGACTATCCTTACACGGATGTCGCTCTGTGGCTCGATTTCGTCTATGTTTTTCGGCCTGGCCGGCGCTCTCCTCTGATTCTCTGGCATGTAAACGACTGGTCGGTAAAACGTTTTAACTGGATGCGGTCTCCGAAGTTTGAAATACCGGCTTCGCCAAGTCAAAGGTATGGACGTTCTCGGGAAGGAAGGTGAACAGGCAGCGGAGGCAGTGCAGAACCTTTCGCAGCGGCTGGAAGACCTTGAATCCCACCTCAACGCCGTCGACTCTGCAGTCCAGGACAACTCCGAGACCACACGTGAACTAGCCCAGAAGAACAGGCAGCGAGTGGCCGAGATAGAGGAGATGCTGGTCGAACTAACCGAAATCCAGAAGAACAGCATGAAAGAAATCGACGTAGAGGATGGAAAAGAGGCCAGACTGGAGAAGAAAGTCGACGCTCTCAAAGAGAAACTGAGAAGAATGAAGGAGAACCAGGAGGAGATCGAGACCCGTCTGGAGAAACTGGACAGACAGCTTAACAGGAAGATGGGGAAGATCGAGAAGAAAGTCTTCAGGACCGAGGACGAGTTAACTCAGGAGATCGAGTTGAACACTGGCCGAATCGGCGACCTGTCAGACGTCAAGGTCGACAGGAAGACTCACGAAGACGATATCCAGGAACTGAAGAAGGATATCTCGAAGCTCAGGACTTCCGTGAACGCTCTGGCTACGGAGCTTGAAGACGAAAATATCAGGGTCGAATAGTTAGGAGTTATCAGTGCTTTTTCTGCTGAATCTCTGAGTAATCTGTTTCTTGGTCTTTTCAGCGGCTTTCTTGCGTAATCTCATATCTGCCCCTCAGTCGTATTCTTTGTGGACGTTCCCGCAGTCGGTGCATCTGTAGAACCTTGTCGGTGGCTCGTCGCTGGCTCGTGTCTGTTTCATCCAGAACTCGCATTCCATGTTTCCGCATGCCGGGCATTCTTTCTCGGTGGTAGGGTGCTCCGTTTCGTCGTTGTCGCCTTCGTTGACGTTGAGGCGGTCCATAGGGTCTTCCTCTTTTTCATCAGTCACCTTCATGTCGTCGGCGTCTACATCCTGGTATTCTCCGCAGCTGCGGCACTTCATCACCGATTCGCCATCCTTCTTCTCGGAGACAAGCATGCCTCCGCATTCATCACAGAACTCCATGTTTGACACAGTTAGAAGAGGAAAAGTTAAAAACTATCTACCCTCTACAGGAGTAACTGTTCTCGATGACTACTGGGGCGTTGCCCGGCTGGAAACCTATGAGGTCCATCGCCAGAAGCTTCACGGCGCCGACCCGTGGAATTTTGAACATCGTCGTGCCGTGGATCTGGAAAGGCCGGACACTTGACTCGAAGTCGAGTTGACCGGAGTTGGCGTCTCCTTTGGTCTCAAGATGGTCCTCACTCTTGCTTATGACTCTGTGGACGACCGGGATGGGCATAGCTGAGATCCTTTCGACCTTCAGCCTCGCACCGTTAACCGAGACGCTTCCACCATCAGTCACAGTGACTTTCTCTCCCTCGATTGAGAGCAGGGCTCTGTCATTACCGGTCTTGAGATTGGCCTCAGCTTCCAGAAGCTGTACAGTCCCGACGCTGGTTTCAACCGAGGTGTTGTACATCGGAGAGTTCTTCTCCAAGGTGTAGCTTTCCCCGTTCAGTGTGAAGTCGATCCTGTCCGGCACCCTGTAGATCACGACATCACCTTCCTCTATCTCGGAATAATCCATTCCATCCACAACCAGAATATCACCTTTCTGGTACTCCGGATACATCGAACACGAAACCACGGAAACGACAGGCTTGTCGGTTTGCAGAACGGTGCCCGTGGTTTTGATGGTGCCGAACGCCAGGATCAGCGCGAGCGAAAGGAAATAGAACCATTCAAACAGTTCGCTTTCCCCGTCCATTATATTTTCAAAGAACTCCATGGAACTGGTTTCCTCACTCAGGATTTAAAGCCCTTCCTACCATATCCGCGACACGAATCGACTCCGGAACCTGGCCGTGAACTATGTTCTTCCTCACGAAACCCTCCGCATCTTTCCTGGAACAGCCCGAGAACTGGATGAAACACTTTCCGTCCTCCAGCTCGACTTCGACAGCTTCTTCAAACTTCTCGAACCTTTCATCGTAGTTATCCGTCCTCTTCATCGCCTTCCTGAAGCCTCTCCTGTCCGGCCGGTTCTTCGTTACGGCCACGACTGGTTTACCTATCTTCTCCGCCACTTCGTCGATGTCTACAAGGTTGAAGCCGCCGAAAGCTATGCCGTCGGTCAGAACTGCCTTGATCTGCTGGTGGTTGGAGAATTCCTCGTAAAGTTCCAGAACCTTCTCTGTGGCATCCTCCCCGTCAACCTCTACTTCAATACTCTGGATGTCCTCGATGAACTCGCTTCCTCTGTAGACGACGCCGGTGAGAAAAGTTTTCTCCGACTCAAATTCGAAGGATGCATCGTCAATGCCGAGAACCCTGATGCCGTCTTTCATAGCTTTCTAGTCTTTATCTGGTCTTCTCTAGCGATTACTAAGTTGCCTTCTATCTTGTCTCCGTGGTTTTCCAGGATGTTCTCAAGCACTTTCTTCTTGTTCTCCGGTGTCTCCAGCTGAAGCCGCAGAAGCAGTATTCCTTCCGCATCTCTTCCCTCTCTTATGGTGAGTTCTCCGAAGTCCTTGTCGTTAGTAACTATGATCCTTTTTTCTTCCAGAGCTCTCTCCATTATCTCGGAGTCGCTCGCAGACTTCATCTCCGCTCCGACAAAGACAGTATCGTAGCCTCCTTCTTCAAGGAAATCGGCGATGCTTTTTCCTGTACTTTCGTCAACTATGAACTTCAAGGTCTCCGCCCTCTGCAGGATAGACTGACACCTCTTCGAGCGTTTCCGCAGCGTATTCCAGTGCAGCCCTTACATCTTCCTCCTCAAGGTTGGGATACTCCTCAAGTATTTCTTCGACTTCCAGGCCGTGGGCCAAGAGCTTGACGATCTTCTCCACAGGTATTCTCGTACCCTTGATCACAGGCTTGCCTGTCATCTTCTCCGGATCAACTTCAACTCGCTCCATAACTAGAATTTTTCTGGACAGAGTCAAAAGCCTTACCTTTTCAGGCGAAGAGTTTTTACGAGAAAAGAAGCAATAGTGAAGAAATTTAGACCTGTTCTTCCAGGTCGTTCATCCATTCCCGGGCGGTCTCGATCGCGTCTTCGAGTGTCTGTTCCGGGTTGTCGTCTTTGATGACGAGGTTGGATTCGTCGCCGAGCGGGTGGCCTTTGTCGTATCCCGCTTCTCCGTCGTTCGCCCATATCGCCTTCCTGATCAGGTTGGCGAGGGTATGGTTTTGCTGCATGTCGACGATAAGCCGGTCCTCTTTCTCCACGGTCTCAAGTTCCATTGGTTATCAAGTTCTCCTTGTTATTATCAGGTCTACAGGGGTTTCACGGCCTTCCTCGGTGTGAAAGCCGTAGCTCGCAGGCAAAACTATTTCGTATTCCTGCACACCCTCAAGTTTATGGTTAGAACTTCGGACCAAACTTTTTATACTGTCACGGGCGTCCCGTGGAGAAATACCATACACTGCATCAGAGACCTCGATGGCCTTCTCCCAGAACGAAAGCCCGGTATCCGAGTGAATGGAGAACGGAGGGTTCATGACTGCGGTGTCTGTGCTTCCATTGAAGTCTCCAACATCTTTTTCGACAAAATTTACTTCAGCTCCGGCCTCTTCAGCGTTCTTCTTGGCGATCTCCAGTGCTTCACTGTCCTTCTCCACGGCCGTGACTTCGCCGCCGACTTTCGCCGCCCCGATTGCCAGAATCCCTGTACCTGTTCCAAGATCCACGACCTTTTTCTCCTCGATATCGTCCTGCATATACGCCGTGTAGATTAAATCTGCGGCCAGTGCTGGAGGCGTGATGTACTGCTCCAGTTTTATTCTCGGGTCTTCAAAGTCGCTGACCTTTGAGAGGACTTGACGTAGCTGGTTTTTCATTTCTGGTTCCTCATCAGACCTTCAATCGATCTTCTTCCACATCTCGTCCTCAAGCTCCGTTGAGGTCTTGTCGCTGTTGATGACGCCAACGAGGCTGCTCCAGTCCACTTCTTCCT
Organism: Candidatus Nanohalobium sp.; assembly: GCA_042216335.1. Lineage (GTDB taxonomy): Archaea > Nanohalarchaeota > Nanosalinia > Nanosalinales > Nanosalinaceae > Nanohalobium. The sequence goes on from JBDGTY010000049.1 coordinate 15,566, forward strand.
GTTCTTCTTCCATGCTTTCTTTTTGATTGTTCAGAGTTAAATCTGGTTTGGTATGGGCCGGGTCGTCGAAATGTTCTCCGACTTCAGCTTGGCTTTCAGCTCCGCTTATTGACTGTTTTAAAGCTTTGTGTCTAACGGTAGAGGCATGCCAGAGGAAAACTTGGAGGAGCTTTCTAAGGACGAGTTGATCGACAGACTGAAAAACCAGGTAGTGTTCTTCGAGCCGCAGAGAGAAATTATACTTTCTAACCCGGACCGGGAGACGTTGAACGAGGTTTCTTCTCTTGCGCATATGGAGACTTCTTCGGGTGAGCATTACAAGTTCGAGGTCCAGGAGATGGATATCTGGAACTCTGACAAATCGCTGGAGGAGATGAAGGAGGTCTATACCAGAGTAGTCGGAAGCTATCCACGTTTCATGGAGTGGTTGGAAAGAACCTACACTAAACAGGAGATGTTCTCCATTGAGCATCGGGGCCGCTACCACTCACTCGTCGCTGAGGACCCGGAACGGATGGACTGGGCCCGAAGCATAGACAAGGTCAGGCAGAACCTGTCAGTGGACCTCTCCGATACAGAGTCGCGTATCGCAATGGGGTCCAAGAGCAGGGCAGAGATCAAGGAAGCACTGCTGAAGAAAGGTTATCCGGTAGAAGACAACTCCAAGTTCAGGGAATCGGACGAGAAAATCGGAGCAGACCTGGCGGAAGATATCGAGCTAAGAGACTACCAGGAGGAGTACGTGGAAAAAGCATACGAGAAGAAGGCCGCAGTCCTCGCGAACCCTGCAGGAAGCGGTAAAACGGTTACCTCCATCGGATTGATGGCGAAGATCGATGCACCGACGCTAATCCTGGTGCCGCAGAGGAACCTGGTTGGACAGTGGAAGAGGGAAATCCTCGACAAGACGACGCTGACAGAAGATCAGATCGGAGAGTACCACGGCGATGAGAAGGAGATGAACGACGTGACGATCGCCACGTACCACATGGCCGGTGAGAAAACCAACATATTCAGGAAGGAATGGGGGCTTATCATCTTCGACGAAGTGCACCACATCCCGTCCAAGCTGTTCAGGAAGACGGCCGATCTACAGAGTACAAGGAGGATTGGGCTCTCCGCTTCTCCTGTCAGAGAGGACAGCAAGGAGAGGGAGATATTCGCGCTTATCGGTCAGGAGATCGGCAGTGACTGGGCCCGATTCTTCGCGGAAGGACATGTAGTCAAGCCGGATGTTGAGATCCAGCTGGTGGAGTGGGCGTCTGACCACTACCGGCATAAATATGAGGAAGCTTCAGGCATCAAAAAGGCGATTATCGCGTCGAAGAACCCGGCGAAGAAGCAAAACCTTGAGGAAATCCTTGACAAGCACCAGGATGAGAAGACGATCATTTTCTGTGACTGGATTGACCAGGGAGAAACCCTGAGCGAGGAGTATGATATCCCATTCGTCTCGGGCGAGACAGACTTTGAGGACAGGGAGGATTACTTCGAGAAGTTCAGGAACGACGAGCTGAACACCATCATCGTCTCCAGGATCGGCGATGAAGGCCTAGACCTTCCGGACGCAGAGATCGGAATCGTTATGTCTGGACAGGGAGGCAGCCGTAGACAGGCCACGCAGAGAGCTGGAAGGGTCATGAGGCCGTTTGGAGACGCACAGGTCTACATGGTTGCCACCAAAGGTAGCAACGAGGAAGACTTTGTCAAACAGCAGGTAGAACTCCTTAAGGAAAAGGGCGTGCCGGTGACTGTGAAGGAGTGACTGAGGAATACAGAGAACTTTACTATTTTCTGGATGATGAGTTTAATAACCTGGGGAACCTTAAGGACGTCTTGAAAGGCCTCGGCGAACGGGAAAGCGTCGATAGCTCCCTACGTCACATCATGGACTGCTATGTCCGGAACTCGAACCTGGAATACTCTGAAGTAAAACATAAGTATGGCTACAGGTTGGAAAATGGTTCGGACGCTGCACTCTTCGAGACCGATCAGGGTCTCTTCGTTGTATCGAACTCCCGGTACATAGAGCAGAACTCCCGTTCAATTTCATCGAGGAGCACCAAAAGCATAGTGAAATAGGTATATCTAACCTATTAAGAAGTGGAGTCGAAAAGCAGGATATGACGCTCATCAAATCAGAGGACCTCTCCAAGACCTTCCGCATCTACCAGAGAGGCGAAGGCATCAAGGGATATCTCAAATCCTTCGTCAAGCGGGAGTACGAGGAAGTTCACGCAGTCGAAGACCTGAATCTGGAGATAGAAGAGGGTGAGATGATTGGGTACATCGGCTCGAACGGAGCAGGGAAAAGTACTACGGTCAAGATGCTCACCGGTATCCTCGAACCGACTTCCGGAGTGATCGAGGTAGACGGCAGGAACCCGCACCATGAACGGAAGAAGAACGCGATGAACATCGGCGTGGTTTTCGGCCAGAAAACACAGCT
>JBDGTY010000005.1:0-26601 GCA_042216335.1 Candidatus Nanohalobium sp.
GCCTTCGGTGCGTCGATTGATTTGGATACCCGAGATACCGATGTTTCGCCGTTTTCCTCTAGGTATTCGTAGACTTCTCCTGCGAGCTCTCCTATGCGACTGTCCATGAAGTTTGATTTGCATAGATGGTAAATAAATGTTATCTAAACCGGAGTCTATTGACTAAATCTCGAAAGATTCGATGATATTGCTAAGCGCCTCCACCGTCTCCGGGTCGTACCTGATTTCATGACTGTCTTCTTCGTATTCCAGTGCACCCAGGTTCTCAAGATAGGATAAATCGCTGTGATGAAGTCTGGTTCTGCTGACTGAAGTCTCCTCCGCAAGTTCATCAAGTGTAACGGAACCCGACTCGGTACTGTACAGAAAATCCACGACATCTCTCCTGGATTCAGACCCTAGAACCCGGAAAACATCGGTGCTGTCGACATCCTTCAGGTTGCCCTGATCCAGGTACTCAGCGACACGGCCATCCTCAACCATATCAATCCATCTCATACAGAAGAACCAGGCCATGACAGATAAAAACTGTTACAACACACCACCTGTATCCACACCAGATGATTACCTCAGCGAAATCACCGAGTTTTTCAAAACACGGAACCCTCCCATCAACATGGAAAATATACCGCAACTTGGCCTCGGCACATGGCAGAACGACAAACCCGGAGAATGCAGCAACGCAGTCAAGACCGCCCTCAAGATGGGATACAACCACATCGACACAGCGCAGATATACGAGAACGAGGAACACGTAGGAAAAGGGATCGAGAAAGCCGAAGTCGACAGAGAAAAATTCTTCTTGGCCTCAAAGGTCTGGATCGACCAGCTCGGCAGCGAGGAAAACGTGGTCTCCAGCACAGAGGAATCACTGGAGAAACTCGGGGTGGAAAAAGTCGACCTGATGTACGTCCACTGGCCATCCGGAGAATACCAGGCAGAAACCACGCTGAACGCTATGCAGAAACTAGTCGAAAAAGAAATGGCGGAAAACATCGGAGTCAGCAACTTTGAACCACAGCAATTAGATGAGGCCATGAAGATCGCAGGAGATGACATAATAGCCAACCAGGTCGAGATGCACCCACTGCTCCAGCAGGAAAAACTGCTTGAAAAATGCAGAGAACACGACATCACCCTCGTGGCCTACTCACCGCTTGCCCGCGGAGAAGTCTTCGACATCCCGGAAATTCAGGAAATCGCCAATAAACACGACGTATCAGAGGCACAGGTCTCACTGGCATGGCTGATGCAGAAAGACGGCGTCGTAGCCATACCAAAGGCAACCTCCGAAGACCACATCAGAGACAACTTAGAGGCCCAGGAGCTCGAACTTGAAGAGGAGGACATCGAGAAGATCGAATCGATCGAAAGAGAGGAGCGCATGGTCGACCCAGGGTTCGCTCCCTGGTAAATTACTGTTCTTCTATCCTGTAGAGCTCCATCCAGCCGTCTCCGAACTTTGAAGCGTTGTCCTGGTACCGGAGGTAGAGGAAGTATGTATCTTTTCCTAATGACTTGATGTCTCTGAATGTGTGGATGACTCCGTCGTGTTTCAGGCCCTGAATTCTCTCTTCCTCTCTGGTGCCGTTGAAGTTGTAGTAATACTTTGCTTTCTTGAAGTTCTCGTACGTGAGGCCCAGCGTCTTGTTGTCGAAGTTAACTGTTTCCTCCGAGTTCTCGTCATCAACCCTGAGGCTCAGGTCGCGGCTGAACGTGTTTTCACCTGTAAACTGGCTGTGGATGGTGAATCCTGCTCCAACTGAAAGCATGAACGCAGCGACAACTACAAGAAAATCTTGATTTCTCACATTTTAATTTTTCTAGTGAAGACTTTTAACCGGTTACATCAATAACTAATTTATGAACTTAATCGTAGAAGCCTACTCAATAGCCACACTTTTGATGCTTCTATTCATAATTTCAGCAATATCCGGGTCGATTCTCTATAGGTACGGGTATCTCCGTAAATGGAAGGAGATAGAGGAACTATTCCAAGAATACTGGAAAGAGCTAAGCTTGTTAATAGCGATACTAGCGACTTTAGGGAGCCTATACCTGTCTAACATCGAGTATATGCTAGTGTTTAGGAATGGGTTTCTAGAAATAGTGAAAAGACCATTGACTGGTGGGAGCCGTGTCTGGACACCCTGCCGTCTCTGCTGGTTTCAGAGGATTCTGATGTATCCACTTGTCTTACTGTTCGGGGTTTCCTGGCTGCTTGACACAGATGTAGCAGAATACGCTGTTCCAATGGCCACTATTGGCGGAGGAATCGCTGCTTACCATTACATGATTCAGAGAATAGAGCAGTTCCACTCAGCAGGGTGCTCAATTATGCAGGTCAGCTGCGACACCGAATACACCTTCTACATGGGAATAGTTACCATACCATTCATGGCATTCACCGCTTTCCTGGGAATACTGCTCCTCAACTGGAAGTTTGGGGACTCAGAGCTCTAAATAAGGTGAGTTAATTCAACCACAAATATTTTGTATTTTCAGCGCCCGGCTGTTGTTATGACTAACTCCATGGCTTTAAGGAGGCCAGATTATCCAATCGATGAGAAAGACAGCCTGAAGAAGGATACCGGAGAGAATTCTGAAAATGTAGAGCTTGGGGGCGTCTGGAACGATGTTTCAACCGGCGATGAAGATATTGAAGAAGCTAAAACTTCTCTGTGGAGAGGTTGTATGATAGAATAATCTGGTGATATAATGGTAGAAGACAATTTTCTGGAAGATAAGGAAGTCGTTCTTGAAAGCATGGAAGTAGATCCATTTAGAGACTGGGGAGACTGGTACGGAAAAGAAGGAGAAGCCGTGGTGACATTTGAAACGATGCAGCACAAGTTGTGGAACTCGTCGAGCAACCAGTGCGTGGAGATCAGGAAGTACAACGAGAATGGAGAGGAGATAAAGCCGGAAGACTTCGAAGGCATACAGGAATATTCCGAAGCATCCAACAATGCCGAAAAAACAGAGAGAATAGTCGAGCCTGAAAACTTCGAATATAGCAAAGTTAAGGAGCCTGGCATATACCGCGACGGCACATATTACGATGAAGAAGATTCTGTCGATGAAGGATACACGATAATAGTGCCTTACAGCTTTCTAAATCCGGAAATGTGTCGAGAATACATCCGGAAACTTAACCAGAAGTTCGACAGGAACTTCAAACTGGAAATCCAGGAAAGACAGAAACCGCCACTCTCTGAACTCAAAAGGATGAAAGCAACTATCAAGAGAAAGGAAATCAGCCAGGAAAAGAATGAAAACCTTGAGCAGATTCTTCAGGAAATTCTTGACGAACTCTAGACTCTGAAAACCTTCCTCTCCTCTTCCTCCTCTTCAACCTCCTCCGGGCTTTCATCGACCTCGACTTTCTCGATGTCAAGTTCTGTGAAGAAAGTCGAAGACCGGTCTTCCTCGGCCGTGATGTAAAGATACTGTTCGGCTCGGGTCATCGCGACGTACATCAGCCGGCGTTCTTCATCGTACTCTCCTGAGAGACACTTTTCCAGTATCTCGGTCCGCCAGTTGTCGAAGCTGTACGCGTAGTCGTTTCTCAGGTATTTTTTTCTCTGGCGGAGACCGATCGGATCCTTGTAGGTTATGTTTGGCGAGAAGCTGTTTGTTGAGGGGAACTTGGACTGGTTGACGTCCGAAATGAAGACGACAGGATACTCCAGGCCCTTGGCGGCGTGGATGGTCTGTATCGTTACTGCGTTTTCGCTGCCGGTGCTGTCGACTTCGTAAATCTCTCCTTCCTCGATATTGTCCTCGATAAAGTTGATGAGCTGCCCCAGGTTCATGTAAGTCGAACTGAACGTCTCACCAAGCACCTCGATGATCTTCTCGGTAAAGCCGTTCCTGTAGCCGTATCTCTCGAAGACTTTCTCGGCGACTGCCTCGACCGAATCAGTTTTCTGGAGCTCCACCTCGAACTTCAGCATGTTCTTCGGGTAGTTTCCGTCCTTGACGATTTCCTCGGCTTCATCCAGTTTGTAACCTGCCTCTTCCAGCACTACGGCCCAGCCCTTCCGGTTCTGACGGTTCTGGAGGATGCGGAGCCATGCCAGCAGCATAATCGCAGGATTAGTGGTGAAGAGTTCGACTCCTCCCTCGTAGGCCGCGGGGATATTATGTTTCCGGGCCTCGTTCTGCAGATCCAGGCCGAAGCTCCGCGTCCGGGCCAGAACAGCCATGTCGCTGTAATCAAATCCTTCCGAACGCAAATCCTCCGAATTTGCTCCAGGAAGAGTCGCAGAACCTTCCGCCCTCATCTCCTGAATCTTAGCCAGCACCGCCTCTATCTCGTCCTCAGATTCAATCCTCAGTACTTCACCCACCTCGTCGACCTCGGACTCCAGAGATGTTATCTCCGGCGTCTCCGGGTTCTCCCTGTCGTTTGCGGGGAGTGAGAGAGATTGCTCAGCTTTTTCCAGTATCTCCTGAGTGGAGCGATAATTCTTCTTAAGTTCGATCCTCTCCACTTTTTCCGGCGAGAAGCTAACTCTCTCCTGACTTCCGTTAAGCTCCTCCGCGTACTTCCCCAGCCTTTCCTCGAACTCAAGTATGTTTTCGACAGCAGCGTACTGGAACGAGTAGATTGACTGTTTCCAGTCACCGACCACGCAGAAGTTAGGCTTATCGGCGAGAAGCAGCGCGAGCTTGAACTGTATCTCATTGGTGTCCTGGAACTCGTCGATCATGATATAGTCGAAGCCCTCGTCCTTCCTGACCTCAGGACGCCTGTAGAGCAGAGCGTAGGTCAGCACCATCAGAAAGCTGAAGTTAAGGTAGTTGCGGGAAAGACAGTACTCCAGATACTCGGTGTACAGGTCGTGAAGAAAACCTTTCAACTCTCCCCTGTCCTCCTGGAACGCTTTCTCGCAAAAATCCTTTCTCACCTGCTTGGTGCCGTAACCGCCACGCACATCGTCGATGGAAGGGGCCTCGGGCTCGAAGTTCTTCCACTTGTAGCTGTAGAGCCGCCTTCTCAACTCGCTCTGTTTCTGCCCTCCGTTCTCCTCGACAGGCCTGTTCTTTTCTTTGAAAAGTTCCTTGAACTCCTCGAAGTCGCCGTCAAGGTACTTCTCGGTGTCGCCGAACCACGAATCATCTTCAGGCATGATGCCCTTGGAGGCGATGGATTTCAGCAGAGACAGAAGGTTGGAGTCATCCCTGACAATCCTGAATAGATCGCTGTATTTCTCATGTCGCTGCTTGAAGTCGCCGATGAACTCCTGGAACTCCTGGCGCTCCCTGATCTGACTCTCCATCACCTGAACGTTCTCAGTCAGGTGCTCATCGATGCCCAGCAGCTGAGGCGCCTCATGGCCGTTCCGCTCCAGTATCTTCTGGCAGTGAGCGTGGAAAGTCGAAATCGGGGAGTTGAAAATCTCCGAAGCCCTGTAATCCGACTTCTGGGAGATACGCTCCTTCATCTCATCTGCCGCGTTACGTGTAAAAGTCGCCAGAAAGATATCCTCAGGCTCCTGATCCTCCAGAATATTAATGTATCTGCGTGTAATAGTAAAAGTCTTGCCGGTCCCGGCCCCTGCATCAACCAGGTAGATTCCCTCAGTGTTCTCTATCAGTTCCTGCTGTTGCTCGTTCGGAGAGAATTCTGTCATCTATCTTCATCACTTCCATCTGGTATCGTGAACTGCTTCAGGTCCTCATACAGCAGGTTTTCGGGATGTTCGCTCCACCACTTTACTTCCTCGATTTCACTTTGCTGTGGCTCAGGTTCGCCTGAGACGTGCTTCCCTCTGAAGACTACGAGCAGGTTGTAGATATGTTTGTCTTCGTCATCTCTGTGCTGTAGTTTGACTTTGTCAACTGTTTCTATCCCTGTGATTTCAGCTTTGACTCCTGCTTCTTCCTCAGTTTCTCTTTTAGCGGTTTCTTCAAAACTTTCGCCATCTTCGTGATGGCCGCCAGGGTCTCCCCAAGAATCATCACTCTTGTTCTTCACGAGAAGCACCTGCCCTGTGTTATTCGTTAGCCAGATGCCTGCGCCGCCGTAACCACCGTTCCTGAAGTTCTCTAACTCGGTCTCAAATCCCTCTTCAGAAACTTCCCACGTATTCTCGCCAACCTGAAAATCCTCATACCGCTCCCTCAAGTCGTGAATAAGCTCGTCAACTTTTTCCTCAGAAAGTTTTTGCACTTCGTCCATAAACTGGATAACTTGAGAAAAGGTTATGTTTTCTGTGGCGCAAAATTCCGGTAGAATCACTAAAGTTTTAAATCTTTACAACCTTTACAGTATTTACAATGGCAGCGACGAAAAGGATCCCGGTTTCGGAGGAGACGTGGAAGAAGCTGGGCGAGGACAAGGAACCAGGTCAGACCTGGGATGAACTTCTTGAGGAGATGCGGATCGAGAAGGAGAAGTCCGAACTGGCCGAGAAGATTGACAAAGCTGAGGAAGGAGAGCTAGAGACAGTGTCGCTGGATGAAGTATGAGATAAGGATAGATCTAGATGCACGAGACTTTCTTCAGTCGCTTGACTCCAAGAGCAAAGGCATAGTGAAGAGGAACTTGCGGAAACTTCAGGAGAATCCATATCCACGGCCTCAAAACGATATCGGCGATGTCGAAAAAGTAACAGTAAAAGGAAGGGAAGTCTACAGAATGCATATCTCAAGGAGCTACACTGCCTTCTACACCATCAACGAAGAAAAAGAGAACGTAGTTGTCACAGAGATCGTGGACATCGACAAAGCCCACAAGATGTATGATTAATCAGTCTGAGCGACTGGCAGGTATTTTCCTTGGGCTATTGCGATAGCGCCTAGTACTCCCAGTTTCTCCTTTTCTTTGGAAATTTTCATCTCTGGGACCGGGTTGATTGTTTTCTCTTCCACTTTCTGGAATGTTTTTTCCATGAATTCAGGGTTCTCTGTTGCTACAAATCCTGTGAAAGTGATCTTTTCCGGTGCATAGGTATCGATTATGGTTGCTATACCTCGGGCGTTTAGTTCGGCCAGATGATTGATGAACTCAGATGTGTCGCCAGCCTGCGATCTTTTCAGGACCTCCCTCGCATCCATGCCGATTTCGAGACCTGTCTCTTCCTCGGTGGATTCCAGCCAATCTTCCATGTAGTCCGGCATTAGTTCTCCGCCGACGGCTTCATCCCATATAGCGTTCTCTGAGACTTGGATCCCTGCTGGTTCCGGACTACTTCCGTCTTCCCTGCTTCCGAGAAGCCAGCCAGAGTAAAACACTCCTCCACCTATCCCATCATCAAGTAGTATAGTCACCAGATTTTCTTTTTCCTGTCCCTCCCCAAACTCTTTTTCACCGATCACGGCAGCATTAGCATCATTTTCTACGTAAAATTGGGTATCAAGTTGCTTCAGTTCCGTAAACTCCAGTTCTTCAAGCGAGTAAGATTCCCTCATTTTCTTCTCTTCAGGGTTTACAAGCCCTGAGACCGCCAACCCGATAGACTTGACATCTTCCAAAGAACGGTTGAAATTCCGTAAGCTGTCCTCCAACAGTTCTATCAAGCCATCTTCAGACCAGTATTCCTTCCGATCCACACTGAAAACGTCTGAAGCCAGGCCCTTATCATCTCCTAATCCAACTCTAACAGTTGAAGGCCGAACATCGATTCCTAGGTAAAGCTCTTCTGCCATATTGACAGAACCTGAACTGACGGTTAATAATTTTTGCTTCAACATTCAACCAGAATCACTTCAAAATCAAGTCCCTCTGCGGTAGTTCGTCAGGATTTGCGTCGACAGGGAATCGTGAGTCGATGTACTCGTTGATTTCATCCAGTTTTTCCTGCAGGAATTCTTCCATCTTGTCGGCGTCCTCCTTGAAATAGTTCTCCATGCGGAAGTCGACCAGTTTCTTCAATGCTTTCTTCACTCCTTTCTCGACGTACTTGTAGTCTCCCACCTCCTGCTTGGCAAAGTCCTCGAAGTCCTGGGCGAACTCGGTCTGCAGCAGCCTGTCCTTGTCGAACTTTTCCGGTAGCTCCCGGTCTTCCATGAAGTTTCTGTACTGCTGGTAGCCTAGTTTTTCTAGTGTCTTCCTTCTGTCGTTGGACTTTGCTACATCTCTTATCATGTACTCGAAAACTTCCATCGAGGCTTTCTTCTCCGCCAAAGTCTCAGGATGATAGGTTATCGTGGTTTCTACTTCTGCGTCTCCGCCGTTGACTGCGTCGCCCAGGTCGTTGAGGAAGTGGAGGAAGGTGAACTTGATCTTTCCGTCGACGTGCTGCCTGTGATAGGTTATGTAGAGAAGTGGCTGGAAGTCGGGGAAACGCTCGTCCCTATAGAGGTCGGGATGTGACTTCTTCAGCACTTTCTGCACTGACTTTTTCCGGCCAGATTTATAGTCGACTAGGTGGTTTTCGTCCAGCATCAGGTCGATCTTGCCCTTGACACCCATGTCAGTGTCCTTGAAGTATGGTTCGGTTTCCAGGTCGCCGTTGCTGCCCGGGAACTCCTGTATGAAAACGTTCTCCTCGTCCTCCGTCGCGGTGTACTCCTCGTCCAATCCGACACTTTCCAGCTCATGCTCGTCCAGAAAGTCCCGTATGTTCCTGACACCTATCCGGAACTCCGTCTCCAGATCCTCCATGTCGAGCTCGTCGGCGAACTCCTCTATCTCATCCTTCATCAACCCGACAACTTCACTCAACGATATTTCATCGGCTTTCTCCGGGTTACATGCGACGTACTCGGCGTACATGTGGAAAAAGTTGCCCTTCTCGAACTTCTCCTGATCGGCATCGCTCACAAGCCTGTCCATGTAGAATAATCTTGGAGACTGGACAAAACTGTTGAGCCCGGACTGACTGACCGTCTCGACTTTCTCAATATCCACATTATAGTTTTCTGTCTTGAAGCCGTCCTCTTCCGGTTTTTTCTCCGGCCTCACCTTCTCATTCGGCAGTTCGGAGAAAGAAGTGAACTCCTGATCGATTATCTCGTTGAAGTAGAAGCACGGCATTATCTCCCCGTTTAACTCCTGGTCCTGGACAAGGAAGTAAGATTCTCCGGACTGGATCAGCGACTTGAAGTCTTTCAGGTGTTTCTCCTCCTCTTCCTCCCTGATGACCCATTCCCTGTCCTCTATCTCCCTCATCCAGTCGGTACTCAAGCCGACATGGAACACGTACTTCCTGTCGACCTGTGAAACCTTTGTAGGATCGGCGAGAAGCACTCCGCCATCCCTCTCCTCTGCCTGAACCTCGAAGCTGTCGAGGTAGTACCTTATTTCGTTGACCGCCTGCTGAGAAACCTGTTCTTCCTCAATTCCCAGCTCTGAGACGATCTCGTCCATGCCTGTCTCCCTCTCTGTCAGTTCATGGTACTTTTTCACGGCGTCGGCGAAGTCAAGATACTTTACCGCATTCAGGAAGTCCCTGAACTCCTCACCCTCATTGATATCCTCCAGCCTCCGGTTGTCGTGTTTCTGCGGTATCCTGATATTAAGCTGCTCGATAATAGGCCGGACATCCTTCACCCTTACCTTGTCACGTGTCAGCCCTGTCTCAAGTAGTGAAAGGAAAGTTCTGACGTCTTCATCTTGCCTTGCGTGCTGCCTCCTCTGGAACGTGATGTCCTCGGCCTCCAGCACCGATTTTATCAGCGGCTCATACTTCGAACCCGGCTTCACCGCTACACCTACTTCCTCCGGATCCATTCTGGAGATGTTTTCCCTGAGGCTCTGTGCGATGTCCGACGCGGAGGAGAAGATACGGAACTTTCCAAGCTCCGCTTCTTCATTGGAGAAAGCCTCTATGCTGTCATATTCCTTAGGAAGGATCTCTCTGTCGATGCCCGTGAACTGGTACCCCTTCAGGACCGCCACGTTTTCGGCCTCGATCTCGAACCCTCCGATCTTCTGGTACGGCGTGTCTTTATCCCTCAGTATCTGGATTATCTTCCGGACTTCCTGAGTGTCGAACCCGTCGTAGTTCAGTATCTTTTCGAGTTCTCCGGTGTGTTTCCAGAAGCTGAGCACGCTGTTCAAGAGATAGGAGGTCTGCTTCCATGTCAGCCGGGTTTCCTCGACTATTTCCAGGAAGATCTTTTTCCGGAAGTCCCCGGCGTCGACCAGCTGCATCGGCGTGAAGACCCTATCAGTTTCCAGGCGGGTGTTGATTGCGTCGGCGAGCGAGGCCTCGACGGTCAGAACCAGGTCGTAGTCCTCAACTATATGACTGATTTCTTCAGGGCTGTAGGCTTTCTCAACTTTCACATCGGGAACTTGTCGGCATAATTCTTTAACGATGCTGCCCAAATCCTGTGTATGATAGAACTGGTTCTCGGCGTTGCGGTGCTATTTCTGGGCGGAGGAGTGCTTTTTCTCGGAAAAGAACTGAAGGAATTGAAACAGGTGCAGGAGGATACCGAGCTTGAGGTCGACCCTGACAAGATGAGAGGTGCTATCTCCGAGTCATGGCAGAAGCTAGAGCTGGACAAGACCATCGGAAGCGTCGAATCACAGATGGAGAGCGTTCAGGAGCAGACCAAAGAACTTGAAGAACTGCACCAGGGCATCGAGACCATGCTGAAATCCAACCAGCAGAGAGGAGAGTTCGGGGAGAGAAAGCTGGAGACGATACTTTCCGAGCATCTTCCTTCTTCCATGTACGGTTTGCAAGAGCAGGTCGTCGGGACGAAGAAGCCGGACGCATACATAGACTCCTCGGCCGGAAAGATATGCATCGACGCCAAGTTCCCCTTGGACCGCTTCAGGAAGATGAAGGAGGCAGAAGACGAGGACGAGAAACAAAGACACAGGAGGAAGTTCCGGAGCGCGGTGGAGGACACGCTGAGCCAGGTCGCGGACAAGTACGTCAAACCAGAGAAAGGCACGACCGACTTCGCATTCGAGTTCGTACCCTCCGAAGCAGTCTATTATTACTTGGTCAAGGAGGAGTACGACCTGCTGCAGAAATACGTCAAGAAAGGAGTACAGGTCTCCTCACCTTTGACACTGGGCCACAAGCTGGAACTGGTCAAGTCCGACCTGCGGATGGAGGAACTGACCGAAAGAGCGGAGGAAGTGAGGGAGGAGCTGGATTCACTCCAGTCCGAGTTCCAGAGCTTTGAGCAGGACTGGAAGACCTTTTACGACTCGCACCTGTCACACCTGACCTCGAAGGCGGATGATTTAAATTCGGATTTCAGAAGTCTAAAACAGGGCTTTGATCAGGTCAACTTAGAGGAATGAAAGTATGAATTTAGTAGATGATGTCAGGCGGTTGAATGCTGTGATGTTGCTGTCTTCAACTTACGGCTTCTTCTCGCTGCTGGGTGCCGCGGGAGCAAACTACGTTTTCGGACCCTCTGCTGGTTTCTCAGTGAGTGTTTCAGCCGTGCCTTATATGTACGTTGGATCGTTGCTCGCCTTAGGACTCTACATTTACAGGAGAAAGATGGAGGCGGAGAAGTTCTCAAAGTACGACAAGTTTGCCCTGCTGATCTCGATACTCACTCTCGGCGTCTCAGCACTCGCCATATTCATCACTCCTGGCCTTGGACTGACAGGCTACGACACTGACACCTATTGACGCCGCAGGCAAAAACTTTAAACCAGCTTCTCCAAGTGTTCTGTGTGATTTAAGATGGACTTCGAGAACAAGGTTGCAATCGTGACAGGAGGTTCTTCAGGTATCGGAAAAGCAGTAGTTGAGAGACTGGCGTGGGAGGGCGCTGACGTCGTCATAGCCGATGTGGACGAGGAGAAAGGCCGGAAACTGGCCGAGGAGACGGACTCAACTTTCCATGAGTGCGATGTATCCGAGTTCGGAGATGTCGAGAGGGTCGTTGAGGAGACCGTGGAGCAGTTCGGAAAGCTGGATATAATGGTCAACAACGCTGGCATAGGCTCCGTAGAGGGCATCGAGGACATGGATATCGAGGACTACGAACAGATCAGGAGCGTCGACCTCGACGGAGTAGTATACGGGTGCAAGGCCGCGGCTCCGCACCTGAAGGACACCGAGGGCTGCATCATCAACATGGCCTCCATCTACGGACTGGTCGGTGACGTGGGCTCAACAGCATATAACGCAGCCAAGGGAGGCGTCGTCAACCTGACCCGCTCCGTAGCCGATGACCTCGCACAGCACAACGTCAGGGTCAACTCGGTCTGCCCCGGATTCGTCGACACGCCGATGACAGAAGAGATTCAGGAAGACGAGGAGTTCATGGCGCACATCGAGAACATGACGCCGCTTGGAAGGATGGCGGAACCAGAGGAGATCGCCTCAGTTGTCACATTTCTGGCCTCAGAAGAAGCATCTTACGTCACTGGTGTCAACATGCCAGTCGACGGCGGATGGACCAGTCACTGACTTAATCGTTAAACATTTTCTATCCACTTCTTTTCCATGAAGCGTATCGAAGATGCCCTGCACGGATACATCAGGTTAAACGATAAGGAGGTCGAGGTTCTGGATTCTCCCGAGGTTCAGCGTCTGCGGCGTATACGGCAGCTTGCCCTTTCCTCAATGGTTTATCCTTCCGCCAACCATACCCGTTTCGAGCACTCTCTGGGAGTGATGCATTTTGCAGGAGAGTTCGCTGAAAGCCTGGAGCTCTCCGAGGAAATGAGGCAGAAAGTGAGGTACGCTGGACTGCTTCACGATTCGGGGCACGGCCCTTTCTCACATGCCTCTGAGGTCGTGGCGAAGAAGAAGGGCTATTCCCACGAGGATCTCTCATGCAAGGTGATTGATGAACTGGAGGACACGATACCTGTTGAAACCGGAGAGATCAAGCAGATGATACACGGAGAACACCGGTTGAAGGTTGTGGCCGGAGATATCGACGCAGACAGGCTTGACTACCTGCTCAGGGACGCACACTCCTCGGGACTGGAGTACGGGATGATCGACCACAAGACCATAATCTCGTCGGCTGAGAAGCGCAATGGAGAAATGGTCTTTGATGAGAGAGCAGTTCCAGCACTGGAATCGTTGTTCACTTCCCGTTTCCACATGATCAAGACACTATACTCCCACCACGCAGCCACGATAGCCGAGAAGATGCTGCAGAGAAGCCTGGAAGCACTGCTTGAGGAGAAAACCGTGGAAGAAGTCATGAAAATGGACGACTGGGCCGCCCATACCGAGCTACTGAACTCAGAGACAGAGGCAGCCGATATCTATTCCAGGATCAAGGACAGGAACCTCTACAAGACCGCAGTGGACTGGGGAGAAGACAAAGTAACCAGAAACGGCCTCAAAGTCATGGAAAAAAGGATAGAAGAACCCAGAAAACTTGAAGAAAAGATAGCAGAGGAAGCAGATGTTCCAGCGCACGAAATCATCATAGACCCGCCCAGAACACCACGCATACATGACATAAACGTGAAGATCAACTCAGGCGAATCAGTGAAAAACCTTCAGGAAGTATCTCCGATACCGGAGTCACTGAAGGATGCAGAATGGCGAACCGTGTCTATGAAAGTCTACACACCTGAAGAAAAAGTTGAAGGAGTCAGGGAAGCCTCGGAAAAAGTACTGAAAAACTACAGAAACGCGCTCGAAGACTACAAAGAGTGATGAAGCTGGAAGAACTCAGCGAAGGCGACAGAGTACTCTTCAATGACAGGGCGACGCCGCTGGAGGTAGAGAAAGTTGATGAAGACGCTGTGATTGTTGCCGGGCCGAAAGGTGGAGAGTACGAGTTATACGAGGATGACGGCACGTTGCTTGTCTGCAAGAAAGGGAGCCGACGCTACTCCAGCTACTGCGAGGATCTGAGGAAGGTCGGAGAGTGGAAGAGGGATGGAGACGAGTGGAAACACTCCAAGACCGGTGTCAGGGTCTGGCTTGAGGAGGACGACAATGGCTTCTGGACCGTCGAGTCTGATACTTTTGAGCCAGATAATCCGATGTACGGTTTTTCCTCGAAGGAGTTTGCGGTTGAGGAGGCCGAGAGTATAGTTGAGGGTAATCCTGCTGGAGAGGCGTAGTGCCTTTTTATTCCAGGCCGACTAATTTAGTTTATGATAGAGGATTTTTCTGGCAGCCTTATTCTACGCGGTAACAAAGTACTGATGTTTTACAACGACGAAGAGGATTTCTGGGACGTTCCCTCCGGGAAGCGTGAGAGCGGCGAGCTTTCGGCCGATGCGGCCTCCCGGGTTTCGGAGCAGTTCACGGGGTGCAGCTCGGAAGTGCTGAAGTACCAGGGAAAGTTCAAGACTACGTTCGAGTCATCCGAGGGAGAGGCGACCTGGCAGCCGTACATGGTGGAGATCTCAGGGAATCCTGAGGAAGGTGAATGGGTGAACAAGGAGGAAATCCCTTCAAAGCAGCTTTCCCCGCCGCTGCAGAACGTCAGCGAGAAGCTGGCTGACAAACTTTAAACCCCTATCTTTTTCTTCCTGGGGCGAAAAGGTTTAGAACCTCCCTAACAGTATCTCATGTATGAAGACCCGGTTTTCCATCCTCCTGGCAGTGATTTTTCTTGCACCTCTGGCATCAGGCCATGCCGGTGAAACCCATTCCGCTCAAAATTCAGGCAGATCAAGTGGTTTTGCCACAGCAGAACAACCCTGTAACTTCCGGAAGTCGGATTGGAGAAGTCCTCAGGTTATAGGAGATGTCGATGTTTCTGCCTCGGAGAGATGCAGCCCGGACAACCCGTTTACTGTCGCTGCCTCGGTCAAGGGCACGAACAACGTCGGGAAAAAAGTTCTGATGAGGTCCGGTCTCTCCCGTGATGCAGTGGTGAAGTCAAGTGATCTGGACGGTGACGGAGACCCTGACAGGATCAATATCAGTATCGAGGTGATGGGAATAAACGAGTTCAACCAGAGCAGTGTAGATTATGCGATAGCTCCCGGAATTAAGCCGGCTTTCTGGGTTTTTGCACCTAAGACCCGTGGGATGGTACACGATGGTTCCAGGGCAAGCAACCTGTTGAGGATGCCATCTCCGACGATACGTGTCGAGGAGGGCGACCGCGTCAACCTGAAGGTTCACAACACCCACTACATGCCACACACGGTTCATCTGCACGGCGTTGACCACAGGTTCAACTCCTCGAGAAGGGGAAACGACGGCGTACCTGTCTTCAGCGAGAAGCCGATCCCTCCGGGAGAGTCAAGAACCTACGAGTTCAGTCCGGACGAGGAAGGCAACATGATGTATCACTGCCACGTCGTGCCCAACGTCCACGTATTGATGGGTTTGAACGGCATGTTCAAAGTGGTCGAAGAACAGGAAGATAACAGAGTTCAGACCCTGAACATCGGCGCGGGAAAGGTCCGGCACCAGGGATCTGTGACAGGCAACTTTTCCTCAGCCTACGACCTTGTATACACCGCCATCGACAGAAAACTCCATAGCATACCACAGAAGTTCGACGACACGCGGAAGGTGGCGAGGCAGATCAATCGCGTATACGACATAACCGATAACTCGGCAGACTACTTCCTGCTAAACGGCAAGTCCTTCCCCTACACCCTCAGGGACTCCATCATCAACGTGGAGAAGGACAGCCGCTACAAACTGAACGTCCTTAACGTCGGCAGAGGCACACTGTCGCTCCACACCCACGGCCACAAGTTCAGGAAAGTCGCGGTCGATGGCGTGGAACTCGAGAACCCGGTGCAGAGGGACGTCCTCTCATTGACACCAGCCCAGAGAGCCACGTTAGTTCTGAACACGACGGTTGACGGCCTGAATTCCTACGGGGAAGGAGTCTGGATCATGCACGACCACAGGGAGGAAGCGGTCACGACCGACGGAATCAGCATGGGAGGAGACATATCCGCCATAGTCTACGAGGACTACCTCGCCGAAAACAAGATGCCGGAAACCATCTCATCCCTCAAGAAATACTTCACAGCACAGTACTACGAGGGAGAGATACCGTACTTCCGGAAGATAGACGCAGGAACCTTCGGAAGCCCACCTAACCAGTCCGCACCGATAGTCCTGAAAGAAAAGGTGTCCGGAAAACCCGGAAGAGCCGACATGCGGATTAAGATGAAGAAAGGCGGAACAGTGACCAACCAGAACACGGAGAAACTCCCGTCTGGCTGCCAGAAGATACATGGAGAGAAAACGATCCGTGTGAAGGCCGGTGAACAGTTCGCAGACGCTGGAGAGACATTCAGCTACTCCAGGAAAAACTACACGATCAGTAGATGCGTCAAGACGACCGTAGTATTCAACAACACCGACGAGGTCAGGCACCAGTGGATGGTCCACGGCCTCCCAGAGGAAACATACCCCGGCGGCATGTTCAGCATCGAAGCCTTAGGCGGAGAGACAGTCAGGGGGACATTCATAACGCCGGGCAGAAGGAAAGAACTGAACCTTCACTGCTCGCTGCCCCAGCACCAGCAGAAAGGAATGGAAGGCAGCATAAAGATAAGCAAAGATGAAAAAGCCGGGAAAGACAGTCAGTCGTTGATCGAAAGAGTTCTCAGCCTATTCTGAGATCACGCCTTCTTCACTTCTTCCTTCAGTTTCTCCAGGTCCGGAAGGTTGTGCGGGTCGTTCATGACCTGCTTATATGCGACTTCACCATCTTTTACGAGGAAAACCGCTCTCTCCGCGATCTCGTGGCCAGTATCAGGGAAAACTGTTTTGACCCCGTACTGCTCAGCGATCTCTTTTGACGTATCGCTGGCCAGCCTGAAGTTCAAATCATTTTGTTCAGCGAACTCTTTCAGCGCAAACGGAGTGTCAACACTGATCCCCACAACTTCCGCTCCGAGCTCATTGAAATCCTTCATCTGGTCCCTGAAACTACACATCTCCTCTCTGCACGGAGGAGTGAACGCGCCCGGGAAGAACGCAAGCACGGTCTTTCCCTCCCCTCCAAAGCTGTATTCCTCGATTTCGCCACCCTTCACAGAAGCCGTCGAAAATCCCAACCCGCTCACCATATACCTGTAACCGGGCCGAGCACCTTTCAACCTTGCCATAAACCACCCTTCCGACCACGACCATGCTTCCGGAAATACCTTGTCCTGGTTCAGTCGCTCAGTAAGCGCCTCTTTATTAACCAGAGCAGACAAGTAGGAAATATGACGCTTTACGAGTTCTACGGCGACGGCTGCCCGCACTGCGAAAAGATGGCTCCAAAAGTAGAGAAACTCGAAGAACAAGAAGAAGTAGAGGTCGAGCAGCTTGAGGTCTGGAACGACCAGGAAAATGCGGAGAAACAGCAGGAACTCGATGATGGGAAATGCGGTGGCGTACCGTTCTTCTACAACACAGAATCGGAGGAATGGATCTGTGGCGAGGCCGAGATGGAAGAACTGAAGACCTGGGCAACCGGCGGAGAAGTAAACTAGTTATCACTTACAAAATCAGGTAGACTCCAGTTAGAGGTGAACAATTATGGGAGACGACGATGACAATGTATGCAAGGCCTGCGGTTCAAGCTTCGATACAGAAGAAGAACTGAAGGAGCATGCCGAAGAAGAACACGATAAGTAAGGGTAGAGAATTCTTTTTCCCTAATTGAAACTTCTTGCTTTTTCCTTTTTAGGCCGAGCATGCATCACGCAGTAAGCATCCTCAGGATTCCTCTCGAAGTAGTCCTGATGCTTCTCCTCCGCCCTGTAAAAACTTTCCAGCTTCTCGACCTCGGTGACAACCTCATCTTCATACTCCGACCTCTTCTTCTCGATAAACTCTTCGACAGTTTCTCTCTGCTCCTCATCCCTGTAAAGAATAATAGAGCGGTACTGGGAGCCTACGTCCGGGCCTTCCCTGTCCTCGGTGGTCGGGTCGTGGATCCTGAAGAAGAACTCAAGAACTTTTTCAAGACTGATCGCTTCTTCATCGAACTCGACTTTGACTACTTCCGCGTGTCCGGTATCGCCGTTGCAGACCTCCCTGTAGTTCGGATTCTCTGTGTGGCCTCCTGCATAACCTGAAATGGCTTCCTTTACTCCTTCAAGCTCCTTGAACGCTGCCTCAGTGCACCAGAAGCATCCGCCACCCAAAACGATCTCATTCATCAGGCTACCGCCTCACAGTTGGCTGATTCCAGAAAACTTGTTTTCGTTGTCATCTATTTCACCTCCGGTTCGAACTCCAGCGCCACACCATTGATACAGTACCTCTTACCTGTTTTATCCTCCGGCCCATCGTCGAATACATGGCCTAAATGTGCCTCACAGTTAGAGCATACCACTTCGGTTCTCACCATGCCGGCCGAGGTATCCTTCCTCTTCTCGATGTTATCGCTTTCCGCGTCCCAGAAGCTCGGCCAGCCAGTACCAGAATCAAACTTTGTGTCCGAATCGAAAAGCTCCTGGCCGCACTTCTTGCAGACAAAAGTGCCGTCCCTGTCCTCATCCAAGAGCTCGGAGGTGCCCAGCGGCTCCGTGCCGCATCTCTCAATAACTTCGGTTTCAAGTTCTGAGAATTCTTCTTTCATAGTTGATAATGATAATCTAGATGTTAAATCTCTCAAGAATGGATGAAATCAAAAATCAGTACAGCCCATATAATGCAGAATTATGCGGCGTCCGTGATTTGAACACGGGTTCCTGCCAATCTGCCGCAAAGATCGGTTGACCTTTGGTTGGCAAGGCAGTGTCTTAGACCAAACTGGACCAACGCCGCTTCAGAGATAAGCGAAAGCTTGAACCCTCCGGATAGGTAGTTTTGCACCGGGAGGGCCTAAATCTTGTTGTTTTTTGGAGGCCGCTCCCGGTCTTTTGTGGTGTGGAGGAGTGGAGGATGGGCGGGTGTATTGAGTGTGGTTTCCTCTAAGTTTTAATAGTGTTCTCTGGACCCGGGGGGGTTCCCGACCGGTAAGGAAGAAGTTTTTGAATCTATGTAGGAAGGTGAAGTTATGAGTGAAGAAGTCAGGGACCTGATCGTTGTGGGCGGTGCTTCTGCTGCGCAGAGTGCTGCTATATACGCCAAACGCTCCGGAGTCGATGTAACTGTTATCGCGGACGAGTACGGAGGCCAGTTGAACAACACTGATTCCGTGGAGAACTACCTGGGTTTCAAGCATGAGTCGGGGCCGGAGCTGGCCGACCGGTTCCTTGAACACATGAGGGAATACGACATAGAGGAGGAGAAAGGCTTCAAGGTCACGGATATCCAGAAAAAAGATGATGTCTTTGAGGTGGAGCGTGAGGATGGAAGAGTCTTCAGGTCCTATGCTGTTATCATCGCGACGGGCGGACACAGGAGGAAGCTGGGTATCCCTGGCGAGGAGGAGTTCGCCAATAAAGGTGTCGGCTACTGTGCGGTATGCGACGGCCCGCTCTACAAGGGAGAAGAGGTCGCGGTCGTCGGAGGAGGATACGCCGGGACGGAGGCAGCCGACTACCTCTCCGACATCGCCGAAAAGGTCTACGTGCTTTCCCGATCAGGAGTACTGAAAGGAGAACAGATCACCATCGACAAGGTCGAGGAAGACGACAATGTGGAAGTCATCAGGGAAGCGACCGCAGAAGAATTCTACGGAGACAATCTGCTCGAAGGCCTGAAGTACAATCATAAAGGTGAGATGAAGGATTTAGAATTAACGGGCGCGTTTATCGAGATCGGGACAGTCCCCAACTCGGACATCTGCGACCTGGTCGACAAAACCGACTCGGGCAGGATAGAAGCCGACGAGGCGATGGAGACTGGAGTTGACGGACTTTATGCCGCTGGAGATGTCAATGATGTAGGGGTGCAGCAGGTCCAGGTCTCGGCAGGACAGGGATGTCAGGCAGGGCTGAACGCTGCGGACTACGTGAAGAAAGTGAAAGATTAATCCGAGAGTTGGAAATCCAGTTTCTCGAAAATCTCCGGCTTAACTATCTCAAAGATTTTTTCATGGCCGTCCGGATTCGGGTGTACGCCATCCCAGAGTTTCTCATCCCATGATTCTTCATTCAGGCGGTCGAACAGCGGTATAAACTTCGTGGATTTTTCCTCGGCCACTTCCTCTATTATCTTCTCGTAGTCCTCTATCTCCGAGTTAAGGAATGATGCTTCCGGCTCGTCCGGCATCGGATCAGCCCTTGATTCGTCTACCGGGGTCAGGCCGACAAGTATCAATTGGTCTGTCTCCTCTCGGCACTTCTCTATTAATTCTTCCAAGTTTTCCCTGAAGTCTCCTCTAGATACTCTGTTGCCGTCCTCCTCAAGTATCGAGTCGTTTATACCTATCGCGACGACAGCAGTGATATCGCGGTTGGTGTCAGACATCGCTTCTATCTCGTTGAGGATACGGTCTTTCAATCCTTCAGAAGTATCTCCGGAGACACCTCTAAGGTAAGTCAGATTGTAGTCGAAGAATGGCTCGGCTTTCTCTATCTGTTTCTGGTTTATCTCCTGTCTGATCCTGGCCGGCCAGCCGCCTTCATCGTCCCAGCAGCCCTGAGCGATAGAGTCTCCGAAGATTATCAGGTTCATAAAGGTGCTAACTACTGCTCAGATTAATACATGTTGGTATTTACTGGCAGAGTCAGTGATTAACGGGTAGGTATTCCAGTATTTCTGTGTCTTTTTCTATATTTCCATAGCCTTTGAGGCGTATCTCTCCGGGACTTACCGGTGCGAGGTTGGTTTCCTGGAGTGCGCCGTTCAGCCTCTTCCATGTTGTGCCGTCCACGTCACCGTATACGGCCTCTGCTACAAGCTCGTTTGCGCTGTATCTGTCCCTGTAGGTGCACTCCCATTCCTGTTCAAAGTTTCCGGTGCTTCTCTCCACCAGTCCGACGAGGCTGGAGAAGTCGTCGCCGTCAAGGAAAAACTGTCTCTCAGTGCCGGCATCCTCAGGGCTTAAACTAACTCCAACTTTGCCTTCCTTCAACAGAGCGGTAACCGCGGAAGAAGGTATAGAGATTTCGCCGTCGGCACGCCGGTAAACCCTGTCAGGGTCGGGAAGAGACTTCGTTGCCACGATACCGTTTTCTCATATACTATTTAGAACTTTACCAAACTTTTCCGGACTCCAGCCGAATTCAACCTAAAAATGTTCCGAAACAAAATACACCTATGCCTCAGGAAACCAAGATGACCAAGTGCGTGTTCTGCGGAGAGAACGCCACCACCAAGAACCGTGAAGGTCAGCCGGTCTGCCAGGAACACAAGAAGAAGGATCCGAAGGATGTGGCGTGCCCGGAGTGCGGCATGCCGATGAAGATCAAGGAGGGAAGATACGGGTTTTTCTGGGGCTGCGAAGGTTATCCTCAGTGCCAGGAAACCTTCCAGATCGAGGCCCTGGTTGAGGATGAGGATTAACGCATCTCCTGAAGGTCGACGTACTCCGTAGACTGGACCAGGTTATCTCCGGACCATCTTCCATATATCGTTGCCCGTCCATCATTCTCGAAGAAACCGTACATACCATCAAGCCCCTGTTCCATATCCTCAAGGTCTTCAGCCAGTCCAAGTATATCCTGATAGGTTCCTACATGCTCTCCGGAATCCGTGCTCAACCTGTAGGACTCCTGAACCTTTTCAACCTCATAAACAGTGTCATCAAGCAGCCTGTTGGCTTCCTCAACCGTCAGATCTGATACAGGGTTTTCAAGACTTTCATCGACAGATTCGGAAGTATCGCGTGTTGTACTCACCTCCACAGTTAATAACAGAGCAGTTTTTAAAACTTGCGTCCCAGAAGGGAGGCCGAAAACCATCTGCATGATTAAAGTAATTTCCGACATCACACCACTACAGGAGTCTGTAGCTCAGCTGGACAGAGCACTCGGTTCCTAAATCCCTGTTCCACTGTGAAGAGGGTTCAAGAAAATCTGTGATTTTCAACTGGAGATACCGAGAGGTCGAGGGTTCAAATCCCTCCAGACTCGCAGCCAGTTTAAATCTTGTTATCAAACAGAGAAGATAGATGCAGGGGTAGCCAAGTGGTCAAACTCCTGAGAGTTTGAAATCACAGAAAACCCTCAGCGGTTTTCGAGTGGTCAAACTCCTTACGGAGTTTTTCCTCGAACCATCTCTAACGAGAAAGTTCGATGGTCAAAGGCTAGAGGAGGACCAGAGGCGCAGCGTTCAGGAAACGACTTTCTCCCCCGAGAGAAGGTCGTTGGAGAAGACGAATGTCTTCGATTTGAGATGCGCTGTCCCCTAGCGGGTTCGCAGGTTCAAATCCTGCCTCCTGCACTTTCTCTACCGAACACACGCCAGGTCCAGTCCTTATGGCAAATAGATCCATGTCAAGAAATCCGATATTTAAAACTGGCCGAACCATTTCCCTCCATAAGGCGAGGGCCCGTAGCTCAGCTTGGACAGAGCATTCGGCTTCGGAGGCATGTTACGCTACGCCAACGCAACAAGCCATGCCTTATATGGCTTCCGGAAAGCTTGTGGATTCGAGGCGTAGCCGACTCGGTGAAACCAGTTTCACTCGATCGACTGAAATCTATTATTTCATCGAGGAATGGAACCCTAGTGACAGTCAGGTCGTAGGGCTCCGACCTAAGATACCGAAAGGTCCAGGGTTCAAATCCCTGCGGGCTCGTTATCAATCCGTTAATTTCTGGGAGAACTGTGGAACTGCTTCGTCTGGCAGTCCGTTTGAATCCCTGCGGGCTCGTTTCTGTCGTTGCTGTCTTTTCCCGAAGGAATGTTTTTGTATTTTATAAAGATGGCTGCGTTAGTTTTTGACGTGTAGATGGGATTGATTGACCGGTTGAGAGATCTGGTTTCCCGGCTTGAAGAAAAGGTGATAATTATGTCGAATGAGGATAGCTCGCAGGGTTCGGAGGAGAACAAGGAAAAGCAGAAATCGGGGAAGAAGCAGAAGGTACAGTTCCCGCAGTACTTTCAGCAGCAGCGGCGTACGAAGCCGAAGAACCCGAACAGCACCGACCTGAAAACCCCTGTCATGCGGGGTGTCGTCGTCTCGGAGTTCGACGGTGACAGGATCTGGGTAGAGGCTTCAGGCAACATGAAGGGACGTTACGGCGTCGAGGTACCGAACGGTTACGAGCCTTCAGACTTCCAGCCTGGGACGGAGGTTGCACTCGATCCCAACAGCTTCAAGGTAACGGATATCGTTGACAAGGGCCGGGATGCAGAGTTCCAGCCGGTAGATACCGACGTAACCTTCCAGGATATCGGAGGTCTTGACCATGTCATCCAGAGTCTTTCCTCGAATGTCGGAGCCCAGTTGAACAGCAACAAGCTGGAGAAAATCCAGTCCTGGGGGATGAACATGGACAAAAGCATACTACTTATCGGACGGCCAGGAACCGGAAAGACACACCTTGTCAAGGCGTTGAGCAACGAGTACGACGCCAACATGTTCATGGTCAACGGCCCGCAGCTGGTCGAAAAGTTCATAGGGGAAGGAGCCAAGAAAGTCAAGCGCCTCTATGAACAGGCCCGCGCCTCGGAGAAACCAGCGATCGTGTTCATCGACGAGATAGACGCCATCGCCAAGAAACGTCTCGACGACAGGAGACACGGTGGAGAGGAAGTCGAGAGAACGATGAGCCAGCTTCTATCCGAGCTTGACGGACTGGACAGCGAGGAAGGAAACGTCATCAGCATCTTCGCCTCCAACACGCCGGACATCATCGACCCAGCACTGCTGAACAGGACTTCCGCCATCGAAGTGCCGGTACCCAACAGGGAGGCCAAGGAAGAAATCCTCAAGGTCCACACAAGGCAGATGGATCTCGACGACGGAATCGACCTCGGCATGATCGCCGAAGAACTCGACGAAGAGTTCACAGGCCGCGACATAAAACAGATCGCCAAACAGGCCGCCGTCAACGCACTCGACGCCAGCGACGACTTCTCAAACGCACAGGTCGGCATGGAAGACTTCAAAGAATCCATCCAGGACCTGAAAGACGGCAACCTCGGAGTCGAGAAAGACTTCCTCGGCACAGCCAACGAACATCCAAACGAGATGTTCGCCTAAATACTTCTTTCTATCCTCTTCCTACACTACCTACTTGCTGTAGTAGGTACAGTAAATCAGGCAACTTTTACTGTAGCGACTACATTCTTTGAATTCTTGTTAATACCATCAGCCAATTTAATGCAGGAAATTAAATGAAAAGTGTGAATCCTGAAAAACTTGGGCAGAAGCTTGAAGAATCAGGATACGACAGGATTGAGTTCACTCCGCACTTCTACCACCGCGCCAGACGCAGAAATATTGATGCAGAAACAGCGAAGAGAAAATTGGGAGAACACGAGTTTGTGGAAGTCAGGGAAAACAATCAGAGCGACCCTAAATTCGACCACTCCTACAAAGTCACTATCAAAGCAGAGGACGGCCGGTACGAGATGCCGATATACTTTAATGTTCCAGGACCCAAACTAATTGTTAAGAGCATCTGGCCGAGGTGAAAAAAGAATGCCGAAAGTAGAATACAACAGAGAACTGGACATACTGATTGTTGAGGAAGACGACTACGAAGACTACGGTGAGAGCCAGGAACTCGGCGGCTTCGTGCTCGACCTTGACTCCGACTCAGAGTTTCTCGGCCTGGAGATTATAGATGCGTCCCAGAAAACTCCGCTGACGCGGGAAGAACTTCAGGATATACAGGAAGCAGAAGTCGAACTAGAGAAACAAGAAGACTACATCAGGATAAACGTCACAGTAACCCTGAACACAGGAAAAAGCGTTATCTCCAGCCAGTACCCGAGAACAGCCACAGCCTAAAAAACTTTCAGATACTTAACCAGAAAATTATGACAGAAATGCAGAAAGAGTTCAGACTCAAACAGGAAGACGCGGCAGAACTGCTGCGGGATATCGCCGACGCACTGGAGGAAGACGAACAACTCAACATGTCTTTTGGAGAAAACCGGCTGATACAGCCGCTTGGCCAGAAAGTACCACTGAGAATTTATCAAGATGATAATGGGACTGAGATTGGGTTTAAGCTAATGAGTGAGGATTAATTTAGCAGATTCTTCAGTTCTTTATTCACTTCATCAAAGTTTTCTCCATTGTACTCCGTGTCAGGCCAGAGATCATAATCTTCACTTTCTTCACGTAGGACAACATGAAAGTGCAGATGGTTTATCGACTGCTGCGCTGAGCTACCATTAGCGCTTAACAGGTTAGCGCCGCTGTAATGAGATTTATCCCTAACCTCATTCAGAAAGCTGTGTATCTGCTTGAAGTATGACGAGACATCTTCCTGTTCCATCTTGAAAAAGCTGTCGAAATGAGTCTTGGGAACTAAAAGCAAGTGGGCGTCTTTCAAAGCCCCGGACTTCAGAGGAGGAAAGACGGCAAAATCCTCAGTCTCATAGATAATCTTATCACTATCTTCCTCCAAGAGATGACAGAAAATACATTCTCCTTTTACCTTCTGAAGATAAGCTCCTTTCATCTTCTCTCTGAGGCTCTCAAGCATTAGTTGAAAATATGGAAAGTCTTCATAAAATGATTTTTCAATCAGCGTACTTTCTCTCGAACCTCGCCAGTATATCTTCCATCTTCTGCTCTTTCTCGTATGTGCTTGAGGACGTCAGGAAGTCCTGCGACAATTTGTACAGATAGCCATCGAAGCCCTGCAGATCCTTGAAAGAATCCCTGTCCAGCTCCCCCAGAATCTGGTCGAAGATGCGGAACATCTGAAATCTTTTCTCGCCGACATCATCTATTTCAGAAACTTCCTGAAATTTTTCCTCGAGGTTTTCAAGGCTCATTCCAGTTCCTCAGTTCTTCATCTTCAGGGTTGAAGGGCGGAGAAGTGATAATCAGTGCCTTCAAACTTCCTTCCAGTGCGTGAAGCGTTTTTTCAGGGACGTAGACATAGTCTCCTTCCTCCACGTTATGCGTTTCTTCCCCGACAAAGAGTTTGCCTTCTCCTTCCAGAATGTAGTAACCTTTCTGACTTCTCTCATTGAAAATCCTCTTCCCTTTCTCTCCCTCAGGATGGTAGCCATCAACTTCAGATAGAACAGCGTCAAAGTTCGAATCCTGCGGCGCATCAAACAGATCGGTTATTTCTGTGTTGTCATCGACGAAGTAAGAGTTGGAGGGCTGGAACTTCATATCACTCACCGAGTTCCTTGATTATCTTCTCTCTCGCCTCTTTTGGATCGGCCTTGCCCTGAGAGATACTCATGACCTGGCCGACAAGGAAGTTCACAGCTTCCTCATCGCCATTCCTGTAATCCTCGACAGCATCAGGATTCTCCTCAATGGCCTCCTCAACGAATTCCGAGATCTCATCTTCCTCAGCCTTGAGAAGGTCTTCCTCCTCAACAATACCTTCTGGGTTCTGCGGTTCTTCCACGATCTCTCTAAGAACCTGTTCAGCGTTCCTGTCGGAGATCTGGTCTTCCTCAAGTAGCTCTACAAGGTACTTCAGCCAGTCAATCTGGATATCTGAGTCAGAGTAAGTTTTTTCGTTGTAGTTCAGGACCTTCTTCAGGTCTCCTGTCAGGA
This sequence comes from Candidatus Nanohalobium sp., assembly GCA_042216335.1. Classification (GTDB taxonomy): domain Archaea; phylum Nanohalarchaeota; class Nanosalinia; order Nanosalinales; family Nanosalinaceae; genus Nanohalobium. The sequence goes on from JBDGTY010000005.1 coordinate 26,365, forward strand.
ATGATGCAACTAGGTCAGCATCGTGTGAGTCGGCAAGAACTTCGAAATCATCTGCCAGTTCCGGCTCAGTAACTAGAGACTCGACCAGTTTATCCTTTAATCCATATTCTTCCTTGAAGCGGTCGAATTTTTCGTGCGGCAGTTCCGGTATCTCTTCCCGGGTTTTCTCTCTGAACTCTTCATCGAGTTCCTGTCTGGTGAGGTCAGGGTCGAAGATGTATCCGTAGTCTTTCTCCG
>JBDGTY010000050.1:0-1729 GCA_042216335.1 Candidatus Nanohalobium sp.
AGCCCTGGCCGGGATTTGAACCCGGGACCTGTCCCTCACTCAATTTTCTGAAAGCGATGCGGTTTGCGCATGGCTTCTGATGATTAAACTTTCAGAAGTTTACGAGGGGACCGCTCTAGCCAGGCTGAGCCACCAAGGCCTGTGTTCTATTTGTGGGAAGGTAAGAATTTAGTAAGGAGGGTAATGTGTTTAAACCGCGAGTTGTCAAAAAATTATTAAGATGGCTATCACCGATAAACCTGATTTTGAGAACAGTATCGAGGATTCTCTTGAGGAAGTCAAGCAACAGGTCGAAGAGGATAATGTGAATGTAGACCGCTTAAGGAGTCCGAAGAAGCTGATAGATCAGGTTGACAAGCTGGAGGAGCTTGTGCACGGTTTAAGGCAGAGGCAGAGACAGATAGCCGAGGCTCACTCCGAGGACATACATGAACTGGAGTTCGGAGAGGCCGTCGACGATTCTGCAATCGAGCAACAAATCGAAGAGGCGAAAGATGCCAGCGTTGACCTCTCAGGCGTGGAAGAAAGGCTTGACCATATTGAAATCGCTGTAGAGGTTCTTGAGTCCAACCTTGACGAGAACATGGAAAACCTGAAGGACCAAGTTATCGAGGAGGCTGCCGAGATCGACAAGCAGCAGCTAGAAAGTATAGAAGAGAATATCAGAGGTCTCGAAGCCGAACTGGATAAGTCAAAAGTCGAGAACCAGAAGGAACACAGAGAGTTTGATGAAAGACTAGAAAGTCTCGAGGAACGTATAGAGGAGATAAACGAGCTCCGAGAACAGATAAAAAGTCTGGAGATCGGTGAAGACATAATAGAATCCGAGATAGAGGGCGAGCACGAGAACCTGCGTGAGCTTATTGTAGAAGAGGTCAACGGAGGGTTCGAGCGCAGGATCGAGGAGGTTGAATCCCAGATAGATGAGCTGAGGGAAAGCCTGAACTTCGAGAAAGTTGACAATCTCATCGACCGGCAGGAGCTCGAGGAAAGAATCGGAGAGGTCGAAGAGGACAGGGAAGAGCGCGAAGAAGAGCTTGAGGAGAAGATACTTTTCCTGAAAGACAGGCTTTCCGACTCCGAACTGGAAGAAAAGGTAGATGCTTCAAGACTGGAAAGAGAACTGGAAGAGCTTGAGGAACGGCTTCAGGAGAATGTAGCCAGCGAGGAAACTGTTTCCACAGTTGAGAGAAGGGTCGACGGTATCGATGACCGTGTCGAAGAGATAGAGGATAGGGTCAGTGGACTGGCCGAAAGAGATCAGGAAGTCGTAAACGATATTCACAAGAGGTTGAGCGAGGTCGAGGAAAACGTTTCAGAGAGCGGTTCGGATGTCAGCCGCGAGGAGTTCGACGAGATGAAGGATAAGATGGAGGAGATGTCCGACCTCCTGTTGAAAGTTGCGAAGCAGACCCGTTGAGCCCCAGATTTTTAAATCCATGTCGACAAAGACATTTCTGATGTCAGCAGTTGCCAACTCCGGTTGGAATATGGAGAGTATCTGGGCAGCTGCAGATTTCTTCAAGGCCAAGTTTGGAACCTTCAATAAGTTTATGTAAGGGTTCCAGGGCCGTTCACGACGTGTTTCCTGCATGGTTCTGGATCAATTCGGTGGCGGCGCCTCACGGCTTTCACAAGTCTTCGACGAAGGTACGCGCAGACTTGGGTACATACTTCTGCTTCCGTTCGTCGACGGTGTCTTCGCCACGATGCTAGCCTCAGGATACAT
>JBDGTY010000051.1:0-11365 GCA_042216335.1 Candidatus Nanohalobium sp.
AAAATGGCAGGGCCGGGATTTGAACCCGGGTCCGTACAGCCCCACTGTACGATTATAGTCCACTAAACCACCCCGCCGTTCTAAGAAAATAAAGAAAAGTTAAACTTTAGTTAACCACCTCCTCAACCAGTTCGGTCTTACCACTCCTGTCCTCTACTTCGATCTCTCCATCTTCCAGGAATGTGTTGCCGACAATAACTTTTCTCTGGACGCCGATAAGGTCGGCTTCGGCGAACTTCTCACCAACTGACATCTCGCCGTCGTAGAAGAGGACCTCCTCATCTTGGCTGAGTTCATGGTAGACTTCTTCGGCTTTCTCCCGGGCCTTGTCTTCATCGCTTGCCAGGATCACTGCTGTTCACCTCCGAGATGCCTGTCCACTATCTCAGTTAACTCCTGAAGATCATCGACGTGAACCGCTTCTCCGTTACTGTCTCTGACGAATCCCTTTTCTGATCTACTGGCGATCTTGTACAGGTTGACTACTTCCTCTACTGAGTTAGCATCTAGTAAATCGTTGTACTCTTCGGACACTTCCTCCAGAAGTTGATCTTGATGAGAGTAGGAGAAGAGCCGGTTTACGGAAGTTTCTGAAAGGTTTTGAGAGTTATAATCGTAGCCGTCCGAGTGGAACGCGTCCACCCGTAGTTGAATCTAGCTGCATTGAAATCACGTTGAATTGGATAATCCAGCGACTCAGAAAACTCTCGGAACAAATTCTACTGCCGAGGAACATAGTCACCGGACATTGTATTTACCTGTAAGAAGTGAAGTTCTTAAGTAAGTTTCGGAGTCGACGGAGGACTAAAAATATGGAAGAAGATGAATCACCATGGAAGACTCAAAATTCCATTTCACTGCCCTCAAGCTCTGCTCGGTTTTCGTCGCAGTTTTCGCGTTGCAGAGCTTCACAGGTTTTAACCTGGGGTTCCGGCCTGACCAGCCTTTCTGGAAGTTCTTTACCTCGATTTTCGGGCATTCCGGCATCGAACACCTGTCGAACAACCTGTTCTTCATCGCTTTGTTCGGTTCAGTCTACGAGAAGTGGACTTCAAGCACTACTTTCCTCTACACCTTCTTCGCCGCAGCCCTATTCGGAAACCTGGCGGCGTTCATCTTCTACCCGAATTCTTTCATCATCGGTGCTTCTGCCGGAGGGATGGGGGTCATGGCGGCGCTGGCTGTCTACCGGCCTAACCAGATCGGGCTTGGGCTCGGTGTTCCTCTGCCGATGTGGGCAGTTCTGTTATCTTACATCTTCATCGACCTTTCCGGTTTGACCACCAGTAATGCGGTTGCGAACGAAGCACACCTGATGGGAGTCGTGGCCGGCGCATTAATCGGTTACCGGTTGAGGGGGAAAAGTTATGGCAAAGGTGTCGACGATGACGTTGATCTGGAGGAGGATTCGTGGAAGAAGAGAGTGAGAGAATGGGAGGAGAAATGGATGATGGATTAAGGAAGGTTTTTTGGTAGGCTGCTGTGTTTTTCCTGTTTAGATCTTTACGTATTTTTCGGGGTTGAAGTCGTCGAGCTCTATCTCAGTGTTTCTGTTGAGTTCGGAGTATTCCTCTGTTTTCTGGTCCAGGTATCCTATGATGGCAGTGTATCTGCTTTCGGTGTATGGCCCGAGCTCGAACCGGTTTGTCTGGGATGATGAGTAAGTGTTTATCGTACTGTCGCCTGCCTCGAGGACGTCATTGTAGGCAAGGAATCCCAGCGCTGCGTTAATTTTGTCTGTCGTGGGATGGGTTTTTCCCTGAGCAGAAAGTATCTGCCTTATCTCACCGGAGTGGAACTCTGGAGGGTTCTCAAGCCACCTGTCGGGATCCTGGTTAGCTGAGGAAAGCCCAGGTCTTATAGATTCCAGGTCATCTCTCAGACCTTCTACGGACTTCCTACGCATACTCCCAAAATCGTTCGTGATCATAGACAGAAAAAGAAATGTGAAAATTTATTACCCTGGAGTCAAAGAGGGCTGAAGTCCCTGTCACTTGAGGAATCCTCTTCTTCGCCCTCGGAATCATTTCTCCGTCTTGAGCGACCATCACCTGACCTCTGCTGATTTGAGGAACTCCTCCTCTGCTTTCTAGAACCGGTACCTTGGTTTCCAGAACTTCTTTCCCGTGAGTTCTGTTTCTGACTGCTCTGCTGTGGCTGGTTTCCTCCTCTCTGATTCTGCCGGTCCTTTTGCTGTCGCTGCTTCTGTGCCTGTTCCTGGCCCTTTTGCTGGACCTCCTGGATGAACTGGTCCGTATCCACGCCTGCTTCTTCCAGTGCTCCGAGATGTCTTTCAAGCTGTGAGTTGACTATCTGGAGTAGTCTGGATAGTTCTTTTTTCTCGTGTAGAAGTGTTTCGACCGCGCCCTTGTGCCTGCCTACTTTCTCTTTCATAGACCCCATTTGTTTTCTCAGCGATTTAAAGGCCGATCAGCGAGGCGATGAAGCCTGCCGAGATGAAAGTGGCGGCTGCACTGCCCAACGTCACGAAGAAGAACGTCAGCAGCACTCTTCCGGCCTGGTTGCTCCATAGATCACGGTACTTCTCGACTTTGGTCACGTCTTCAAGCTCCTCGACTGTCGGGGGATGTAGCTTGGCCTCTGCATACGATGCGACCATCCCTGCTCCGAGCGCTGGGTCCAGGGAGGTCAGCGGAGCAGCAAGGAAAGAGGTTATCCATGTGGAAACATGTGAACGTGCTATTACTGCTCCAAGCATCGCCAGTAGTCCGTTGGAAAGTATCCAGAACTTCACTCCTTTGATACCTGTCGCGAAGCCTATCTGGTAGAAGCTGTAGCCCAGTCCAAGTATTATGAAAGCCGGTACGCCGTAGCTGATGATCTTCATCCACGGGATGCCCGAATCTTCCTGTATCGAGTATTCTTTCCGTGTGTTGAGGTCTTCGACCATGCCCTTTACGTGTGCCGCACCGACGACTACGACAGCGTGTTCAAAGTCTTCTTCCAGAAGTTTCTCCGCCATATATGTGTTCCTCTCCTCCAGGATGACTCTGTTCAAGGTAGGGAACTCCTCCTTCAATTCCTCGACGAGCGCTCCGAGAACGTTCCCTTCCTTGATGTCCTCTATCTCTACCTTTTCGGACTCGGCCGGCATGAAGACGGAGCCAAGCAGCTTGACCTTCTCCAGGATACCGAGTTCGGAGAAGGCACGGCTCAGCGTCTCGTTGATATCCCTGTCCAGCAGCGAGTACTCTATTTCCTGCTCCTCTGCCGCGTCAACGGCCTCCAGCATCTCCTCACCAGACTTGACTCCTTCCTTTATGCCAAGGCTTCTCTGGTAGATCGAGAGAACAAGATTCATGAAGAGCAGCGGTGCCTGACCGTCTCTGATCGCTTCTGACAGGTCCAGATCCCTCCAGCCCGAGTCCTCCTTCAGCGACTTCAAACGGTTATCGTCAAGTTCCACTCCGACGAGATCCGGCTGAACTTCTTCTATAGTTTCGCGTACCTCTCTCCGGCTTTCCTCCGATACGTGGGCGGTGCCGATGAGTGTTACCTGTCGGTCGCCCAGGTCTACTTCCTTTTTCACGGATTATTCTCGGTAGGCCAGAATATTAAATCATTGTCAGAGGGAAAGAATTCAATAACCGGCTTTCACAAATAACATGTATGACAGTTATCAAAGCGGATAAGGTTTCCAAAAGTTTCGGGGAACTCGACGCGCTCAGGAACATATCTTTCGAGGTCGAGGAAGGTGAGATAGTCGGGATTCTGGGGCCTAACGGCGCCGGAAAATCCACCTTGATGAATATCCTTACAGGGCAGATGGAGCGCGATTCCGGGGAGGTAGAGGTTCTAGGACAGGATCCAGAGGATGATCCGGCAGGACTTAGGGAGAAACTGGGTATCCTTCCGGAGCGTGAGGATCCGCCAAGCTTCCTGACGGGACGTGAATATCTTGATTTCGTGGCTGATATACGCGGCGAGCATCCGAACCGGGGAAAGTGGATAGCCAAATTGAACATGGAGAAGGATATGGAGAAGCTGACGCAGGATCTGTCAAAGGGTGAGCGCCAGAAGCTGATGATTGCGCAGGCTTTTTTCCATGAGCCGGAGCTGGTTTTCATCGACGAGCCGTTGATCAACCTTGATCCGTTCATCCAGGAGGAGGCGAAGGATGTATTCAGAGAGCATGTCGAGGACGGCGGGACGCTTGTGATGTCGACCCATGTGGTGTCTCTCGCGGAGGAGCTGTGTGACAGGGTTCTTTTCATCGAAGACGACATTGTCGTGGAGGAAGTTGAGGATGTCGAAAACCTCAGAGAGAAGTTCCTTGATGAAGGATGAAGCAGTTCCTGAAGATCGTCCGGATGATGATGCTGGAGGAGTGGCGCGCCCACAGCCGGATATACCACGGTAGAAGCTTCGCCCTCTTCCCGGTAATGGTGTTCATACTCTCTGCGGGATTCTCCTACATAACCCTGAACTATTCCACACTGACGGCTTCCGCTCTTCAGACAGGCCTTGCCGTACTAGGAGGTTTCTTCGGCCTGGCTGCCGGTGCCGTCGGCTTCTACGGCAAGGATGCGTTCAGGAACATCCTCGGGCGGACGAACTACATAATCTATTCTTCCCGGACTCTTCCGCTGACGAAGGCGAAGCTTGGACTGGCATTCCTCGTCAAGGACACAGTCTACTACAGCCTGATCATGGTCCTGCCGGTGGTACTCGGCTTTGCTCTGTTTGCTCCGTCGATACTCTCGGGGATCCCTCTGATGCTGGCTGCGTTCCTGGTATCAGCTGTTCTCAGCCTCGGTTTCACTCACGTTATCAGGACCCGGCTTTTCTCGCCCGGCATGAAGCTGCCGACAGACCCTTTGACAAGCAAGGCCGTTCTTGATATCTCCCGGTCCTCCGGCGGGTTCCTGAAGGTCATCTTCTCCCTGGGGGTCCTGACTTTCTTCTACTGGTACTTCGTCCTGTTTTTCCCAACGGCCAACGCATTCCTCAAGAATCCTCTACTCTCATTCGCCGTCATCACGGGACTGGCGAACCTGAGCACGTACAACTGGATCAACCGCTTCGACTCCTACGAGGACTACGAGTATCTCCCGGTCTCGTTCCAGCAGCTGGTCGATTCGAAGAAGAAGGCGTACGTCTTCCTGACACTGCCGCTCTCCGCTGCCCTGATACTGATAGCCTATCTTTTCTACCCCGGAAACCTTCTCCTGGCATTGCTGATGGGTTTCGCATCGACCATGTACAGTCTGGTGGTTGCTGAAAAATTGACGAAGTTGAAGCCGAACCTGCGTTTCTATCAGGCCGGTGTCTTCGCCAAACTACTGGTTGTGGAGGGCTTTGTCGTCGTTCCTCTGCTTGTGGCGTCCGTGCTGTACGATGGTGTGTGGATCGAGGTCGCGGCCTTCTCTTTCCTGGTTCTGGCGGCTTCGGCATTGATAGAGGAGCACTGGTAGGCCGAGTAAGTCATTTAAGTGAGGCATTTAAACGGTGATGTATGCAACTGAAAAGTCCTGTGTTCGACGAAAGCGATCAGATACCGGGAAGATGCGGTAAGGCCCGGGAAAACGTTTCTCCGCCCCTTATATTCGAGAATGTGCCTCAAAACGCTGAATCTCTCGTCCTTGTGATGGATGACCCCGACTCAAAGAAAGTTTCCGGGAAAGTCTGGGATCACTGGCTGGTCTGGAACATCGACCCGACGACTGTGGAGTTTCCTGAAGGCCAGGTTCCAAGCGGCATAGAGGGATTAAACGACTTTGACGAGGTTGGCTGGGGAGGCCCCAACCCACCCGATGACACGCACGAGTACAGGTTCATCCTCTACGCCGTCGACACAGTACTAGACCTTCCCCGGGAGTCCAAAAAGAAGGATGTATACGACGCGATCAAAGGCCATGTCATCGAAAAGGACGAACTCCACGGAGTCTATTCACCGGTAGGATAAGCAAAGATTTAAGCAGCAGAGAAGTCAACCTTAACCATGAATATCCCGAGATCGGCACTCGCCTACAGCGTATTCAGGAACATCCACCAGGACAGACAAAGCTACAGCGTCCAGCTGGAACTGAGACACGGCATGGACGACGAGAGGGCCGAACAGGTCATATTGGAAGCAGCCGAGGAACACTTCCTCGACGAGGTCAAAGAATCCGACCCGATCCAGTACACAGTAGACATCGACAAACTCACAGACCTGTGGTACGAACTCTGGGAAGAAGAGGTCGGTGAAGCACCCATCACACCGGAGAAATTCGAGAGCTTTCTCAAAAGCTACATCAAGTCCTACTTCGAACACGAGAAACACTCCACACTAAAGGAGATGCTGGTCGACGAATTCCAGCTCGGATTAAGCAGGCAGAAAAGCCTCGGGAGACTATCCAACGACCTGCGGGAACTATCCGAACACCTCAACGAACAGTACGACGGCAAGAGGTCGCCTGGAGAACACGTCAAGTACGGCCTCGACCACAGATAACTGCTGTTTTTCCTTCCTCAACTTAGTCCCACTGAGAGCCATCGAACCTCTTGACCTTGAAAGGCCTTACCCAGTTGCTTCCGTCATAAACTTTGACAGTTCCAGGTGTGAAACTGGAATTGTAGTACTGTAGTCCGTAACCTGTCTTCAAACTCACAGTATTTGAATCAGAACTTGTGTGTTCCGTGAAGGCTCTCACCTTTGCCTGATAATCCTGATTGAACAGAAGTTCTGAAGTCGTGAATGAGGTACTATTCGCCGATATGTCGCTTCCCTGCTGAGAGAAAGTTGAGCCTCCGTCCGTGGAAAGCATCAGTCTGAATCCGTCCTCGTTGTTTGAGTTATCAGTCCAGGAAGCAGTTATTTTGTTGTTGTTGTCGATGACGGATGCGGTGTCTATTCCCGGCGATGGCAGGATCGTCGTTCCTGAAACAGTCGAAGAGTCAGTGTAGTAGTATGACTGCACTGTGCCGTGGCGTGCCTGCTCGGAGGTAGCTCTGACAAACGTCTCGTACTTCTCCCCGTCAAGAAGCCCTGTGAAAGTGTAAGAATTCAGATTTGCTGAAAGATTATCAATGTGGTTCCACGTACTTGTCCCCTTCGGCCGTATCTTGGTCTCGTACTTGGTGTTAACGGATGCATTATCGGTCCATGAAGCAGTGATTTCACGTTCCGTGGAAGTATCCAGAGACAGTCCAGAAGGTGCTGCAGGCTTCGTAAACTCATGAAGTACATCACTGACGACCACCCGGTCTACAGCGAACTGGTCGCCACCTCCGGTAGATCCCGTAAACCGCAGCCTGTTATCTGTAGAGAGTTTACTGGCTGGAACATGCTCCACTATCTCGACCCATCCCTGCCGGTTGTATTCGTTGTGGATTTCTCTAAGATTACTCCAGGAACTACCGTCGTACCACTGGATCTTCCCATACTCACTGGACCCATCCGCCGACTCGATAGCCACCGCACACTTCACGATGACATCAGACTCACTGCTCAGATCACCGAGATTCTTGGTGACACTATTTGTAGAGTCAAGCCGGAGATAGTAAGTACCTTCATCCGCACCACCGACACTCCCAGCCGGCAACCCACCGCTGACAATACCGGACTGGGAATCACTAAGACTCGTAGAACTCCACTCAGCTAAGTCCTGATCCTCAAAGTCATCACTGAAAAAGAGGTTGCCCTTGTTGCCGTAGTCGGCGTAGACCCAATCAGACGTACCCCCATCGGGTGCTATCGTCCGAAGGCGGTACTGGAATCGAGCATCAGACGGTGGAGAATCGCTGTATGAAGTCGCGCCAGCACTGGTCGTTGTAACGGTACTCCACGCTGAGTAGCCACTACCTGTGTCGTCACGGCGCTGGACTTCGACACCGCTCTCTATACTACTCTTATTACTCCACGAGAGCGAAACTGTCGAAGCGTCAGGCCGCGACACACTCGGGTTGTGCGACGGGATTGGCTCGGTGTAGACCGTTCCCGAGTACGTCCATGACGAGTTACCCACCGAATTTTCGGCTCTTACACGGAAACGGAACGACGAGTCGATGCCAACCTGTGAATTGTATGAATTATCGCTGTTCGGGTTATAAGTAGCAGATGTAGTGCCTGAATTTGGAGTAGCATTACCTCCAGAGGGGGTTGTGTAGCTTGCTCCGTCGCGGCTTAGTTGAACCCGATAATTGCCTTGGTCGCCATTCCAGTTCACCGACGACCATGAAACATCAATCTTATCATTTCCTTGGACAGATGTAGAGACTGAGGTCGGAGCAGAGGGTGCTGTTACTGGAGTGTATGCTGTTATTGCGGCGAAATTATACATAGTGGCATAACTACCACTATCAGTGTTTCCATCGTAGTAACTGGCCGTAACATCGAAGTCACTCGATGACTTTGGTCCTCCATATTGATCATAACCATAGATGTATGATGAATCGCTCCCCCCATCAACCCAAATCTTTTTACTAAATGAAGCAGAAACCGAAACATCGAAGTGAATTGTCTCTCCACCGCTGAAATTTCCTGTTCGTACTGCATCTGGATTTGATGGATCTCCTATAGCCACACGGCTACATGAAACGTTGGACATTAGAGTTACTTCTACAGAAGATAAATCGGTATTTGCTTCTATAACAACCCCTCTTTCTGTATTAGGATAATCTTCAGTAGTCCAACCATCTGTGCTGTATGTGATAGTACTTCCTTTTTGTTCAGCCATAAAATATCACTTGTTATATATCACGTGTAGGTTTACACCATTTCATCCCCATTCATTAAAATCTCAGATTACGTCACTGGTTCGGCACCTCGACAGTATGGGTAACAGTGGCTTTGTCGCCGTCCTGGCTCAGAGGAATGTTAGCGAACTTCTCTTGTTTTGTCACCTGAGTGGCACCCGTTCCCGAGCCGCCGTTGAAGATGGCAGAATACTGGAGTGTCGTGGGAAGTGGGATGTCGCTATCCGAACCACTTACATCGAACTTGACTTTCAGAACGTTGTCGGCATCGGTATCGGTCCACTGACATCGAGAGTCGCCAGTAATCGAGACGCGCGTTACAGCTGTACCGCTGTCTTCGTACAGTTCGATATAGTCCCATTATGGGGGCGTTGCGGCACTGCTGTTACTAGTTCTGTGAAGATTCTGAACTACCATATTCGCATTTTTGGGTGTTGTATCCGTTGATTTTGAGGATTTTGTGTCCATGATGCTTCATCCTGTGTGTACTCTTATTAAAAGCTTCCAGCTAGGACGTATCAATCCAGATGTCGTTGGTGTCGGGATTTGAGGGTGCTGAACTGCCTACGTGGATACTGTGGCCGTCGACGGTTTCTGCGTTTACTCCGGAGCTCCCTTGGTTGGCGGGCTGTATCAGGCTCCAGGCCCCGGTTACGGAGGAGGATAGAGCCAGTGTGCCGGCGCCTACGCCGAGCATCTTAATGAAGCTGCGCCTGGAGACTTTCTCGTTCTCTACATCTTTTTCTGCTTCTTTTGTTTCTCCGCTGGTTTTTCTTTTCTCCAGTTTTTCTTCCAGTCTTTTCTCTACTTTCTGCTCGACTAATTCCTCGAGCCTTTCTGGCATATCAATGTCTTCAAAGTTTTCACCATCTTCTTCCGGCATAAATCCTATTTTTGAGTCCTTTTTGAAATAAGTTGTCTTCCGGGAGTGGATGCCGGTTCGCGGTCGATGAAGGAGGAATAATTTTATTTCGCCTCGACAGGGAAATCTAAGGAGTGATCGGTGTCGAGACCCATTTGCCTTTGCTCAGCGAGGGTTCAGTGATTTATTGAAGGAGGAAGGGGTTTCAGCCTGAATCTTACATTTTCCTTACATGCTCGTTTTTCTCGGCAAAAACCTGGCTCCTCCCTTATAAAGATGGCTGGTCAATTCATAATTACAACTTACAAGGAGGTGTTATTTGGTTTATGCAAGGTACAGTTAAGTTCTTCCACGATGGAGACGGTTACGGATTCATCGAGACGGAAGAGATGGACGAAGACGTTTTCTTCCACATGAGTGAACTGCCTGAAGGAACAGAGGATCCTGAAGAAGGAGACGCTGTTGAATTCGAGCAGGAAGAAGGCGACAGAGGTCCAAAGGCAACAAACGTAGAGTTTGTTGAATAAGTCCTTCAGTTTTTAGCTGAAAGACTTCCTTTGAACTCTTCACAACTTTTCTCTTTCCTATACTTTTCACACAGAACGATTCTCTCAGTTGACTTTGATGTAGTTGAAGTCATTTTCCTGCAGTCTGTTCAGTTCCGCGACGCCGGAGGAAACGAGTTCGGCATCTTCGATAATTTTGTCTTCATCTACTTCTCTGTTTTCCACGGAGTTGCTGCAGGCTTTAAACGAGACTTTTTCCGGATATTCTCTGATGAATTCTGCTGCTTCGGAACCTTTTTCCAGCATCTTGACTGCGTCGCCGTTCAGGACTACGGCTATCTCCTCTACTTCAGTTGTTTTATCGCTAATCAAATTCTGGATGTTTCCGAGTAGTTCGCTTTGCCGTGTTTTGTCGTTGGTGTTGAGGTGGAAGACAGTCTTCATGTGGAAGTCTGGGAACTTCCGGGATTTAACGGTTCTTCAACTGTTTCGTGTTAAAATGACGAGTGCTGTGGCTGGTACTGCCAGCAGGAATGTGAGGCCTATGGTGAGCCAGTGCCATGCGTTGACGCCCAGTGGATAGCTGAGAGGCGATCCGATAAGCACGAGTATGAGGCCGGTTGCTCCGGCCATGTCGACGAAGTAGTTCATCTGTCCGGATCCGCGGTAGGCTCCTCCGATGAGGACGGTGAGGCCGTAGATCCCTAGGAATACCTGTGAGAGAAATGTGTAGCTGAACCCTGTCTTCTGGAGGACCTGCGGAAGGGCTGCTACTGCTAGGCCTGTCAGCATCATCGTGAAGCTTATCCCGCTCTGATCTTCTGCCATACTATTTGCTTCCGCAGGGAGAAATAAAGAGGTAAGGGGGAAAAGAGAAGAGGAACGAGTTAGAAGATGGAAGTGATCCCTTTCCAGAGACCTGTCAGGAAGTCCATCAGGAAGTTGCCCTGGGTGAAGTCTCCGGTGATGGATTCGTCTTCCTCGACAATTTCGACTGTCTTGACTCCTGTGAACTTCTTGCCGTCTATCCTGACTTCGGCCTTTATTGTGTAGGTTCCGGGCTGGAGGTCGCCGGGCCTGAAATCTCGGATGATGACGTCGCCCACGCTGACGTTCTGGACGTTTTCGTATACTATTGTTCCTTCGCTGTTGGTTATCGAGGTGGTGATCTCGACTGTTTCGAAAGTCTCCGGCCTTGCGTTGTCCCAGATCTTGACGGCGTAGCTCGGGTCGGTGGACGATAGCCGTGCCGTATTACCCAGGATAGCCACATCCATCTCACCTTCAAACTCGTCGA
>JBDGTY010000052.1:0-3515 GCA_042216335.1 Candidatus Nanohalobium sp.
CACTACTAATCGTGGGTTCTAATCCAATGGAAGACACCAGCTTGAGCTCTATTCTATATCTCAAGCACTTTGGTGTCCGGATAAAGGATTCAAGAACTTAGACAAAGTCACCGCGTTCCGGTTCGAACCCTACTATTTCTTACCACTTACGGATTATCAGATTCATCAACAAAATTAATTTCAAAATCTTTAGCTTTCGCTACTAATTCCTCGGGTTCTGGTAACTCTTCAGCCTCTATGTCCTCATTGCGGGATAGAGATGGAGAATCTTCATCTGCCTCTTGGCCATAGCTTAATTCTTCATAGATTTCCGTTATAGTTCCTCTTACTCTTAATATAGTAGTTTCTGCCTCAGACATATTTGGCGATTCATCAGGATGGCTTACATCATTTCTTTTGCTCTTAAGGAATTGTAGGTTGGCCATCACAGGAGGACTTTCTTTCTCATCATAAATTTTCTCCATCTTATCTAATACTTGTCCCCAGGCCTCCTCTTCTATACTCTTACCTTCTTCTTTTTCGTACCAGTATCTTAGCCTATCTTCGACTGCTCTCAAAGCCAGAAATGTTGCTGCAGTTGGACATTTAACTGCCAACGATCTACATGCCTCTCTTATATCGCTCCTCGTCCTATTTGGCATAGATTGCCAGATTTCTGGTTCAAAAAGCTCTTCAGGCCTCTCAACTGCTTTTTCTACATCAAAAAACCGTCTTGGTTTACTGGTATTCTAGTTTCAGTTCTTAACTCTTCTTGCAATTGCTGAGCCCATCTATTGGCAAACTTTGATAATTCATCAGAGTCATATTCTTCGACTTCTAATTTTCCCTCCTCATCAGTCCAAGCATTAACTAAATCGACTATCTCATTTTCCACGAAGGAATCAAAGTCGGAATTTTCAAGCAGAGTATAGATTTTTTCTATTCTCGTATAGAATTTTCGGAAGCCATTATCTTCGTACGGCTCCATCTTGAGATAAGTGAGATGAGATCCTAGAAAGAAGGTATCAATCAAGTCTAACTGTGAACCAAATCTGAACTCAGAGAATTCATCCTCGCTCATAATGAATCTTTTGAAAGAAAATTTTATGCGTTTAATCATTCTCATAAGATTTGCCATATATTCTGACTGTACTATAGTTTGGAGATGGTGTGGCTGTCATCGCTGGCGCAAATCACAGATTTGCTCTACACAGCATTCTGTGAGAACGCCGAGTGAGTGAAAGTCCCGACCACAAGTCCGAAACTCCTTTACTGGAGTTTCTGGGCTTCTAGAAAATCCTGGGAAACCGGATTTTCGCAAGCGGAGCAGGTGAAACACCTGTCTTCCGAGAGGAATGGGCCTCAAGCGTAAAACCGGGTAATACTGGTTGTATGTGAGAGGTGTGAGCATCAGAAACGACACGTCTCCGGCCGGAGCAATGAACCGGTTTAGGTGAGTGTTTTGAAGGCCTGGAGGATCGTTGAAACGTGGCTCAAACCGTGTGGCAAGCCCTGAAAAAGCGGGTGCAGCGCAGATCAAAGATCTGCTTAGAGGCAGAACCACTGGATCTGCCGGAGTTAAATGCAGCATTGTCTCGGCGGAGACACAAGAGGAAGGCTGTAAAGTCTTCCAGCATAGCAACAGAATCGGGCTTACTACCATCTCCAACTACTTTTCAGTGCAACCTTTTTTGAAGTTTACAAACCCTGTACTAAGTATGGCTAAAGATAACGAAGTTTCCATGCCTTCCAGTCAGGGAGGGCTTGTCCAGTACATGGACGCAGACACGGGTATAGAGGTCGATCCGAAGACTGTTATCGCGTTCGGCTTCCTCGTCTCGATTCTTGGTATCGGGCTGCACCTGTAGAACTCTAGTTTAAACCGGATTTCGTCAACTATTTCTGTAATCGCCTGATCCAGTATAAAGAGTATTTAAGAATTCCAGCCGAACCTCAACACACAATCGATGGGCCCGTAGCTCAGCCCGGACAGAGCGCGAGACTTCTAACTGCCGTAGCAGTTAGCAATACTGGATGGTTCTCAGCGAACCATCTCTTGTTTACGGTGAGAAGGAAATCTCGTTGTCGAGGGTTCAAATCCCTCCGGGTCCGTTTTCTGAATTAAACTTGGAGGATTTGGTATCGCTCAAGAAAATCCTTCGATTTTCGGCGGGTTCAAATCCCTCTGGGTCCGTTCTCATTCTCAAGATAGCTTCAACTGGTGTTTATTGTGAGGTTTTTTGGCGCCTGTCACTTCAAAAACATTATTTTATACTTTAAGGCGGTAACATTATCTATGCCTGAAGGTAATCCTGCATATTCTGCATTTGAACACCTTGATGTTTCTGGTGAGGAAGTAGTTGCTGTTCTTGATGATGGGTATGATGCGGATATTACGGCAGATATAGTCTGGGCCTTGGAAGAGGAAGGCAATGAATATGTTGTGGTCAAGTATGATGAACCTGATCAGCATGGTGCGGAACCGCCTGAATATGCAGCAAGAATAATGGAAGATGTTGACGTAGTCCTGGCACCAACGAGTAAATCTATATCTCATACCGAAGCTAGATTAAATGCTTCAGAAGAAGGCACTAGAATAGCTTCCATGCCTGCTATAAGTCAGAAAGAATGGAGTGAAGGAGTTCAAGCAGACATCCAGAACATAAAAGACATCAATAACGTGCTCAAGGGACATCTAGAAGGTGCAAACGAAATAAACATTAGATGCCCTAATGGAACCGATTATTCTGCCACAATAGACCCTTCATATATGAGATATGATGATGGAGATTTATCGGATTCTGGATCCTTCGGGAACCTCCCGGCTGGAGAAGTATTTACTACTCCAATTGAAAGCGAAGGCAAAATAATAGCAGATCTATTTGATCCAGCACCCAAAGGAACTGAAATCTCTATAGAAGGAAACTACGTAGGCAACATTGAATCTCCCAAAGATGATGAAACAAAATTTGAAAAACTCATAGAAGAAAGGCCGGAACAGGACCTCGATTTAGTCGCTGAAGTGGGGATAGGAACCAATCCCAGAGCAGAAGATACGGAGGGCATTCTTCAAAGAGAAACGCTATTGGGCACTGCTCATATAGCATTCGGTAGTAGCGCCGGATTAGTGCCCGAAGATCATCCTCACTACAACCGAAGTGTGTTTCACTATGATAATGTGATACAGGAGCCTACGGTGGCTATTGATGGTGAAGAGATAATAACAAGAGGAGAACCTCAGTTCTAGTTCCTGGCTATTCCACAACTAAAAATCACTTATTCTAAAGCTTTCCACAGGTGCTCTCTATACGCCCGCGGTCTCAGGAATATCAACTTAACACTGTAATACAAACCACGATATATGTCTTCAGAAGACCTGGCTTTTTCGGAATATCAGGACCGAACTGGCGAGACAGCAATTTATCCAAAGGAAACTCCTCTACAGTACCTGGCACTGGGTTTAACAGGTGAAGCTGGTGAGGTTGCGGAGAAGATCAAGAAGAAGGAGCGAGACGGCAATTTGGATGAGGATGATC
>JBDGTY010000053.1:0-1330 GCA_042216335.1 Candidatus Nanohalobium sp.
AAGAGGATTTCATGAGGGCGATCGCAGGGAGAAGAAACAGCAATCCGACAAGAGTGGCAGCCGTTACTGCTATAATTTGAGAGCTATCCATGCGATAGAATTTCTTATAGCACGTTTAAATATCTAGGACCGCCTCCAGCACCCATCCCTCCCCTTCACGGTATTCTGCCTTCATCTCGTTATATGTCGGGGCTTTAACATCTGTAAAGCTCATAGCTGGCGTAATCTTGTCAACCATTATATCAGATTCCAGGAAATAGCCCTGATTTCTCTCCTCCACCTTCATGTTTTCTGCATGGGATACTGCGACACCTTCAGTATCCTGGAGGAAAATTAAGCGGTCGAGAAAGTCGAAAAGCAGTGCCTCCAGGCTCTCAGAATCGACCTCGATGTGATATTTGATGTCTCCTTGCTCACCTTTCACGATCTCGGAGAACGCTTTTGTGGCCTCGGAGAACACCTCTTCTATGTCTTCCCCGGTTGCCCGGAACTTCTCGTCGGCCGTGTGCTCCAGTATCTCGTAAGACATGTGTCACTCCTCGAATCTTTCTGGGAACTCGTCCTTCAAAGCTTTTTCCACCAGTCGCTGCTGCTCCTCGATACCCATCTCGGTGTTGTCTATCACCATGTCGAAGATCTCCCGATTGCCCATGTCGATGCCGTAGTACTCCTCGTACCGCCTGTCGTTATCCTCATCCCTTTTCCTTATCCTCTCCTTTACCTCTTCCAGGCTCTCACCGCCCTCCTCGTTCTCGCGGTTCTCCAGGTCACTCATGACCCTTCTCGCCCGCTCCTCAAGGTCAGCAGTTACGTAGATAGTCAGGTCGGCGTAATCTCCCAGCACCCAGGCAGAGATACGCGACTCGACGACACAGTCCTCGTTCAACGCCTTCTCCAGCGTCCTCCGATCCACCTCAAGATCAGTCTCCTTGTCGGCCTGTTCCGAGAGCTCTTCAACGGTGAGACCTTTGTCATCGGCCAGTTGGCGAAAGAAATCGCCCGCCGAATAAAACGATACACCAAGTTTGTCGGCGATGAACCTCCCCAGCGTGCCTTTACCCGCGCCGGAAGGCCCGCAGATCGAGATTATCAGATCCGATTCTTTTTCTCTATCATCTTTCTGGAAGTCTTCGATATAGCTGTTCATGGGAACAACTGCGTAAGTTGAATTTATGAATCAGGTCGAAAAACACAGTAGCAGCCAGGCGAGATAAAGATTCCCGAATAAAGTAGAGCCCAGGCATCCGAAAAAGTAGTTAGAGAAACTTAACTCAGAAAACAAGGCATAATAGAAAGTTAGAGCGCGGAGCCCGGGATTTGAACCCGGGTC
>JBDGTY010000054.1:0-11779 GCA_042216335.1 Candidatus Nanohalobium sp.
TCAGCTACACAAAAGGCCAGGAAGAACTGAAGAAGATGATCAAGGAGAAGGAAGAGGTTGAGGACAGGAAAGATTTGCTGGAAAAGAATTACTGGAATTAAGACGAGTTAGAGTTAATTTGACTTTCTATCTTAGAACTGTGTTGATCAAAAACAGTGAAGAAGTCCTTGTAGGGATCCCCAGTTACTTCTGCATCTAACCCTAAGTAGTCCAGTACATATTCCTCAGCCCTCTGGGCTTGAACAGGATATCTGTCAATTACACCCTCCTCGTCTGGCGTGCCTCTGATATAAACATCCAATACATCTGAAAAATCTCTCCAAGAAAAATATTCCTCTACCTTCCAAGGCTTCCCAACACCATCAGTTATATCAATTGCTTTAGCAACAGGCATTTTGCTTTCATGAGAGCCTTCCCAAAAATATCCTATATTATCTGGTTTGAAATCACTGTAAGTAATGTTATCGTCTCTGAGAGAAATGAATAAATCCAAATCTTCCTGGATCACATCTGATATATGATATGTTTCCATAGCCTCATTATGACTTAAATCCCATGCAGACATCCTGACCCAAGCATGATTAAATTGGTCCTCAGTCTCTAGTTTTTCCAGTTCCGCCCAAGGAAATCGCTCTAAATTATCAACTCGCTTTAAATGATTTTCTGGATCTTCAACAGGTTCATTTGGATTTTGAGCTGTATTCTTACCATAATTTACAGGCTTTACTACATAGCCTCGTGGACTGAAATGAACAGAAGTATTTGCTCCCTCTCCAAGCTTTGCTTTATCACTTCCTAAGGCAGATTCATCTTCCTTTAATTGATGTTGATTAGCTTTCTCAAGTATAGACTTAATCACCATATGTTTCTTCAAAAGCAAAAATCATTTAAAACGTTATTGTGTCGTGGTAACAAGCAATTAATCGTGCTCTATCTCTACTTCATCCAGTACATCAAGCGCGTCCGGCGAGACGAATGCCAGGTCCTGCCAGTCCTTAGTCATCCGCGGACACGCACAGTTCACATAGATGTCGATACCGTATCCCTTGTAGTCGGGTTCGAAGATACGATCTTCTACGAACACGTAGACGTCCTTGCCGTGTTTCTCCAGCTTCTCCTTAGCTATCTCCACTGCTTTCATGTAGTTCTGGCCCTTCTTTGAAGAGGTGACGATACCCCACTTCCTCTTGTCCTTATGCTTGATGACGCGGGCGTGTTCAGCCCTGGTTTCATCGTCGAGACTGTTCGGCGGCTCTACCCAGATATGCTCTTCGTAGGGGTCGACTACGTAGACCTTCTCGCCCGTCTCAGAGACCTGTGAAGGGTGGAAGTGCCCGCTTCCGAGGAAGACGAACGCGTCAACCTTCTCCGCGATGTTGTGGGCGGCTCCAGCGTCGCATCCCAGAACCTGTCCTGGTTCGGTCGTCCTCAATCCCGTCTTACCTTCCACTACCTCGTATCCTTTGTCTTCCAGGAACTCCCTGGCTTTTTCCGCCCTATCCATGTACTGTGTTACTCCGACCAGTCCAACAGTCTCCTCCTCGATCTCCTCATAATGCTCCTTTAGAACACCCATGAGATCTCTGTCCTCTCTGTATGGCAGATAGAACACGTTGAAGTCATCCATGTCCTGGCCTTCCGGATGGAGGAATCGTGTGTGGCCGACATGGATCAATGCGTCAGCACCCATCCTCTCGGCTTTCTCATCGGCTATACCGCACGCTCCGAAGGTCGAAGCTCCTATCATCACGGGCTCTATATCGTTTTCTCTTAGTTCGTCGGCCATGTCGATAAGCTCGTCCTTGATTCCGTCGGGCCCCTGTAGAGCGACCTTGTCGTAGCCCTCTTCCTTTACTTCTTCAAGGACTTCTTCCAGTGTCTCGTAGTTCCATTTTCCTCTTTCCGGGTGAGGTTTTCCTCTCTGCATAGAAACAGAGTTCTCGGGCAAATTTTTTAGTTCCGAAGATTCTCCATGATGAACCGTTTCTCCTTCCTCAGGATCCGCTGCGAAACCTGCTCAACAGACCCATCAGGAACCGCGACGACCTCCACACCGTTCTCGACGACCGCCCTGAGAACCTCCTCGGATACGCTCCTGATCGCAAGCACCCTGACATTCTCCACGACCTCAAGACACCTCAGAAGCGCCGCGTCCTCGATATCACGGCCATCCACCAGGTCAGGGTCTTCAACCAGTATCTCCTCGCAGCTATCGGCGAACTCCTGCTCCGAATCCTGGTAGCTGAACGGGTTTTCGGAAAGCCCGGGGAACTGATCGATCGACCTGACCTCCGTAGCCGCCACACCCGAGAACGAAACCTCCTTTGAAGCATCTGAAACCTCGGAAACGTTTCCTTCATCCTCTCTTCTGCCCCGCTGCCTTCTCTTTTGCTGTCGGGAGCTACTGCCGGCTCTGATCCTGTCCTCGTTTTCCAGGGACACTACAGCAGGAAGACCGCTGGCCCTCATCTGCTGTGAATCCGTCGTAGTATACCCCCCTTTCTTCGCCACCAGCGGCCGGTCGGCTCTCCGGGTTTCATCGGAAAGGATGTAGTCTTCTCCTTCTCTACCCTCTATCTCACCCTCGGAAACCTTCAATGCTTTCAGGTCGGACTCCACGTTGATAGGTTCTGTTTTGAACGCATCCACTATGTAAAAGCTGCCTCTCTTGTACACGAACTTTATACTAAGTCCTTCACGCGACGCCTTCTTCGCCAGGTCCTCTATCTCCGAGTTCTGAAACGTTGGAGAGCTGTTCGATATCGTTCTGGTTCTTCTCTGGCCGTTCATCGGGTTCCTGGTTACCTTCACCTGTTTGTCCGGCACACGCGTGTCTTGAACGGAAGCGTCGTTGAGAAGGTAGAACTCCGGAACAGTTATGCCTTCCTCAAGCGAGTGGCCCAGTCCTTCGACTATCTCTACGAGCGAATGCCTTCTCGTGTAGTTTTTGATGACCGCTCCGGTGTACTCCGGCTCTATCATCTTCTGGAAAATTATCGCAGGCGTGTCAGAGTTCTCCCGGTAGTAAGAGCTCAGAACCTTTCTTAAAGCTTCTTCAAGCCCTGAAGCACCCACGTTTAGTTTGTACTCCGCCAGGTTTTCGCTAGAGCTTATCCTGACTGATACCCTCTGGCTTTCCCTCTGGTTGCCGACCAGGTTTCTTGCCTGGCCCGACGCGTTCCTGACCTCGGATGCCATACCGATGTCCTGGTACGCGGACTTCACCTTCTCAACCAGGTCTTCCGGGATCTTCTGGTTGGCGATCCTCTGAGGATCACGCGACTCCAAGAAATCCTCTACCTCTGACTTAGTCAGTACGAAGAAGTTCGGTACCTCGAAGTTCTCCAGAGATTCCAGGTTTGCGGCCTTCTCACCGGCCTCTTCCCTCTGAACGTTTCCTTTCCACTGAACCATTGAAGAATAATGCGGCGGGGATAAATTAAAATCTACTCCTCTTCCTGAACCAGTTTAACTCTACATGGAACAGGCATCTTGTGGTTGGCGCGTTCAAGAGCCTTTCTGGCTACCTGAACATCGCCTTCGTCGACTTTTACCTCGTAGATCTTCTGTCCCTCGTCAACGATAGCTGCTCGACCGATCGGACGTCCGAATGGCTTACGCATACCTTCGTAGTAACGGTCTGCCTGTGCCACACCAGCCAGTGGGTGGTATCTGAGGACGTGGTGTGGGTAAGGAAGGATCTCGAAGTAGTACTCTTCCTCTGGATCAAGCTCCTTGGACATGTAGGAGTTGATCGCTACACGACCGGCTTCTAGTGCTTCTGAACGGATGGAAACGTCTTCTTCCGCGACCATTTTCACCTTCTTGTCGAACTCTTCATTCAGGCCTTTCTCCTTCGCTCCCTGCTGGTACTGAGTGATTCGTGGAGCCGGAGCTCCCTTTATGAAGTTGTCGCTCTTCTTCTGGCTCTGCCGAGTGTACGGCTGGTTCGGCTGCTCCCTGTAGATACTTGCCGGTCTATCTCCCATTAGATTTCAAACCTCGTGTAGTTGAAAAGCCAAGTTAAATTTTAAATATGGGCTCGTCTATGGTTGGCGGAGCAGGCTCATCGCTTCATCAAATTTTCCGGCGTACTCCGGATCTTTTTCATACATTGATTCCATCAACCTGTTCGCCTCCTCCATGTTTCCCTCTGCAACGTCCTGAATATACCTCTGAGAAATGTCGATCAGGTCTTCCTGCCTCTCCAATATCGACTCTTCTAAACTTACGTAGCTCTTGGCCAGGAGATCACCTATAACCTCATTGATATCCATTACCTGCTCCCCTGCTTCAAATACAGGCTCTAGATCTCCTGTTTTCGAAGCCTCGAGCAAAGCTCTGTTGTAGTTACCCATCTCATCCACAAGCCTATTGTAATCTTCATCTGACATACCAAAAGTTGAACTATCCGTGTATTCCCTAAGCGCCCTTCTTATAGCCTCACTCTTCTCTTCCCCCTCACGCACGACATCTTCCACGAGCCCCGATTCATCTCGAAAAGTATGCTTCACCATGTTACTACATTTAAGCAACAAACTATAAAAATGGCGTTGTGAGAGGAAAACATCTATTTATGGCCAGACTAAACACTAGTCCGTGACAGTCCACGTCTTCCAGATCGGTTGCCAGGATATCGGCAGGCTCGGATTCGAAAAGTTCCTAGAATTCGAGGACTACTTCCCAGTAGATGTCGTGTTCGAAGGAGTGCACTGCAAGGACTTCGAAGCCGAGGAAAGAGCGGAGAAGTTCGCGGAGACGCTGGAAAAGGATATCGAGTTCTACGACGGCATCGATGAGCTGTACCAGGCCGCCCAGGAGGTAGAAGGAGAAGTATTGATCTACGACGCCGGGCCACCGCAGCTTCACAGCAGGAACATCGCTGAGTCACTGAGCCACGACTTCCACCACCTGACTGAGAAACCGCCTTCAGTCACCCGCGACGAACATATCAGCGAGAGGAAGCTGGCCTCCCGGTCGAAAGTGAACTACAAGGTCGACTTCATCGAGAGGGAGAACCCAGTAGTCCAGAAAATGGAAGAACTTGTCAAAGACGAGAAGGTTGAAAGGATAGAGGTCTTCCGCGAGTCCTCCTTCGGAATCCAAAAGGTTCTCCAGCCCGTGGACTTCGCCCACGTCAAGGGAGGAGCAGTACTGGACAAGATGTCGAACGACATCTACGTGCTGGATATACTCGGAGATGAGTTCGAGTTCGAGGAAACTGATATAGACTTTCTGATGCCGGAGAACCTAGGCGGCGAGAAGGTCCTGAGGACGGACGGCAGCGGAAGCCGCGAGATAGATGAGAACATAGCAATCGGAAAGTGTAAAGGAGTATTCTCCTCCGGAGATACACGAGTTGAGCTGAACGCTTCCTGGCTGGGCCTGAGCGACGAAGCCCGTGTCCAGAACCAGGAAGTCCGCGAGAAATTCGACGCAGAGGTGCTGAAGTCGGAGCACCGCGAAATCGACGGCAAAGGCTTCCAGGACGAGGAATGCAGGTTCCTCGTGGTTGAGGGAGAGAGAAGAGTTCTCGGCGACCTGATGAACCAGAGGATCTACGACCTGGAGAACAAGGAAGAGTTAGAGGTTCCCGAGTTCCCACGCGACCAGCTCTACAGAGTGTTGGAAAAAGCAGTACTGGACGCCGCAGGCATTGAGAACTATGAGGTAGATGAGGAAGAGGTCGACAGCTTCATGAACGGACTGTTCGACATACAGGATAGATGCAGCGAGGAGTTCGACAGCGTCTTCGATGCCGTGGATGAGGCCTCGGAGCGGATCCGCTCGCTGATGAGTTCCGATAAAAAGATTTCAGAACAACCTGATGTCAAGGGAGTCGCCAGATGAAAGCCGTGATACCCGCCGCAAAGAAGAAAGAGGACATGTTCCCGTTTTCAGAAACCATGCCTACCGCACTGATGCCAGTAGCCGGAAAACCCGTAATAAAACATAATATCGATGCATTGCGGGAGAACGGCGTCGACGAGATCTACATAGTCACGAACTACAAGGAGGAGATGTTCGAGGACGAGTTCGGAGAAAGAACGGACGTGAACATCGTACACCAGGAGGAACTGGAGGGAACGGCCTCGGCAGTCGGGACCTGCGACTTCATCGAAGACGACTTCATAGTGGTGAACGGAGACGTCATAATCTCGAAGAAAGACATCTCCCGTTTGATCGAAAAGTTCGAGCAGGAGGATTCGACCAGCATACTCGCAACTTATGAAAACAGGCCGGAGAAGTTCGGAGTCCTCAGCATAGAGAACGACGAGGTCAAGAAAATAGAGGAGAAACCGGAAGACCCGGAAAACCCATTGATCAACACAGGCATCTACTGCTTCAAACCAGAGATATTCACCACGATCAGCTCACTGGACGAGGAGGAAGACAGCCTGACAGACGCAGTCCAGAAAACCGTCGATGACAGTTCTGCGTACTTCGTCATCGCCGAAGACTACTGGATCGACATCGGATCAGGTGAGAAACTGTGGGAAGCAGACAGGATAAAGAGAGAAGCCACAGTAACCGAGACAGAGATAGATGACAGTGCGGAGGTCAGCGACGACGCAGTACTCGAAGGAAACATAGTCGTCGGAGAAGATGCTGTTGTCGAGGCCGGCGCAGTCCTGAAAGGCCAGTGCATAATCGGAGAGAACGTTCGAGTAGAGCCGGGAACAGTAATCAAAGACTCCACAGTCATAGAGGATTCCCAGCTCGACCAGTGCAGCGTCGAGAGCTGCCTCTTATTCAGGGAAAACATCCTGGACTCATTCGTCGCAGCCGAGAACTGCGTACTGGGAGAAGAATGCAATGTGAAGCCCGGGACAGTCATCCGCGAATCACTTATCGGCGCCAGAAGCTTCGTAGAGGCCAACAACACGATCCTAGGCACCAAGTTCGTCCCGGACGCCCGGACCGACATCGGCGAGATCAGCAAGTAGAATTTTTAACCGTTTGTGCGTGAGCAGAGTTATGGATATCGGTGTCATCTTGGCGCTTTTCTCTGCCTTTGTTTCTGCTTCCAGAGAGTCTTTCAGGAAGCATGTCTCACGTGACTTTTCCTCTGTCGAGATTGGTTTTATGGGGCAGGTTTACGGAGTTATCCTGCTTTTTCCTTTTGCTGCATGGTTTTACCTGAAGAGCGGCTTAACCTTGACTCCTGGCGTTCTTCTTGCTGTAGTTGTCTCGGGAGGTCTTGTCGTGGCCACGACCTATATCTACGTGGAGGCGATGCGTATTTCCGATATCTCGATGACTGAGCCTCTGCGCCAGACCACCCCTATTTTCGTGGCGATCCTTGAGCCACTGGTTCTGGGCATAAGCTTCAGCAAGATGGTTCTGGGAGGTGCGTTGCTGGGCACAGTTGGATCGTATATCATGGTTTCTGACAAGGGCCTGAAGCAGCCTATCGAGAACGTCAGCAACCGTGGCGCACTGATGGCGCTGTCTGTGGCATTCCTGTTCGGTATCTGGGCTCTGGCTTCACGTTTCGGGGCCACGAACGCGCATCCCCTGCTTTTCTCCTACATGACGTATATCGCAGCCCTGACAGGATTCTGGATATGGAAGAGGAAGCGTTCGATAAGCATAGACAGGAAAAGCTACCTGAGGAAGGATGTGTTCGCGATGGGAGCTATTACAGCCCTGAGCGCGGTTGCCGGGATCTACGCTTACTCGATGCTTTCGGCCTCTGAAACCACGATAATCAAGCAGACTTCAGGAGTCTTCGGAGTGCTGATAGGAGGACGGTTCTTCAGGGAGGAGGACATACTCAGGAAACTTATAGGAGCCGTGATCATAGTGTCAGCAGTGGCGCTGGTAGCCCTGTAGAATGGAATATTAAAGTTGCAGAACAAAGCTTGGAACGTGAAAGCAGTAATACTGGCCGCCGGCGAGTCAAGCAGGTTCAAACCATTAAGCGATAAGAGACACAAGGCACTGACCCATATCCTAGGAAAGCCGATTATAGAGCATACTATCGAAGAGTTACGAGAGGCTAGCGTCGAAGAAGTCATAGTCGTACAGGGCCCGGAGAAAAATATAGAAGAAGAACTTGGAGGCGCTGCCGATAGATATGTTGTACAGGAGGAGCCGAACGGCATGGGCCACGCATTGAATCAGGCACGGGAGTTCCTGGATGACAAGTTTCTGGTTTTAACGCCTTACCGTTCCCGTGCGTCGGAACTCTTCGAACCAATGATGCAGAAAGCAGAGAGGGAAGACGCAAAAATTGTATTCGTTTCTTCAGAAACTAAGGAGCCGGAGAAGTACGGCATACTGGACGTAGAGGATGGAAAAGCTACAGATATAGTGGAGAAGCCGGAGCCAGGAGAGGCCCCCAGCGACAGAAAAGTCGTCGGAATGTACCTTCTCAGTCCGGAATTCTTCGATCACCTTGATTCGGTAGAGGAGTGGGAGTACCAGTACGAAGACGCACTCTCAAGCATGATGGAAGAAAATCCAGCAGAAGTAGTCAAGATAGAGGAGGAGCCCGGCTCGATAAAGTATCCCTGGGACCTCTTCGATGTAATAAACGAGCTGATGGCAGAAAAAGAGAGAAGTATCAGCGGTTCAGCCGAGATAGCCGAGTCAGCACAGGTCAAAGGAAAAGTCATAATCGAGGAAGGAGCCACAGTATACGAGAACGCTGTCGTGAAGGGACCAGCCTACATCGGAAGAAATGCCGTGGTCGGAAACAACGCAATCCTCCGAAACGGGTCAGTACTAGAGGAGAGCACTGTGGCCGGCGCAAACAGCGAGATAAAGAACTCGATACTTCAGCCCGGAGCATCAACACATTCAGGCTTCGTAGGAGACTCAATCATCGGAAGAAACACAAAGATAGGTGCCGGCACTATTGTAGCAAACCGTGGCTTCCGGGAGGAGGGAGACAGACCAGAGATAGAAGTCGATCTGATGGGAAAGGACAGGAAGGAAGGATCAGGAAGAAATTCACTCGGATGTTTCATCGGGGAAAACGTCGACATCGGAGTTAACTGCTCAATAATGCCGGGAATAGAGATTGGAAGCAACTCCAAAGTCGGGCCGGGAACAGTCGTAAAGGAAAACGTGAAACCCAGGGAAACAGTGTATGTAGACCAGGAACAGGTGAGGAAAGATCAAAACCAATAGAGTCGTTTCGCAGCGCAAAGCGGCAGATGATAATCAAACTTTCAGAAGCTCGGTGAGGAAAAATTGAGGATCGGCATAGACTTCGACCGCGTCATCTTCGACACCGACAGCTTCAACGAATATCTGAAGGAAGAAGTGGAGGGACTTGAACATGTAGAAACCTCCCCATACAATGAGCACGGAGTCTACAGCCCGGAGATACACGCAGAGATTTGCGGCATAGACGTGGAAAGAATTTACGATGCTATGGAAGAGCTGGGAGGTTTCGTATACGATGACATTTCAGATATCAGTTCTACCGACCATGAACTAGTCCTGATTACCCGTGGACAGAAATATTATCAGAAAAAGAAGATCGAAGGTGCTGGAGTAGAGGATAAATTCGACAAGACAATAGTGGTGGAGAAAGGTTCGAAAGACGTGGCAGACATCGACTTCCTAATCGACGACCAGAAAAGAGAGATAGAGAAGGCAGGAGTCCCGGGCTTCGAATTCGACAGAGAGAAGCATTCGCTGAGCGATGCACTGGAGGAGGCTGAAAAGCATGAAACCTGAGAAAGTGTTCAAAAGGTATGATGTACGCGGCAGATATCCTGAAGAACTGGATGAGGAATTCGTGGAGAGGATGGGAAAATCCCTGGAAAAATGGGTCCTGGAAAACAGTGGAGAGAAAGTCGTAGTGTGCAGGGACAACAAGGAAAGCTCTGAAAGCCTCAAGAAGAGTCTGGTAGAAGGCATCACATCTATAGGCGTTGATGTGGTCGATGCTGGTGTCGGCCCTACTGATTACACGTCATTCCACGGAAGCAGGGAAGACGCTGTCAGCGTCCAGGTCACTTCTTCTCACATGCCTCTGGAGTTCAACGGCCTGAAGTTCATGTACCCAAGGGGAAACGGCTTCCTCAACGACGATCTAAATATGCTGGAAGAGTTCTTCCACAAAGAGGATTTTCCAGATGGAAACGGCGATATAAGGAAGCTGGAAGAACCCGGAGAGGATTATATCGAAGATGTAGTGGAGTACGTCAGGCAGAAAGGCGGAGAGTTCGACAGGAGAGTCGTGGTCGACAGCATGGGAGGAGCCACGCGAAACTTCCTGCCCGAAGTCCTGGAGAGACTTGGTTTCGACGTGATCGATCTGGCAGAGGGCAGAGAAGGAATCTACAGGAATCCTCCGGATCCCAGGCCCGAAATACTGGGAGAGCTAGCCGAAAAAGTTGAAGAGGAAGATGCGTACATGGGCCTGGCGACCGACCTCGACGGAGACCGGGTCCAGGTATACTTTGACGGCGACTGGATTTCGGGCGACGACCTGTTCTGTATCTTCGCCCAGCTTTTTTCCGGCGAGGTGGTGGCGTCGGTCGATACCTCGAAGAACCTAGAGGAGTTCGCCGATAAGGTACATTACACCCGTGTAGGCGACCCTTTCGTCGTTGACAGGATGCTGAAGGAGGGTGCGGTGCTCTCGGGCGAGCCCAACGGCCATTACTGCTTCCCGGAGCTCATCAACTACAACTCTGGCACTCTGGCAGGCGCTCTCGCAGCCTCCATCGACTTCGATGGGAAGCTGGAGAAAGTTCCGGAAAGTTTCCTGGAGAAGGAGAACGTTGAATACGACGACAGGAATAAAAGGAACAGAGAGATGAAGAAGTTCAGGACGAAGGCTGTTTCTGAACTTGATATCGACTCCACAGCGGACGGCGTCAAGTTCACCTGTGGCGACGCTTCCGTACTTGTCAGGCCTTCAGGAAGCTCCCCGAAGATCCGCGTGAAGTCCCAGGCCCCGAACAAGGAAGGGGCGGAGAATGGACTGGCGAAGGCACTGGATATTATAGGAAAGGAATAAAACTGCTGGAGAGAAACTTTCTGTATGAACGAAGTACTATACGAATTTGACCAAGGACCTTACGATGTTCTAAACTTCACTGTCGAGGACCAGGACGGCAAAGCCGTTATCGAAATAAACGATGGGGATCTAGGCAGGCTGCCTGTTGAGAACCTTGAAACAGTTGAGGAACTGAGAAACGCGCTGGATATAGTTGAGAAGGTTCTTGAGGAGAAAAAGCGGCGCCAGGAAGAGTTCTAGATCTTTTCCTATACTTTTTGTTGGAAAATTTGGAAAAAGAAGAAAGATTTAGGGGGAGGGAAAATTGTGAAGAGACTCGGAAATCGGAAGATTTCCTGCGGTTCAGAAAACCCTTCCGGGTTTTCGTCACTTATACGTCTCTTGCTTTGACGGTCTTTCGTCCGTTCTCCTGAGCTCTTTCTACTGCTCTCTCGACTAGGTCTTTGACTTCGTCGTCGAGTGCGTCGTAGAAGTCGCTTCCTACGTTGACGCCGTCAGCGGCGTCACGGACTCCAGACTTCTTAAGTACGTCTACCATGTTAATTCACCAATGACGTATTGTCAGTCCTCTTTTTTATAGGTAGGGGCGGTTTGGCCGTTTTAGGTCGAGGTTATGCACCTGAACACCGAATCCCCTCAACTTCAGTTCTTCTTCGTTTAAAAATCCAGCGACTGAGGTATTCGATTTTAACCGAACAGAAAAGCATAAATTAAAAATAACTGACCGCTGCCAGTGTTGTTATGGAACTCGATTTCAAAACCGTCAAGGCGCTTTCCTCTCCGACACGGATCAAG
>JBDGTY010000054.1:11879-16976 GCA_042216335.1 Candidatus Nanohalobium sp.
TATGGAACTCGATTTCAAAACCGTCAAGGCGCTTTCCTCTCCGACACGGATCAAGATACTGAACGAGGCGCTTTCCGGCGAGCCGACACCCACAGAGCTGAGTGAGAAAGTCGGGAAGAGCAAGTCCACCGTTTCCTCACACCTGGATCAGCTGCGGGAGGCAGGCCTGCTTGAGAAGGATTCAGAGGAAGGCAGGCGAAGAGTGGTCTACCAGCCGACGAGCAAGACAGAGGCCATAATAGAGGGAAGAAGCCGGAAGGTCAAGTTTTCGCTGACTTCCAGCATCGTATCGGCCTGGGTAGGCGCAGGTCTAGCTCTTGGAGCACTGAAGCAGCCAGTGTACCAGAAGGCAGCGGAGACGGGCGGTTCAGGCGGTATAGGCACCATGGCCCTGAACGAAGGAGCTGAAGCTGCGAGGACTGCTGCGGAGACCTCGATCGTAAGCCCGGAAAACGTCTTTCTTTTCACAGGCCTGGGCTTCCTTAGCATCGCGGTCGGCAGCCTGGTCTACGGCATGGTGGTCTCCAGGGTCCGTGAGTAGTTGGATTATTAAGTTTGGGAAACCCTTTCTCACGTACAGCACCAAACTTTGAACCACTAAACCGTTCGTGAACCTCAATGTCCAAATGCCAGATCTGCGGAAAAGAAGTCGACTCAACCACAAAAGCCAAGATAGAAGGCGCAGTAATGCACGTATGCGACTCGTGCGCCGAGATGGGCGAAAAAGTAGAGAAGAAAAGCAAAAAGAAGAAAAAGAAAAAGAGAACACGTAAAAGCAGCCAGAAAACACTCGCCAACAACTACGGCGATAGAGTAAGGGACGCAAGAGAAGACAGGGAACAGTCCATAAAGGAGCTCGCCGACGAACTCAACGAAAAAGAGTCCGTCATCAAGAAAGTCGAAAGAGAAGAACTGAAACCTGACAAAAGCCTGGCAGGAAAGCTCTCCAAGGAACTAGACATCACACTATACGTCAACCCGGAAGTTACGAACTATGATGATACCTCGGATTCAGATTCGAGGAAGGCGACGCTGGGAGACGTAGCAGACATCAAGGATTAGAGCAGGCATCTTCCTCCTCTCCTCCGTCAGTAAAAGAAGGATTCAGTCCCTGAGACAGCTCCTACCCTCCATCAGATAAATAAAGACTTCTGGCCATAACTTCGAAGGTATTTGATGGCTGATCCGGCTTACGAATATCTCAGCGGTAAAAGCACCAGGCGGAGCTTCCTGAGGAGTATGGGTAAGGGCCTGGCAGGAGCAGGTGTTCTTTCAGCAGGTTCCAGAGCAGTCAGCAAGCCATCGACTTCCTCCGCAGGAGGAACAGGTGACAATACTGAGGACAAGCCAGCTGCCAGGGGTGCTAACGTGGTCTACAAGCAGGAGCCTTACCTGCCGGAAGCTGATGAGTTCGGCAGGGATGAAATAAAAGCCATGAGCGATGACTGGAACTTCAACTTTGTCAGGTTCGGACTGCAGTGGGCGGCGATCGAACCGGAAAAGGGAGTTTTCGATACCGGGTACCTGGACAGGGTGGAAGACTTTGTCTCGGACTTTGCCGACGAAGACATTTATGTCGTGCTTGACATGCACCAAGATCTCTACGGCCACTTGCTCGGCGGGGACGGAGCTCCTGACTGGGCCGTGAACTCGAGCCAGGAATCCCTGGAGAGCTACGACTACGACGATGTCGCCCACATGTGGCAGGAAAACTACCTGAAGCCGGCTGTTTCAGAGGCGTTCAAAAGTTTCTGGGAGAACGAGGAAGAGATCCAGAATCACTACATAAGGTCCTGGATGAAGGCAGCAGAGAACTTCAGCGGAAACCGGAACGTGATAGGCTACGAACTCATGAACGAGCCCGTTCCACCACTCAACATACAATATACAGAGATGATGCCTGCACTCAGAGAGTTCGAAAAGGAAACCCTCCCAGAGTTCTACAACCGGGCGATAAACGGTATAAGAGAAGTAGATTCCGAGACACCGATCTGGATCGAGCCCTCGGCCGCATCCTTCAACCTAGGACTCCCTACCAGCCTGGAAGGAGTACAGGATCCTGCTGAGGAACTGGTTTTCTCATATCACAACTATGCACCGATCTTCGGAGACTTGAAACACAAACTAATCAACTGGAACGCCAGAGACGCCAGCCAGCGACTGAGCATACCGGCAGTCATGACAGAGTTCAGCGGAGGAACAACAAGGCCTTACATGGAGAAGATGACTGACCAGGCAGAAGAGACAGGCGGATGGAGCTACTGGCAGTTCACGGAAAGAGGCGGGGGCTGGACATCAGAGGCAGAAAAACCCAACGGCGACTGGGGACTCAAACACGGCAAAGGAAGAATCTACCACGAAGTACTCAGCACCAGAGAACAGGAAGAGGAAAACGCCGAGAAAATACACGAAAGATTCGGAGATCAGATCCCACTACAGCACCTAGACCACCTGCCAGAAAGGTGGGAAAAACTGCTGGAGGAAACCAGGATACCAGAAAAACTTCACTGAACCACCACACGAACACGACAGAAAACGCCGGGGCCGGGATATCTTTGGGTAGCCCTTTGTGCCGTGTTTTAAGGATAATTTGACACCCTAGTTCTAAGTATTTTAACTATCTCTTTAACTGTATGAGTTACAAGCTTCAGGTCAAGAAGCAGAATGACCAGGCCACGATTACTGTACCTAAAAATATGAGGAAGGCAAAAGACTGGGAGGATGGCCAGGAGCTCGAGTGGAAGATTAACGATAAAGGGAATCTGGAACTAGAAGAAGTCTAGAGGCGGATATCTTGGAGGATATACATTATCGTCTTTGGAGTACATCGACAACACGCGAGGCACGTGGCGGCAGAGAGATAAGATAGACAGAGACCCTTAATTACAGCGAAAACAACTCAATGACGCTCTAAACTACTTGGAAAAGAATGATCTCATCAAGGATAGAAGTAGAAATATCCTTAGCATGTTTTTTATATGAGGTATAGGAATATACCCACAGGGCCCGCCCAAAGGACCTGTGGGTCTGTAGATTGACTAACCTTAATGCAGGTTTAAGACGTAGTCAGGGACTTCTCCTCGAAGGATTTCTCTCACTTTCTCTACCTGTTCACTTAGGATTGCTGCCAGTTTTTCGCCCTTTCCTGTTCTAAAGGCGCAGATTCCTTCCTGTACTAGCTCATCCATCGCTTCCTTCGCATCCCCTCTTTGATCGGAGGGAATCCCGCTCATCAGTTTCTCAACGGGCTTGTAATTCATCCCTATGGCGCCTTTGTGCCACATCTTGGTTAGTAAAGATATGTGTAGGTCGCTAATCTTCATGGCATATCACGCCGCTTTAGTATTCGAGAACCCTATACTTAAAGGTTGTCGTGAAGACATACAGATGTGTAAACCAAAACACCAATAATGATGTGGAAGACATACATTTATTTAAACAAACACCTACAAACACAAAACACAGACACATCTCGAAGGCATGGTATATCCGCCATCAACACCCCGCCCAAGCAACTATTCCGTGATCTCAACATGCCAACCACAAAAGATAACCCCTCCCCCCGCAACAGTGCAGACAGAAAATACAACCTCATCATAGATGAAGTAACAGAAAAAGTCATGCGAGTCCTACTCGAAAACCCAAAAATACCGTACACGAAATCCTCACTAGCAGAAGCCTCAAACGTATCCAGAGACGCACTATACAGAAGATGGGACAAATTCAAAGAACTAGGAATCATAGAAGAAGCACCAACAGGCGGAAAACAAGAGTACTACCGACTGAACTCCGACTCAGAGATAGTAAACGAGATCGGTAAGCTACTTTACCTAGAACAGTAACTGCTACTCATCTTCTTCTTTCATCTCCAGGTTTAGGCACCTCGTTTCTGGATCGGAAATTTTTCCTGATTTTCTTGAACCAAACGCGCATGTGCGCACGCATCCAGAATTACCGTGTGAGAAGGGATATTGAGGGCCGACTAGCTAGCTTATTTTTTCAGATAGGCGTTACTGACCAGATTGACGGCTCAGGGCTTCTGGCCTGGGTCTAGCCTGGTCTCGCCTGCCTCAGGAAGGTGTGCAGGGTTCGGGACTGATGCCCTACTGCCTGCTCTGGCCCGTCATCGCCTGTCTCTCGCCCAGGAATTATGGCCTGTAATCCCCCAGGCCGTGTTTCTCGAGGAAGGTGTCCGGCAGCTGCAATTCTCTAGGTTGTATTTTCTCCAGCTGAATGCGAGGTACTCTCCAAGAATAGGGTTGGCATCCTTATCTTCAGGGCTAGGATGCCCTGATTTTATGTATCTCTTGATTATAGGAGCTGAGATGACGAAAAGATTTTCTCTGTCATCTAACTCCTTATTGCCAGTGATATAGATAGTTACTGCTTTTGAACCCTGTATATCTATATCTCTAATTCTTATCTCTAGTATTTCGCCTATACGAGCTCCTGATTCATACATTACATAGAAAAGGGCTAGGTTCCGTAAACTTGTTCCTTCAGCACTTTGCTCTTCGATTTTCTTGGCTATTTTTTGGCGTCCTCGACGCTAGGAAGTTGGTCAGGCCGGGTCTTCTTCATCTCACTCTGAGTTACATGAGTTTTGAGATCTATCTTTCCAGACTGGTCTTTAGGCAGGAGGTCGAGCTTACCTTCTTTCTCACATAGTCTTTTGACAAGTTTCCTGTACTCCGCCTTGGTTGATGCGCTGTAGCTTCCCTGACCTTTATTTCTGTAGGCGCTTTCCTGAATGGACAAGAAGATTTCATTAATTTTTTCCTGATTCAGGGGCTGAATGGAAAAGTCATGGTGCTTCATCATCTGATGAAGGCTACATAGATATCTCTCTATCCGTGCAGTACTTCTGTCGCCTTGAGATCCGGGTGTTCTTCTGAGCCACTTGTAGACATCTTCAAAATACTCCTTGTTCTCTTCACTGATTTTATCCGAGTTTTGGACGTTTTTACGCCTTCTTTCTAACTTTTGCTGTCTGTTGTGTATACCCATTTTCTAGTAGCCTCCGTGTCTGGCTACCCAAAAGAAGTATCCTACTTAAAAAATGAGTCCGGCGTTAGGAGTTAACCGAAATACGCCGGG
>JBDGTY010000055.1:0-2173 GCA_042216335.1 Candidatus Nanohalobium sp.
GAAAGACAGGACTACGGAAACTTCCCAGGAGAAAAATTCATCGAAGTAAGCCGAAACAAGGCGATACAGGACGACGGCAGCGAAAACACCTTCCTACAGATCAGCACCGGCTACTACAACGATGACGAAACAGTAAACTACAACAAAAGATTCACCGTACCAACCGATGAAAAAGCAGTCGACCACATAGTCGAGAAACTACCGGAAATCTTCGAAAAGGAGAAAGAAGCCCGGGAGGAATAAATAGGCACCTGCCTTTCACAGGTTCTGCATGAAGGACATATTGTATACTTCCTGGAAGTTCTCGGGCAAGGCATCTCTGCCTTCTCTCAGGACTTCAGCAGGGTCCAGGTTTCCTTTTTCATATTCCATTATCAGGTAGGCCCCTCCGACAGAGTAGCCGAATAACTGGTCAAGAGTCCTGTCATCTCTTGACACGTGATTTTTAGCGTGCTTACTTGCTCTCAGGCTCTCTTCAGGATCAAGTCCTGCGTCAATGAACGTTCTTTCGTCCGTCATAAAACCGCCATTGTTCTTGAGTATTCCGTAGGCGTCTATCAGATGGTCGAACTTAATCATTCTGGCCTTCAAATCATGGTCAATATCCGTCAAGATGTCGTTATCCTCAAACTTTTCAGCAATCAGATATTTAGCAAAGACATCCATGCCTTCATCCAGAAGCGGATCATGATGAGTGGGAGAGTCAACTGCGTCCTGCAGCCTGTGCAAACTCTCGGATACACCAGTATAGAGAGCTGATTCCGAGGTAATTCTGTCAGGAGTGATAGCTATCTTATAGTCACGGCCTCCTAGATCCAGTGACTCCACGAGAGGAGACATATCAGGTTTATACTTGCCAGTGAACTCGTTTTTCACATCCCAGTAAGAGTTCTTAAACGCGTAGAGGGCTCCTGCCCCCATCACAGTCATCGCTATTTCATCATTTAGGCCTAGAGCCTTGTTGAAAACCTCCGTCGACTTTGCGAAATTACCTGTTTCCTCAAGCACACGATCGCTCATCTCTAACGCCCTCCACGAATTAGCTATCACGCCTGCTGTTGCCAGAGTCCCTGAAACAGCCATAGGAGCTACAAAATCATAACTAGGTAAAGCATTTCTCAGGTTGAATAGAGGCGACTCATCGTAAACCGTGTTCCTTTTCATCCGTGTTCTAGCATCCTCAGGAATCTCAACCTCAAATATGTCCTCAAAGGCGTTGTACACCTCATCCATCATCGACAACACTTCATCCTCTGAAGCCAGATCCTCCTCAACTTCTTCTCCGCCGCCAAGAAGCGATGATAACTCTGGAACTTCCAAAAAACCTTCTTCGCCTTCTGCATCAGGCAAAGGAGCAACTATTGACTCTCCAGGATCCATATCCTCTTCATCCACAAAGTCAGCCAGATAATCTCTCAACTCTTCCAGAGATTCATACGGAACATCTCTTCCGCTGTTCCACGAGACATCCTCAGATAGATCAATTCCTTCAACCGCGGCATGACTGCTCAGATTCTCCCCGAACCTTATATGTTTACCAAACAGTCATAAATTATTTAATTGGTTTTCAAGAGATAAAGAAACCGACACCTCAAGAACCTAATAATGATACCTTTCGAAGAAGAGGCCGAGTTGACAGCCTCTGAGAAGTATGCGCAGGAACTTCTAGAGGCGAACTGGGAGCACGTCGTCAGGACGACGCCCGGCATGCTGGAGGACCTGGAGGAGAAGTACCCGAGGATATGTGAGATAATCAGCAGGAAGATCATGGAGGACACCGAGTCAAGGTTCTCGGAAGTCTTCAGGCCCGGAGTACCCGACTTCCTCACATTCAACCAGAAAGGAGAATACCGGTTCGTGGAAGTCAAGACACGAGGCGACGGACTGAGACACACCCAGCTCAGATGGCTCCGCGACTTTTCCGGGAACAACGCAGAGATCTGGTTCACAGAACAGGAAGAAGTCGAGAAAAAACTGGATACTGAAAACATCGAAGCCTACACCTTCCAAGACAAGAAAGGAGAAAGTTCTGAGGACAAAGTCAGGGAAGAAAAGGAGTCAAAGTACCTGGTGGAAATTCCAAAGACACTGGCATCTATTCTTGGTTTGTCTAAAGAGGATTCTATCGAGTGGCGGCTGAAGAGCAAAGACGAGCTGATACTGGATTCGAAGT